>NZ_LBKA01000196.1:0-34987 GCF_028128955.1 Bradyrhizobium sp. CCBAU 11386
CAGGCCGGACATATGGATGCAAGCGATCCGATCAGACCGCCAAACCTCTTGTGCCACGGGGGCCGTCCACATATGGGTCCCGGATCTGCGCTCCGCTTCGCTGCGCTTGTCCGGGACGACAGCAGTTGGGTTTCCTACCCCGCGATCTTCTCGATCGCCGCCTGATCCAGCCCGAAGCGCTTCCCGGCATCCAGGATTTCCTGCCAGGTGGTCGGATCGACCTGAATGCCTTCCGCGAGCCGCTTCTTCTTCGTCTCGCGCTCGGGCTCGCCGGCGATCTTCACCTTGTCGACGCCGGGGCCCGGAGGCGATCCGGTGTGCCAGGCGACGAAGCTTTCGACTTCACGCGCCAGGTTTTCGCCGGTGCCGAGCTTGCCCGGGTCGATGATGATCGAGAGCATGCCGTTGAGGACGTTGTACTTGCCGTCGGACGGGCCCTTGACCACTTGCCCGCCGGAGAGCGCGCCGCCGAGGATTTCGCACACGAGCGCGAGCCCCGAACCCTTGTGCTCGCCGAACGGCAGGATAGCGCCGTACGGCGGGATCACGGTGTAGCGCGGGTTGACCGTGGGCTTGCCTTCATTGTCGATGATGGTGCCGGGCTCCAGCTCGACGCCCTTGTTGTGGGCGACGCGGGTCTTGCCCTGCGCGATTCTGCTGGTGGCGAAGTCGAGCACGATCGGCTCCTTGCCCCTGCGCGGAATGCCGACGCAGAACGGGTTGGTGCCGTGCCGGGCATCGCTGCCGCCCCAGGGCGCCACGATCGGGCGCGAGATCACGTTGACGAAGTGAATCGATACGAGCCCGTGGTCGATGCACTGCTCGGCCCAGTGGCCGATGCGGCCGATGTGGTGCGCATTGGAAAGACCGACGAGACACACGCCGTTGCTCTTGGCACGCTCGGCTGCCAGCTCCATCGCTTCGTGGCCGATCACCTGGCCGTAGCCGGTGAGGCCGTCGAGGGTGAGGAGCGGGCCAGTGTCGAGCACGATCTTGACGTGCTGGTTCACGGCGAGGCCGCCGTTGGTGACGCTCTGGACATAGCGCGGGATCATGCCGACGCCGTGCGAGTCATGTCCCCTAAGATTGGCCTCGACGAGGTTGGTGGATACGAGCTCGGCCTCGCGATCCGAGGAGCCGCCGGCCTTGACAATGGCGCGGACGACGTTGGTGAGCGCTTCGGCCTTGATGGTGCGATAGTCAGCCATTTGTTGTTGCTCTTATTCCTTCACGATCCGGCGGCAGTGAACCAGCGCCGCTTCAATCAGGTTCTCGCTCGCCTCCGGCGTGCGGAACGCCGAATGCGCCGACAGCGTCACGTTCGGCAGTTTTGTCAGCGGATGATCGCCGGGCAGGGGTTCGATGTTGAAGACGTCGAGGCCGGCGTGGCGGATGTGGCCCGACTTCAGCGCGTCGATCATGGCGGCCTCGTCGACGACCGCGGCGCGCGCGGTGTTGATGAGGATGACACCACGCTTCATCGCAAAGATCTTCTCGCGCGTGATCATGCCACGCGTCTCGTCGTTGAGCAGCAGGTGCAGCGACACCACGTCGCTGGTCGCCAGCACCGTGTCGAGATCGGTGAACGCGACGCCCGGGTAGTTTTTCGGCGAGCGGTTCCAGGCGATCACCTTCATGCCGCTGCCCGTGGCGATGCGCGCGACCTCCGCTGCGATGCCGCCGAAGCCGATGAGGCCGAGCGTCTTGCCGGTGAGCTGCATGCCGTCTTCGCGCAGCCAGTTGCCGACGCGCATCTCGCGATCCATCATCGCGATGACGCGGGCCGAGGCCCACATCAGCGCGATCGCGGATTCAGCCACGGCGGTGTCGCCATAGCCCTTGATCAGGTGCACGGAGATGCCGAGCTCGGCGAGCTCTTCCGGGTTCATGTAGCTGCGCGCGCCGGTGCCGAGGAACACGACGTGCTTCAGGCCCGCGCATTTCCTCGCGACATCGGTCGGAAGCGCGGTGTGGTCGACGATCGCGATCTCGGCGCCGTCAAGGATTTCCGGGTATTGCTGGGGCTTGATGTCAGGGTCCCTGTTGATCCGCACCTTGGGATCGCCGGGCTGCTCCAGCCGCTCCATGATCACGGCGAGGGCTTCGTTGGCGTCGACGAAAACTCCGCGCATGGCCCTCTCCGATCAGGACGCGACGCCAGCGATCGCCAGCACGGTGTGCATCAGCACGTTGGTGCCCGCGGCGCAGTCGGGCTGCGTGGCGTCTTCCAGCTCGTTGTGGCTGATGCCGTCCTTGCAAGGCACGAACACCATCGCCGCCGGCATCACGGTGTTGAGATTGCAGGCGTCGTGACCGGCGCCGGAGGTGATGCGGCGAGAGGAATAGCCGAGCGTCTTGGCCGCGTTCTCGACCGCCGCGATCAGCTTGGGATCGAAATGCGTCGGCGGCTTGCGCCAGACCAGGTCGATCTTGACCTCGACCTTGCGGCGCGCGGCGATCTCCGCAATCGCTGCACGCAGATCGCGATCGAGCGCGTCCATGATGGCGCCATCGGCGCTGCGGCAATCCATGGTGAAGGCGATTTCACCGGGTATGACGTTGCGCGAGGGGTTTGCGATCACGGCCTCGCCGATGGTGCCGACCGCGTTCGGCCCGTGCTTCTTGGCGATCGCCTCCATCGCCAGCACGATCTCGGAGAGCGTGGCCAGCGCATCGCGCCGCAGCGGCATCGGGGTCGATCCCGCATGGCTCTCGAAGCCGGAAATCTTGCCGTCATACCACAGCACGCCCTGGCCGGAATCGACGACGCCGATGGTCTTGCCCTCGGCTTCCAGAATCGGGCCCTGCTCGATGTGCAGCTCGACGAAGCAGCCGAGCTTCTGGAAACCGACCGGCTTGTCGCCGCGATAGCCGATGCCGTCGAGCGCCTGGCCGACAGTGGTGCCCTCGGCGTCCTTGCGTGACAGGATGTCGTCGGTGGTGAAATCGCCGACGTAAGCTGCGGAGGCCATCATCGCGGGTGCGAAGCGCGAGCCTTCCTCGTTGGTCCAGTTCACCACGCAGATGGGCGCCTCGGTCTCGATGCCGGCGTCGTTCAGGGTGCGGATCACTTCCAGCGCGCCGAGCGTTCCCAGGATGCCGTCATACTTGCCGCCGGTCGGCTGGGTATCGAGATGCGAGCCGATGCCGACGGGCAGCTTCGACATGTCGCGGCCCTTGCGCAGGCCGAATTGCGAGCCGAGCGCATCGACATGCACCTCGAGGCCGGCATCCTCGCAGGCCTTGCGGAACCAGTCGCGCACCTGCTTGTCCTCGGCGCTCAGCGTCAGCCGCCGCACGCCGCCCTTGGCCGTCCCGCCGAACTGCGCGGTCTCGTGGATGGAGCCCCAGAGGCGGGCGGAATCGATTTGCAGGTTGGTGGCGGCTCGGCTCATGCGGTCGTTCTCTCGTTGTCCGGCGCCTGTTTCAATGACGCGCCAGCGCGGGCGCGTCAACCGCGAGGCTGCTCTGCGCAATCTGACATGCAAGCTCGGCGACGCGCTCCACCGCCACGACGTCGGGCGAGGCGAGCCAGCTCGCCGTGAATGTCAGCGGTGTGATTTCAAGATCGGTGTCGAGCAGTTGCAGCCGCCCGTCGGCGAGCTCGTTCTCGACGATGGCGTCTGGGATCACGGCGATCCCCAGGCCCTCGACCGCCATGTGGATAACGGTCGCGAGCGACGCAGAGGCATGCAGCCGGATCGGCGGCAATTCGGGCCGGTCGAACACCTCGCGCACGACCTCGTAGGGCCTGGTCTTGCGCGGGAAGGTGATGATCGGAAACCGCGCGAGATCGGCGCGCGTCACCGGGCCGTTGCCGAGGCCGAGCGAGGGGCTTGCGAGAAAACCGATCGGATAATCGGCGAGCACGCGGTTGTGCACGCCGGAGGCGGACAGCGGCCCCACCACGAAGGCAAGCTCGATCTCCTGCGCGAGCAAACGCGCCGTAAGGTTCGGCGTGATGTCGACCTCGATCTCCAGCGACAGGTTCGGATAGAGCTCGTTCACGCTCTTCACGAGGCGCGGCAGCCAGGTGTGCACGATGGTCTCGGCCACGCCGAGACGCATCACGCCGCGCATCGCCGAACGGTCGCCGACCTCGGCCATCATCTGAGCGCGCAGGCCGATCAGCTTCTCTGCATAGACCATCATCTGCCGCCCGCTCGGCGTCGGTGAGGCCACGCGATGATCGCGGTTGAGGAGCTTCACGCCCATCTCGCGCTCGAGCTGGGCGATGCGCTGGGAGATCGCCGGCTGGGTCGTGTTGAGCCTTTGTGCGGCGCCGCGAAAGCTGCCGAGCTTCACAACCCAGAGGAACGTCTCGATTGACCTGAAGTCCAGCATTGGAATGATTTTCCCGATCGATAAAAGAAATTTATCGATATTGATTAGAAAGGAAGATTAGACTTTATAGCACGCTTGGTGTTGGCTTGTCTTTGTCGAGTTTATAGGCAGGTCGATCACATGACTGTTTTGGTGGCAGCGCAGCAAACTGAAACACCCGACACCCTCCCGAGCCGCAAGGCCCGGCTCGCCTATCGCGGCGGCGAGGTGGGCTCCACCGCCGGGGTCGCCCCCGGCTTCGTCCAGGGCAATCTGGCGATCCTGCCGGCGGAATATGCCGGCGCCTTTCACCGCTTCTGCCAGCTCAATCCGAAACCCTGCCCGATCATCGGCATGTCCGACGTCGGCAGTCCGCATATCCCCGCGCTCGGCGCCGACCTCGACATCCGCACCGACGTTCCCCGTTACCGCGTCTGGCGCGACGGCGAAGTCGTGGACGAGCCGACCGACGTCACCAAGTACTGGCGCGACGATCTCGTGACCTTCGTGCTCGGCTGCTCGTTCTCGTTCGAGGAGGCGCTGCTCGACGAGGGCATGCCGATCCGCCACATCGAGCAGAACGTGCGCGTGCCGATGTACCGCACCAACATCGCCTGCGGCGAGGCCGGTCCGTTCGCCGGCCCCATGGTGGTGTCGATGCGTCCGTTCAAGCCGGCCGATGCGATCCGCGCGGTGCAGATCACCTCGCGCTATCCCGCCGTGCACGGCGCGCCCGTGCATCTCGGCCATCCGCACCTGATCGGCATCAAGGACATCGCCAAGCCCGACTATGGCGATCCCGTGCCGGTCGCCGATGACGAGATCCCGGTGTTCTGGGCCTGCGGCGTCACGCCGCAATCGGTGATCAATGCCGCGAAGGTGCCGTTCGCAATCACGCATTCGCCCGGCCTGATGCTGGTGACGGATCTCAAGAACAGGACCATGGCCGTGATTTAGTGGGCAGCGTTTGCTGCTTCTTCAGGCTTTACGCTATCTGTCAATCGCTTCATTCGATACGCGCAAAATTCGAATAACAGGGGACTTTGCCTATGACGATCACTCGCCGCGACGTTCTGCTCGGAGCCGCCGCCACTGCCGCGTTGATGCCGCTAGCTGCGCGTGCGCAAACTTCTGAAGTGGTGATCGGCGCGACCTATCCCTTGTCGGGCGCCGGCGCCCAGGTGGGTGTCGATGCGCAGCGCGCGTTCGAGACCGCGGTCGATATCATCAACAACGATCAGGACTTCGACCTTCCGCTCGCGAAGGGCCTGGGCTTGCCCGGCCTTGGTGGCGCCAAGATCCGTCTCGTCTACGCCGACACCCAGGGCGACCCGCAAAAGGGGCGCGCCGAAGCCGAGCGCCTCATCACGCAGGAAAAGGTCTGCGCCATTCTCGGTTCCTATCAAAGCGCAGTCGCGGTCACGATCAGCCAGATCTGCGAACGTTACCAGACTCCGTTCCTGTCGGCAGACAACTCCTCGCCGAGTCTGCATCGCCGCGGCCTGAAGTATTATTTCCGCGCCTCACCGCACGACGAGATGTTCTCGGCCGGGATGTTCGATTTCCTCGATGCGATGAAGAAGAAGGGCGCCAAGGCCGACACGCTGGCGCTGTTCCACGAAGATACGATCTTCGGCACCGACTCTGCCAATGCGCAGACCAAGCTCGCCACCGAACGCGGCTACAAGATCGTCGCCGACATCAAGTACCGCGCCAACTCGCCGTCGCTCTCGGCTGAAGTCCAGCAGCTCAAGGCCGCCAATGCCGACGTGCTGCTGCCCTCGAGCTACACCACCGACGGCATCCTGCTGGTCAAGACCATGGCTGAGCTCGGCTACAAGCCGAACGCCATCGTGGCGCAAGCCGCCGGCTTCTCCGAAAAGGCACTTTACGACGCCGTCGGCGACAAGCTCGAGGGTGCGATCACCCGCGGCAGTTTCTCGCTCGATCTCGCCGCCAAGCGGCCGATGGTCGGCAAGATCAACGATCTGTTCAAGGCGAAGTCGGGCAAGGACCTCAACGACAACACGTCGCGGCAGTTCATGGCCATGATCATCATGGCGGACGCCATCAACCGCGCCAAATCCACCGACGGCGAGAAGATCCGTGACGCACTGGCCGCGACCGAGATGTCGGGCGAGCAGACCATCATGCCCTGGAAGCGGGTCAAGTTCGACGACATGGGCCAGAACAACGAAGCCGATCCGGTGCTGCTGCAATATGTCGGCGGCAAGTTCGTCACCATCTTCCCGTCGCAGGCGGCGGTTGCCGACGCGATCTGGCCGATGAAGTAAGCGACCAGTTGCGGGCGGGGGACGAAGCAACGTGACAGCCGAAACCATTATCCAAAGTCTTGCGAGCGGCCTCCTGATGGGGCTGCTCTACGGACTGATCGCTGTTGGCCTGGCGTTGATCTTCGGCCTGATGGACGTCGTCAACTTCGCCCATGGCGAATTCCTGATGATCGCGATGTACGTAACGTTCTTCCTGTTCACGTTCTTCGCGATCGATCCACTGCTGTCGGCGCCACTGGCCGCCGCTGCCTTGTTCGTATTGGGGGCGGTGGTCTATCTCGTGATCGTGCGGTTTGCGATGCGCGCCAAGGCCAATGTCGGCATGGTGCAGATCTTCGCGACCTTTGGCCTCGCGATCGTGATGCGCGGCCTGGCGCAGCTGTTCTTCACGGCCGACTATCGCAGCGTCCCCAACTCATGGCTCGGCGGCAAGACGGTATCGGTCGCCGGAATCTTCCTGCCGCAGCCGCAGCTCTTCGGCGCGCTGGTTGCGATCGCGGCGTTCGGCGGGCTCTACCTCTTCATCAACCGCACCGATTTCGGCCGTGCGCTGGAAGCGACCCGTGAGGATCCCGGTGCGGTGGCCCTCGTCGGCATCGACAAGAACCGCGTGTTCGCGCTCGGCTGGGGCCTCGGCGCTGCCCTGGTGGGGCTCGCCGGCGCCATCATGGCGAGCTTCTTCTATATCTATCCCGACGTCGGTGCATCCTTTGCACTGATCGCCTATGTCACGGTGGCGCTCGGCGGCTTCGGCAGCGTGTTCGGCGCCTTCGCCGGCGGCATCATCGTCGGTCTCGTCGAGGCCACCACCGCGCTCGTGCTGCCGCCATCACTGAAGTCGGTCGGCATCTATGCCGTCTATCTCCTCGTGGTCTTTATCCGGCCACGCGGCCTGTTCGGATCGATGTGAGATGGACAAGAGCTTTACAGAGCGGCGTCGCCGCGAACTCCTCGTTGCAGCTTGCCTTACGGTCGCCGCTGCGCTCGTGCCGTTGTTCGTCAAGAATCCAAACGTCCAGAACATCATGATTTTGACGCTGATGTTCGGGGCGCTGTCGCAGAGCTGGAACATCCTGTCCGGCTATTGCGGGCAGATATCGCTCGGGCATGCCCTCTATTTCGGCTTGGGCGCCTATACCACCACGCTCTTGTTCACGAAGTTCGGCGTGCTGCCCTGGTTCGGTATGCTCGCCGGCGGCGCCATCTCCGCCTTGATCGCGCTGGCGCTCGGCTATCCCTGCTTCCGCCTTGGCGGCCACTACTTTGCGATCGCCACCATCGTGATCGCCGAGATCGGCTTGCTGCTGATCCAGAACTGGGAATGGGCGGGTGCGGCCCTCGGTATCGAGATGCCCGTGCGCGGCGACAGCTGGCTGAAATTCCAATTCGCCCGCAGCAAGCTGCCGTACTTCTATTTCGCGCTGGCGCTCGCCTGCATCGCCTGGTTCGTCACCTGGTGGCTGGAAGACTCGAAATGGGGCTATTGGTGGCGCGCGGTGAAGGACAATCCCGATGCAGCCCAGAGCCTCGGTGTGGTCGTGTTCGATTCCAAGATGGGGGCTGCGGCCGTCTCTGCCTTCCTGGTCGCGGTCGGCGGTAGCTTCTATGCCATGTATGTTTCCTATATCGATCCCGGAAGCGTCATGGGCTTCCAGTTCTCGCTGCTGATGGCGTTGCCGGCGGTGCTGGGTGGCATCGGCACGCTGTGGGGGCCGCTGCTCGGCGCGGTAATCCTGATTCCGCTCACCGAGCTGACGCGCTCCTATATCGGCGGCTCCGGCCGCGGCGTCGATCTCATCGTCTATGGCACGCTGATCGTCGTGATTGCGCTGGCGCGGCCGGAAGGTCTGATCGGGCTGTTCTCGCGCCGCAAGGGAGCTTCGCGATGACCGCGCTCCTTGAAACCCGCGGCGTCTGGCAACGTTTCGGCGGCCTTGTTGCCAACAGCGATGTCTCGATCTCGGTCGGGCGCGGCGAGATCGTCGGCCTGATTGGTCCCAACGGCGCCGGCAAGTCGACGCTGTTCAATCTCATTGCGGGCGTGCTGCCGCCGACGCAGGGCTCGATTATCTTCGACGGGGACGATGTGACCAACCTGCCGGCGGCCGAGCGCTGTCAGCGCGGCGTCGCGCGCACCTTCCAGGTCGTCAAGAGCTTCGAGACCATGACTGTCATCGACAACGTCATCGTCGGTGCGCTCGTGCGCAACACCGTGATGCGCGAGGCGCGCCGCAAGGCGCATGAGGTGCTGGAATTCACCGGCCTTGCCGCACGCGCCGACGTGCTCGCGAGCGACCTCGTGCCGGCCGAGAAGCGCCGCCTCGAGGTCGCGCGTGCGCTCGCGACCGAACCAAAATTGCTGCTGCTCGACGAGGTCCTCACCGGCCTCACGCCGACCGAGGCGCAGACCGGTGTCGCGCTGGTGCGCAAGGTCCGCGATGCCGGCATCACCGTGCTGATGGTCGAGCACGTCATGGAGATCGTGATGCCGCTGGTCGACCGCGCCATCGTGCTCGACCTCGGCAAGGTGCTGGTCGAGGGCAAGCCTGCCGACGTCGTTCGCGATCCCAAGGTGATCACCGCATATCTGGGAGATCGTCATGCTGTCAGTGCATGAAGTCACGACCGCCTATCAGGGCCTGGTCGCGATCTCCGCGGTCTCGATCAATGTCGAGAAGGGCGAGATCGTCTGCGTCGCCGGCGCTAACGGCGCCGGCAAGTCGACGCTGCTCAAATCCATCGCCGGTGCCGAGCGTCCGCGCTCGGGCACCGTGACCTTCGACGGCAAGCGCCTCGACGGCATGGCGCAGCACCACATCACCGCGACCGGCATCGCCTATGTGCCGGAGAACCGCCGCTTGTTCCCGCGCCTGTCGGTGCGCGACAATCTTCGTCTCGGCAGCTATCTCTACCGCGGCGAGGCCGACCGCGAGGGGCCGCTCGATCTCGTCTTCACGCTGTTTCCGCGTTTGTCCGAACGCCTGGAGCAGCGGGCCGAGACACTCTCCGGCGGAGAGCAGCAGATGCTGGCCATCGGCCGCGCGCTGATGACGCGCCCGCGGCTGCTGATGCTGGACGAGCCGTCGCAAGGCATCATGCCGAAGCTGGTGGATGAAATCTTCCAGGCGGTGAAGCGCATCCGCGACGCCGGCATGACCGTGCTGATCGTCGAGCAGCGCATGGCCGAGTGCCTGGAGATCGCCGACCGCGCCTACATCCTGCAAACCGGCCGCGTGCTGATGCAGGGTGCAGCGAGCGAGATCAAGGGCAATCCGGATGTGCGCAAGGCGTATCTGGGTCTTTAGACGCAAGTGTTGGGATGTGCGTCCCGCACTCTCGGTGTCATCGCCCGCGAAGGCGGGCGATCCAGTATTCCAGAGACGTTAGTGGGATACGGAGGGGCCGCGGCGTACTGGATTCCCCGCCTTCGCGGGGAATGACAGTGGTGGGTAAGGCAGCACTGTCGTGCTCTTCACGAGGCGACGCTAATGTCCGTGCCCGTGCCCATGCTCCGGCAACGTCACCCCGAACACCTTCACCAGATCCTTCACCTGCTCCGGCGACAGGTAGCGCGGGTTCATCCCGCGCAGCAGCAGGTACAGCTTCGCCGTCTCCTCCAGCTCCTCGGTCGCGAACACCGCGGCCTCCAGCGTGTCGCCGGCGACCACCGGGCCGTGATTGGCGAGCAGCACGGATGAATATTTCCCCGCCAGCCCCTTGATCGCATCCGCCACCGCGGGATCGCCGGGGCGGTAATAGGGCACGAGCGCGGTTGCGCCGCATTTCATCAGATAATAGGCCGTCATCGGCGGCAGCGCGGCGCGCGGGTCGATCTCGGGCAGCATCGACAGTGCGACAGAATGCGTCGAGTGCAGGTGCACGATCGCGCGTGCACTGCCGCGGGTGTCGTAGAGCGCAGTGTGCAGCGGAACTTCCTTGGTCGGTGCATCGCCCGAGATCGGCCGGCCCTGGCTATCCAGCCGCGACAGCCGCGCCGGGTCGAGGAAGCCGAGCGAGGCATTGGTCGGCGTCACCAGCCAGCCGCCATCGTCAAGCTTGACGCTGATATTGCCGGAGGAGCCCGGCGTCAGCCCGCGCTCGAACAGGGACCGTCCGAAGCGACAGATATCCTCACGCAGCCTTGTCTCGTTGCTCATGGCCGTCATGCCCGCTTGTCTCACGCTTTGGCAGCGCGGCCAAGCCGTGTTATCGGTTCGCCGAGCCGCCGCAAGGGCCGGCCGTCCGGGAAACGTTTCGCAAGGGTCAGTTGCATGTCCGCCTCCACGTCACAAAATCAGCGTATCGCCGTCATCGGGCTCGGCTCGATGGGATTTGGCATGGCGACCTCGCTGAAGCGCGCCGGCCACGCCGTCACCGGCTGCGACGTCTCGGCCGATGCGGTGGCGCGCTTCGTGAAGGACGGCGGCGCGGGCGCCAGGACGCCGGCCGAAGCCGCCAGGGACGCCGACGTCGTCGTCAGCGTCGTCGTCAATGCAGCGCAGACGGAGACGATCCTGTTCGGCAAGGATGGCGTCGCCGAGACCATGCCCAAGGACAGCGTCTTCCTGTCATCGGCCACCATGGATCCCGACGTGGCGCGGCGCCTGGCCAAGCAGCTCGAGGCGACCGGCCGGCATTATCTGGATGCGCCGATCTCCGGCGGCGCGCAGCGCGCCGCGCAAGGCGAACTGACGATCCTCGCCTCGGGCAGCCCGGCCGCTTTTGCGAAGGCGCGGCCGGCGCTCGACGCCATGGCCGCAAAGCTCTACGAGCTTGGCGATGCCGCAGGGCAGGGCGCCGCCTTCAAGATGATCAATCAGTTGCTCGCCGGCGTGCACATCGCCGCCGCCAGCGAAGCGATGGCGTTTGCGGCCAAGCAGGGCCTCGACATCCGCAAGGTCTATGAGGTGATCACGGCCTCCGCCGGCAATTCCTGGATGTTCGAGAACCGCATGCCGCATGTGCTCGACGGCGACTATACGCCGCGCAGCGCGGTCGAGATCTTCGTCAAGGACCTCGGCATCATCCAGGACATGGCGCGGAGCGCCAGATTCCCGGTGCCGGTTTCCGCGGCCGCGCTCCAGATGTTCCTGATGACGGCTGCCGCAGGCATGGGCCGCGACGATGACGCCTCGGTCGCGCGCATGTATGCGCAGGTCACCGGCGTGAAGCTTCCCGGCGACAAGTAAGGACAAGAGGATTCCAATGCCCCGTTTCGCCGCCAATCTCTCGATGATGTTCACCGAGGTGCCGTTCCTCGACCGCTTCGATGCCGCCGCGCAAGCCGGCTTCACCGCCGTCGAGTTTCTCTTTCCCTACGAGCATCCGGCCGAGGCGGTCGGCGAGCGGCTCAAGCGCAACGGCCTGACCCAGGCCCTGTTCAACCTGCCGCCCGGCGACTGGAATGCGGGCGAGAAGGGTTTCGCCGCGCTTCCGGCGCGCTTCGCCGATCTCAAGGCGGGCCTCGAGACCGCGCTGCCCTACGCCAAGGCCACCGGCGTCAAGCGCCTGCACCTGATGGCCGGCCTTGCCAATCGCGGCGAGCGCGTTGCGATCGAGGCGTTCTACAAGTCCGTGGCGTGGGCGGCGGAGTTCTTTGCGCCGCACGGCATCGACATCGTGCTCGAGCCGATCAATGCCCGCAACGTGCCCGGCTACTTCCTCAACGATTTCGGCTTTGCGCGCGACCTGATCCAGGAGTTGCGGCTCCCGAACCTCAAGCTCCAGTTCGACATCTATCATTGCCAGATCATCCATGGCGACGTCACCATGCGGCTGCGCGAGATGATGCCGATCATCGGCCACATCCAGATCGCCAGCATTCCCTCGCGCAACGAGCCCGACGGCGAGGAGCTGAACTATCCCTTCCTGTTCGAAGAGCTCGACCGGCTTGGCTATGCCGGCTTCGTCGGCTGCGAATACAATCCGCGCGGCAAGACCACCGACGGCCTTGCCTGGTTCAAGCCCTACGCGGGAGTGAAGCCGTGACTCTTGCACTGGGTTGCATCGCCGATGACTACACCGGCGCCTCCGATCTTGCCAACACGCTGACGCGCGCGGGCCTGCGCACCGTGCAGACCATCGGCATACCCGCCGATGATCTGGCGTTGCCCGAGGTTGACGCTGTCGTGGTGTCCTTGAAGAGCCGCTCGATCGAAGCAGGCCTTGCTGTATCGCGCTCGCGCGCGGCGGAGACATGGCTGCGCGGCCGCGGCGCGAGCCATGTGCTGTTCAAGATCTGCTCGACCTTCGATTCCACCGACGCCGGCAATATCGGCCCGGTAATGGACGCGTTGCGCGACGATTGCGGCGAGGGCATCGTTCTGGTGACGCCGGCCTTCCCGGAGACTGGCCGCACCGTCTACCAGGGCAACCTGTTCGTCGGCGCGGTGCCGCTGAACGAGAGCCCGCTCAAGGACCATCCGCTCAACCCGATGCACGATTCCAGCCTGGTGCGCGTGCTGGCGCGGCAGAGCAGGACACAAATCGGCCTCGTCGATCTCGCCACCGTCACGCGCGGCGCGGATGCCGTGCGGGCGCGGCTGGCCGAACTCGCGGGCAAGGGCATCGGCGCTGCGATCATCGACGCCGTCTTCGATCGCGATCTCGAAACCATCGGCCTCGTGGCCGCCGAACATCGGCTTTCGGTCGGCGCCTCCGGCATCGGCCTCGGGCTCGCGCGTGCCCTGGTGTCGACCGGCAAGGTCAAATCAGCCGCGGCAGGCAGCGAATCCGGAGCTGCCGTTGGTGGACCGGCGGCGTGTCTTGCCGGCAGCTGCTCGCAGGCCACGCTCAAGCAGATCGCCAGCGCTGAACAGGTCATGCCGGTGTTTCATCTCGATCCGGACCGTATTCTTACGGGGGCGGACGAAGCACAGCGTGCGCTGGACTGGGCAAGGCCGCGACTGGCCGAGGGGCCCGTGCTGATCGCATCGAGCTCGACACCGGATCAGGTCTCAGCGCTTCAGGCACGTCACGGCCGTGACGCGGCCGGACATGCCATCGAGCAGGCGATGGCCGACATCGCCGAAAACCTCGTGAAATCAGGCGTGCGGCGATTGGTCGTTGCCGGCGGCGAGACGTCCGGCGCCGTGGTCGATCGGTTGAAGATTCCCGGATTTCTCGTAGGGGTGGAGATCGCTGCAGGCGTTCCGGTGCTGCGCGCGGTCGGCGCCGGGGGCGACATGCTGCTCGCGCTGAAGTCCGGCAATTTCGGTGGCCCGGAATTTTTCTCCGATGCGCTGAGGCTCATGCGCTGAGCGCAGAGCATTCTTAGCTGCCTGTTCATCTCTTTCAGGCTCCGTACTCGTACGGAGTCGTAGTCAACATCTGCTCAGTCGCTCTGTTGTCTGATGTCGGCGTCGCTCCTTTTTGGTTGATTCTTTAGACCTCCCGGACGCGCGCCTGCGCCAGCATAAAAGAGACCTGATTATGTTCGCCACCATCTCCATCCGCGCCAAGATCATCAGTGTCGTGGCGTTTCTGCTGGTCGCGATGACCGGCATGGGCCTGATCGCCGTGTGGAAGATGCGGGCGATGAATGCCAATACCACGGACATCACCACGAACTGGATGCCGAGCGTGCGGGTGCTCGGCGATCTGCGCGCCGGCGTGATCACCTATCGTAACGTGATCCGCGAGCACATGCTGGCCGAGACGCTGGAGGAGAAGCTCGCGGCAGAGAAGACGCTTGCGACGGTGGTCGAATCCAACACCAAGTTTCGCCAGTCCTATGAGGCTATGATCACCTCGCCTGAGGAACGGGCACTCTACAATGAGTGGTCGAAGAGCTGGGACGAGTACAAGAAGGGCACCCAGGAGGTGATTGCTCTCTCGCGCAAGGAGGCCGGCAAGATCCCGCACGAGGCGCATGAGCTGAACACCAAGACAGTCAACAAGATCGGGCTTCAGGCCGACGAGATCCTGCGCAAGGACATCGAACTCAACACCAAGGGCGGCGACCAGGCCGCGCAGGATGCCGCCGAGAGCTATTTCTATGCGTTCATGCTGGTCGCGATCATCCTCGGCGCCGCCGTGGTTGTCGGCACCGGCGTCGGCTTCTATCTGGTCCATGACGTCTCCAGCGGCATCGCCTCGATCGTCGAGCCGATGCAGGCGCTGGGCAAGGGCGACCTCGGTGCGGAAGTCCCGCATCGCGGTGAGAAGACCGAGATCGGTGCCATGGCCGACGTGCTCCAGGTCTTCAAGGAAGCGCTGATCGCCAAGAAGGCCGCCGACGAAGCCGCCGCGGCCGACGCCGAAGCCAAGATCGAGCGCGGCCGCCGCGTCGACAACATCACCCGCGAATTCGAAACGATAATCGGCGAGATCGTCCAGACCGTGTCGTCGGCCTCGACCCAGCTCGAAGCCTCCGCCTCGACGCTGACCTCGACCGCCGACCGCTCCCAGAGGCTGGCGACCACCGTTGCCGGAGCTTCGGAGGAAGCCTCCACCAACGTGCAGTCGGTGGCTTCGGCGACGGAGGAGATGGCCTCCTCGGTCGGCGAGATCAGCCGTCAGGTGCAGGAATCGGCGCGGATGGCCAGCGACGCCGTCGGCCAGGCGCGTGCCACCACCGAGCGCGTCAGCGAACTGTCCAAGGCCGCTTCCCGCATCGGCGACGTCGTCGAGCTGATCAACACCATCGCCGGCCAGACCAACCTCTTGGCGCTGAACGCGACCATCGAGGCCGCACGTGCGGGCGAAGCCGGCCGCGGTTTCGCCGTGGTGGCCTCGGAGGTGAAGGCGCTCGCCGAGCAGACGGCGAAGGCGACCGGCGAAATCGGCCAGCAGATCTTCGGTATCCAGGCGGCGACCAACGATTCGGTCGGAGCGATCAAGGAGATCTCCTCGACGATCGAGCGTCTGTCGGAGATCTCGTCGGCAATCGCGGCGGCCGTGGAAGAGCAGGGCGCGGCCACGCAAGAGATCGCCCGCAACGTGCAGCAGGCGGCGCAGGGCACCCAGCAGGTGGCGGCGCCGCAAGCGCCGCTCGTTTCGTTTGGGCGGTAGCATGATATCGCCTACAGGTAGTATCGTGAGGTATTACCCGTAATCGCACGGGGAGGCGGTTTCATCGATAGTTAAATTCAACTTATGAGAATTGCGGGGGACGCCTCGAATAGCGGCTGTTCCGATTGGAATGAATGCATATTGAATTCATTTGGGAGCCCCCGATGCGCAAGAATTTTCCCGTCACCGAAATCGAATATCCCGTCAGCGACGAGACGCTGATCGTCTCCAGAACCGACCTCAAGGGCAAGCTTGCCTACTTCAACGAGGACTTCCTCGCCGCGGCGGGCTTCACCTCGGCGGAGCTGATGGGGCAGCCGCACAACATCGTTCGCCACCCCGACATGCCGCCGGAGGCGTTCGATAATCTCTGGGACACGCTGAAGGCCGGCAAGCCCTGGCTTGGCGCGGTGAAGAACCGGCGCAAGAACGGCGACTTTTACTGGGTGCTGGCCACAGCTTCGCCCATTCGCGAGAATGGCCAGGTCACGGGCTTTACCTCGATCCGCACCAAGCTGCCCGCCGACCAGCGTCGGCTCGCTGAAGAGGTTTACGCTGCGATCCGCGAGAACAAGCCGCATGGCTATCGCATCGATGCCGGCATCATTCGCCGCCGCTCGCTGCTCGACCGCCTCAGCGTCTTCACCGGCACGCTGAAGGCGCGCCTGGTCACGATGATGGCGGTGCAGGCGCTGTTCATGCTCGCGCTCGGCATCGGCGGGGTGCTTTCGACCGACGGTTCGACCAGCCTGATCCTGTCGCTGCTGGCCGTCGTCGGCGCTGCCATCGGCGGCTTCACCGGGCTTGCCACCATGCGGGCGATCCAGGGCCCGATGCGGCATCTCAACGACACCATGCTCAACCTCGTCCAGGACAAGCTCGACAACCGCATCGTCATCGCGCGCGACGACGAGATCGGCGAGGCACTGCGCAACCTCCAGACCGTGCAGACTATCATCCGCTTCAGCCGCGACGAGGTCCAGGCGGTGCAGCGCCGCGCCGAGGAGCAGCGCAAGGCCGGCATGACGAAGCTTGCCGACAGCTTCGAGGCCGCGATCGGCGAGATCGTCGAGACCGTGTCATCAGCTGCGACCGAGCTCGAGGCGTCGGCCTCGACGCTGTCCTCGACGGCGGGCCGGGCGCAGGAACTGGCGACGGTGGTCGCAGCCGGCTCGGAAGAAGCTTCCACCAACGTTCATTCGGTGGCATCGGCCGCCGAGGAGATGTCGTCGTCGGTCCGCGAGATCGGTCGCCAGGTGCAGGATTCCACCCGGATTGCGAGCGAGGCCGTCAGCCAGGCGCACGCCACCACCGAACGCGTCAGCGAGCTGTCACGGGCGGCCTCTCGGATCGGCGACGTCGTCGAGCTCATCAATGCCATCGCGGGCCAGACCAATCTCCTGGCGTTGAACGCCACGATCGAAGCGGCACGTGCTGGCGAGGCCGGCCGCGGCTTTGCGGTTGTGGCTTCCGAGGTCAAGGCGCTCGCCGAACAGACGGCGAAGGCGACCGGCGAGATCGGCCAGCAGGTCGGCGGCATCCAGGCGGCGACGCAGGAATCGGTCGGCGCCATCAGCGAAATCTCCGGCACCATCGCGCGCCTCTCCGAAATATCCTCGGCGATCGCCGCAGCCGTGGAGCAGCTGGGCGCGGCGACCCAGGAGATCGCCCGCAATGTGCAGCAGGCGGCCAACGGCACCCAGCAGGTGTCTTCCAATGTCGGCGACGTCCAGCGCGGCGCATCCGAAACCGGATCGGCATCCTCGCAGGTGCTGTCGGCGGCACAGATGCTGTCCCGCGACTCCAACCGCCTCAAGCTCGAGGTCGGCAAGTTCCTGAACTCCGTCCGCGCAGCGTGAAGCGTTCGGCCGCATAGCTGCGATGCTTATTCCGCAGCGCGGTAGCATGGAAGTGAATGCAGGAAAGCTGCCGGTGATTAGCGTTGCCGGCGGTGCTCAGGTAAAGGGGAAAGAGGATCCCCGTCGGGGCGGATTCCGTATCCCTGCTTGACCTGGAATTGCCTGGCGCATGATTGCTCTGGTCCGTATTGCCCTGAGCCGACCCTATACGTTTGTCGTGCTCGCGCTCCTGCTCCTGATCATCGGACCGCTGGCAGCGCTGCGGACGCCGACCGACATCTTCCCGGACATCCGCATTCCCGTGATCGGCGTGGTCTGGCAGTACACCGGCCTGCCGCCCGACCAGATGTCCGGCCGCATCACGACGCCGTTCCAGCGCGCGCTGACGACGACGGTCAACGACATCGAGCACATCGCGGCCAATTCCTATAACGGCTTTGGCATCATCAAGATCTTCTTCCAGCCGAACGTCGACATCCGCACCGCCAATGCGCAGGTCACAGCGATCTCGCAGACTTTGCTCAAGCAGATGCCGCCGGGCGCGACGCCGCCCTTGATCCTGAACTACTCGGCCTCGACCGTGCCGATCATCCAGGTGGCGCTGTCGGGCGACGGGCTGACCGAGCAGAACCTCGCCGACATCGGCATCAACCAGCTGCGCACGCCGCTGGTCACGGTGCCGGGGGCCGCGATCCCGTATCCGTTCGGCGGCAAGCAGCGCCAGGTCCAGATCGATCTCGACCCGACCGCGCTCCAGGCCCGCGGCCTGTCCGGCCAGGACGTCGCCAATGCGCTGGCCGCGCAGAACCTGATCACGCCGGTCGGCACCCAGAAGATCGGCACCTTCGAGTACAACATCCAGCTCAACAACTCGCCGCTGAAAATCGACGAGCTCGGCAATCTGCCGATCAAGACCGTCAACGGCGCGATGGTCTATGTGCGCGATGTCGCGACCGTCCGCGACGGCAATCCGCCGCAGACCAACATCGTCCATGTCGACGGCAACCGCTCGGTGCTGATGATGGTGCTGAAGGCGGGCGCGACCTCGACGCTCGACATCATCGCCGGCATCAAGCAGAAGGTGGTCGACGTCAAAGATCAGCTGCCGGATGCGCTGAAGATCGGATTTATCGGCGACCAGTCGGTGTTCGTTCGCGGCGCGATTCAAGGCGTCGCCTTCGAGGGCGTGATCGCGGCGCTGCTCACCAGCGTCATGATCCTGCTGTTCCTCGGCAGCTGGCGCTCGACCATCATCATCGCGGTCTCGATCCCGCTGTCGGTGCTGGGGGCCATCATCATGCTGTCGGCGATCGGGGAGACGCTGAACATCATGACGCTCGGCGGTCTCGCGCTCGCCGTCGGCATCCTCGTCGACGACGCCACCGTGACCATCGAGAGCATCAACTACCATCTGGAGCAGGGCAAGCCGGTCGAGCAGTCGATCCTCGACGGCGCCAACCAGATCGTCACGCCGGCCTTCGTCTCGCTGCTCTGCATCTGCATCGTGTTCGTGCCGATGTTCTTCCTCACCGGTGTCGCGCGCTTTCTGTTCGTGCCGATGGCCGAAGCCGTGATGTTCGCGATGATCTGGTCGTTCATCCTGTCGCGCACGCTGGTGCCGACCATGGCGAACTACCTCTTGCAGGCCCATGTCCATCACGAGGGCGAACCGCCGAAGTCGCGCAATCCGCTCGTCTGGTTCCAGCGCGGCTTCGAGGCGCGCTTCGAGCACATCCGCGGCTTCTATCGCGGCCTGCTCGGCATGGCGCTGGCGCATCGCGCGGTGTTCGTGATCGGCTTCCTCTGCGTCGTCGGTGCCTCCTTTGCGCTGGTGCCGTTCCTCGGGCGCAACTTCTTCCCCGCGGTCGACGCCGGCAACATGCTGATGCATGTCCGAACCCAGGTCGGCACGCGCGTCGAGGAGACCGCGAACCAGCTCGCCGATATCCAGAAGGCGATCCGCAAGCTGATCCCGGGCGAGATCGAGACCCTGACCGACAACATCGGCATGCCGATCTCCGGCATCAACATGACCTACAACAACACCGGCGTGATCGGACCGCAGGACGGCGACATCCAGATCAAGCTGAAGGAAGGCCACAAGCCGACCGATGAGCATGTGCGCGAACTGCGCGAGCAGCTGCCGCGGCTGTTCCCCGGCGTCAGCTTCGCGTTCCTGCCGGCCGATATCGTCAGCCAGATCCTGAACTTCGGCGCGCCGGCGCCGATCGACCTTCAGATCCGCGGCGCCAATATCAGCGCCAACTTCGCTTACGCCAACAATCTGCTGGCCAAGGTCCGCAAGATCCCCGGCGTTGCCGATGCGCGCATCCAGCAATCGCCGAACAACCCGACCTTCAATATCGATGTCGACCGCACCCGTGCGCAATATGTCGGCCTGACCGAGCGCGACGTCACCAACAGTCTTGTGGTGAACCTCGCCGGTTCCTCGCAGGTGGCGCCGACCTACTACCTCAATCCGGATAACGGCGTGTCCTACTCGATCGTGATGCAGACGCCGCAATACCAGATCGACTCGCTCGGCGCGCTCCAGACGCTGCCGATCACCGCCACCGGCAATTCGCAGTCGCCGATCCTTGGCGGCATCGCCGACATCAAGCGCTCGATCTCGAGTGCGGTGGTCTCGCAATACGACATCCAGTCGATGGTGCAGATCTTCGCCACGACCTCGGGCCGCGATCTCGGCGCGGTCGCCGCCGACATCCGCCAGGTGATCGCCGATACCGCGAAGGAGGTGCCGAAGGGATCTTCCGTCGTGCTGCTCGGGCAGGTGCAGACCATGAACAGCGCCTTCACCGGCCTGCTGTTCGGCCTGCTTGGCGCCGTCGTGCTGATCTACTTGCTGATCGTCGTGAACTTCCAGTCCTGGTCCGATCCGTTCGTGATCATCACGGCGCTGCCGGCCGCGCTCGCCGGCATCGTCTGGATGCTGTTCATGACGGAGACGACACTGTCGGTCCCGGCGCTCACCGGCGCCATCATGTGCATGGGCGTTGCCACCGCCAACAGCGTGCTCGTGATCTCCTTTGCGCGCGAACGCTACGAGGAACTCGGCGATCCCGTTGCTGCCGCGCTCGAAGCCGGCTTCGTCCGGTTCCGTCCCGTCCTCATGACCGCGCTCGCCATGATCATCGGCATGGCGCCGATGGCCTTGGGCCTCGGCGAGGGCGGCGAGCAGAATGCGCCGCTCGGCCGCGCCGTGATCGGCGGCCTGATCTTTGCAACCTTCGCCACGCTGATGTTTGTTCCCGTGGTGTTCAGCATGGTACACAAGAAACAGGGCGCCAAAGCCGCCGCCCCTTTGGAGACTCCGCATGTCGCCCACTGAATCCCGCTCCCCGGTGTCGCACCGGAAACTGGGCATCTTCGGCGCGGTGGCGCTGATTGCGGCAGCCCTGGTCGTCGGCACCGGCATCCGCGCGCGCGAGGAGCAGGGCTCCAAGTTGAAGGAATGGACCGATGATCAGGCCGTTCCCAGCGTCGCCGTGACCCAGCCCAACGCCAAGGTGCTCAACGCCACCCTTGATCTGCCGGGCCGATTGGAAGCCTACTACCGTGCCCCGATCTTCGCGCGCGTGTCGGGTTACCTGAAGAGCTGGAGCGCCGACATCGGCGCCCGCGTCAAGGCCGGGCAGGTGATTGCCGAGATCGAGGCGCCCGACCTCGATCAGCAGCTGTTGCAGGCCCGCGCCGACCTCGCCAGCCAGCAGGCCAGCGCCAGGCTGTCGGAGGCAACGCTGAACCGCCGCAAGACGCTGGTCGCCTCCAACTTCGTCTCCGCGCAGGAAATCGACGAGCGCACCGCCGATCTTTCCAACAAGAACGCCGCGGTGCATTCGGGGCAGGCCAATGTCGAGCGGCTGGAAGCGCTCGCCGGCTACAAGAAGATCACCGTGCCGTTCGACGGCGTGGTCACGGCGCGCGATACCGACGTCGGCGCGCTCATCAACGCCGGCGGCGGCTCGGGCCCGGCGATGTTCGTGGTCTCGGACATCACCAAGCTGCGCGTCTATGTCAACGTACCCCAGAATTACGTGCCGGCGATCAAGATCGGCGCCAAGGCCACCATCGCGCTGCCGGAGTATCCGAACCGGACCTTCCAGGCGACGGTGGAGGCTTCCTCGCAGGCGGTCGACGTCGCCTCCGGCACGACGCGCATGCAGCTTGGCCTGGACAATTCGAGCGGAGAGCTGATGCCCGGCGGCTATGCCAGCGTGAAGCTGAGCCTGCAGCGCGACGCCGCGCCGCTCAGCATTCCCGCCAGCGCGCTGATTTTCAACGGCAGCGGTCTGCGTGTCGCGACCGTCGGTGCGGACGACAAGGTGCTGTTCAAGACCGTGACCATCGGCCGCGATCTCGGCCGCGAGATCGAGCTCGCCTCAGGCATCGCAGCCGATGACCGTGTCATCACCGCCCCGCCGGACGGCCTGTCCGACGGCGATCAGGTCCGCGTCGTCGGCGCCAAGGGCAAGCCGGCCACCGCGTCGGAAAAGCAGGCGCCGAAGAGCTAGGTCAGTCGCGTGCCCCGGACGCGGCGCAGCATGAAATGATGCGCCGCTGAGCCGGGGCCCATATCTCCTCACTGCACGGTGTTGCTTTCTGGGTCCCGGCTCTGCGAAGCAGCGCTGCGCGCTGCACCGCGTCCGGGACACGGACACTCAAGCCACCCGCCACTCCGGAACGCCATCGTCGGCCATCGCGATCTCGCCAAGCGAGCCGACCGGCGTCCTCTCCATGTCGAGCAGATGCGCCAGCGTTGCCGTATCGCCCGCCGGTATCCGCGCCAGCGTGCGGCGGTCATCTTCCGTGCGCAGCATGACGACACCGTGCTCGACATCGCGGCCGCGGCCATAGAGCACCGTAAAGCTCTCGACCTTGCCCTTGCCTGAGGCCTCCGCGACGAAGTCCGGCACCGCGCGCTTGTCGCGGTCGGCCTCTCCTTGCACGCTCGTCTCCTGCGCCAGCGCCTCGCGCGGAGGCGCCTTCGATACTACCAGCGCATGATGCTTGGTGACGAAGCCGCCCTGGCCGTAGAGCAGGCCGAGCCTGGCGCCATCGCGCAGGCGCCGCACCATCGCGCAGGCCGCATGCGTCATGTAGGTGTTGAGCGGCGCGCCGAAGAAGGTGAGGCCGCCGGTCACGGTCGGCTGCACGTCGGCGGAAAGACCCAGCGTCCGCCGCGCCATCTTGGGCACGCAGGGGAAGCAGCTATAGAGCTCGATCGCGTCGAACTCTTTGCCGTCGCCGCCTGCGAGGTCCATTGCGGCCTTCAGCACCGCATTCTGCGGATGGCTCTCGTAGAACTGATCGCGCAGGAGATAGTCGCGCGGCTCTTCCGCCGAGGCGCCGCCGAGCGGATAGACCAGTCTGTCCTCGGCGATGCCGGCCGCGCGCGCCCTGGCAAGGCTGGTGAGCAGCAGCGCGCCGCCCATGTTGACGCTGGGGTTGGCGACCATGAGCTTGTTGTAGGGCCAGGCGATGAGACGGTTGTCCGCTGTGGGCGTCGTGATCTCGTCCGGCGTATAGCGTCGCTTCAGCCAGGCATTTGGATTTTTCGCGGCGGCTTCCGAATAGCGCGACCACAGCGTCCCCGACTCCGCCATCGCCTCGCGCGGCGTCTGGCCCCAGTGCGCGGAGGAGGCCGCCTCGTAGAACGGATAGACCGTGACGGGTCGGAACACGCCGAGCTTCACCGCCAGCGGTTTCTGGAACGCCGCGCCGCGCTTCGGCTCCTCGACATCATGCGCGAACGGCGTCCATGGCAGCTTTGCGCCTGCGCGCTCGGCCTTGGTCGCCGTCGACTGCGCTTCCGCGCCGCAGACCGCGGCAACGCTGCATTCCCCGCGTGCGATGCGCTTTGCCGCCTCGTGGATGTAGCGGATCGGGCTCTCGCCGCCGACCGGGCCGTAGTAGCAATGCGAAGGCGTGATCCCGAGGCGCTGCGCCAGCAGCTTCTCCGGATCGCGGTAACGCCAGCTCAGGAAGTTGACGACGTCGAGCGATTGCACCTCGCCGAGCAGCTTTGCTCCGGCGTCCTGCTCGGCGAGCCGTAGCGCCTGTTCGAGCAGATCGAGCGGCTCGAGGCCAGCGGTGATCTCCTTGGGACGGTCGACGATCTCGCCGATGCCGACGATGACGGGGATGCGGTCTTCTGGGATATCGGTATTGTCGGTCATGGCCTCAATTCACGGTATCAGTTGCTTCGTCATTGCGAGCGAAGCGAAGCAATCCAGAATCTTTCCGCGGCGGCAGTCTGGATTGCTTCGCTACGCTCGCAATGACGATGTGGATGCTACTCCGCCACCAGTGCATTCATGTGCTCGACGGCTTCGGCAAAATCTTCCTTGAACTCCTGCACCACGGCGCCCGCCGATTTCACGCTGTCGATCAGGCCGACGCCCTGACCGACGAAGTAGCTGACGAGATCGCGCGCCTTGGCGTTGCCGGCCGCCGCCGCGCGGTCGATCGCGTTGAAGGCGTCGCGGCTGACGATGCTTTGCAGCGGCATCGGCAGCGCACCGGGGCTTTCCGGCGCGCGGTCCCAGGCATCCGTCCAGACCGAGCGAAGCTGCCGCGCCGGCTTGCCGGTGCGGCCCTTCGAGCGCACCGCGTCACGCGAGGATGCGGCGATCATCTTTTCGCGGAAGATTTCCGTGGTTTCGGCCTCGACGGTTGCGAGCCACACCGAGCCGGTCCAGGCGCCAGCTGCGCCCATCGCCATGCAGGCCGCCATCTGCCGTCCCGTCATGATGCCGCCGGCCGCCAGCACCGGCACGTCGCGGATCGGCTTGATCGCCTTGATCACCTCCGGCACCAGCACCAAGGTCGACACCTCGCCGCAATGGCCGCCGGCCTCGGTGCCCTGGACCACGAGGATGTCGACGCCGGCCGCGACCTGGCGCAGCGCGTGCTCCTTGGCGCCGACGAGAGCCGCGACCGGCACGCCGTGCTTCTTGCCCATCTCGATCATCGCCTTCGGCGGCACGCCGAGCGCATTGGCGATCAGCCGGATCGGATGATTGAAGGAGACCTCGAGCAGCTGAAGCGCCGTCTTCCCGTCGAACGGCTGCGGCTGGTTGTCGGCCACTTCAGTGGTCGTCAGCTCGATGTCGTACTTCTTCAGGAGGTCGCGCGTGTAGTTGCGATGCTCTTGCGGCACGCGCGCTTCCAGGCTCTTCCAGGTGACGTCCTTCTCGCCCGCGGTCGAGATGTTTTCGGGGATCAGCACGTCGATGCCGTAAGGCTTGCCGTCGACGTGGTCGTCGATCCATTTCAGCTCGCGTTCGAGCGTATCAGGCGTGTGCACGGTGGCGCCGAGCACGCCGAAGCCGCCGGCGCGGCTGACGGCGGCGACGACGTCGCGGCAATGGCTGAAGGCGAGCAGCGGGAAGTCGATGCCCAGCATGTCGCAGATCGGCGATTTCATGGCTCTCTCCCGGCGGCGGCCGTCGCGTTGCTGTTGTTGCTTTGCGTTCTTGTTGTCATTGGCGAAGGCCATGCGACGCTAACCCATCGTCGCCGGCGATGCCAAGCCGGATTTCGCCGCGCATCTTGTGTATAGGCGCCACGCCGCGCGAGGAGCCATTCCGTCGCGCAAAATGTCGCCTGCGCAATCGAGTCATGTCGCGGATCGTTTTGATCTGCGCCGCGATATCCAGTTCGACACGCGCGTCGATCGCGCTGTCTTCGATGAACAGGCCAATAGTTGGTCGGTGACGATTTCCTTGTCGGCGGCGTCGGGGTCTACCGGCGGATCTGCGGCGAGGTCGCGGCGAAGGGGTATGAGGGGTTCGTGATGACACGGGCGGAGCGGCCGCGCAGGGTGGTGACGGCTTAGGTCGGATGCATGACACCGGCCTGAGGCCCGCGCCGGACGCAGAGCCGGCAGGGCTTGTCATTGGCCGTTCGCGGGCTAATTAATGCAGACGCATCTTTCCGCCGGAGCCCCGCATGACCGACGCCCCCGCCTACGTGCCGCCCAAAGTCTGGACCTGGAACAAGGAGAACGGCGGGCAGTTCGCCAGCATCAACCGCCCGATCGCCGGCCCCACCCACGACAAGGAGCTGCCGGTCGGCCGCCATCCGCTCCAGCTCTATTCGCTGGCGACGCCGAACGGGGTGAAGGTCACGGTGATGCTGGAGGAGCTTCTGGCGCTCGGCCACAAGGGGGCCGAATACGATGCCTGGCTGATCAGGATCGGCAATGGCGACCAGTTCGGCAGCGGGTTCGTCGACATCAACCCGAACTCGAAGATCCCGGCGCTGATGGACCGCTCCGGCCCTGAGCCGATCAGGGTGTTCGAGTCCGGCTCGATCCTGTTCTATCTCGCCGAGAAGTTCGGCGCCTTCCTGCCGAAGGACATCAAGACCCGTACCGAGGCGATGTCCTGGCTGTTCTGGCAGATGGGCAGCGCGCCGTATCTCGGCGGCGGCTTCGGCCATTTCTACGCCTACGCGCCGACCAAGATCGAATACGCCATCGACCGTTTCGCGATGGAGACCAAGCGCCAGCTCGACGTGCTCGACCGGCGCCTCGCCGACAACGAATATCTCGCGGGCAACGAGTACACCATCGCCGACATCGCGGTGTGGCCCTGGTATGGCGCGCTCGCCAAGGGGCTGGTCTACGGCGCCGGCGAATTCCTCTCCGTGCAGGACTACAAGAACGTGCAGCGCTGGACCGACCAGATCGCCAGGCGCCCGGCCGTGAAGCGCGGCCGCATGGTCAACCGCGTCTCCGGCGACCCCGCAAGCCAGCTCCACGAGCGCCACGACGCCGGCGATTTCGACACCAAGACCCAGGACAAGATCGGCGAGCCGGCCGCATCGTAGGTGCTGTACTCCCTCGCCCCGCTTGCGGGGAGAGGGTTGGGGTGAGGGGGAGTCTCCCCGGGGGACGGTGACAATTGGGACTCGCGGAGAGTCCCCTCACCCGGATTTGCATCTACGATGCAATCCGACCTCTCCCCGCAAGCGGGGCGAGGTAAGAGAAGCGCCCGAGGCCTATTTCCCCTTCGCTCCCTCCGCCGCCGGAAACACCACGCGGTCGTCCGTGCGGCAGTAGCGGTCGGCGAACATGCGGCCGATCGGGTGATAGCGGTCCATATGCACCCGCATCGCCGCCTCGTCCCAGAGCTCGTCGCGGATGTAGAAGTGCAGGCCTTCGCCCATGATCAGCCGGCGATCGTCGTTGACGTCGATCATCTTCCAGAGCTTGCACTCCATCGCCCAGGGCGTGTCGGCGAGCCGCGGTACGGCGATCTTGGCCGAGGGCGCGAGCTTCAGCCCGAGATAGTCAGGCTCGCCCACTTCAGGGGGAAAGTCGCCGCTGCTCTCGTGCATAGCCTTCGCCAGCGGCTCGTCGGCGATGTTGACCACGAACTCGCCCGTGCGCTGGATGTTGAGGAACGTGTCCTTGTCCTGGCCATTGGGCTTGCGGTTCGCCGCGAACATGCACAGCGGCGGATCTTCGCAGAAGGCGTTGAAGAAGCTGAACGGCGCGGCGTTGACGACGCCGGTCGGCCCGACCGAGGTCACCCACGCGATCGGCCGCGGCAGGATGAAGGATGTCAGCACCTTGTAGCGCTCGCGTGGCGTCAGGTCGCTGGCGGCGTATTCCATGGTGGCTCCGTGGGAGGGAAAGTCTCGTAGGGTGGGCAAAGCGAAAGCGTGCCCACCACTTCTTGCGAAGCCGTGATGGTGGGCACGGCGCGCGAGGAGCGCGCCTTTGCCCACCCTACGGCATCTAGAGGATCACGCCATGCTCAGCTCGTGCCGGCCGACGACCATCCAGTGCACCTCGTCCGGACCGTCGGCAAAGCGCAGGTGGCGCACGTCCTGGTACATCTCGGCGAGCGGGGTCCAGTGCGAGATGCCGGTGGCGCCGTGCATCTGGATCGCCTGGTCGATGATCTTGCAGGCGCGCTCGGGCACCATGGCCTTGACCATGGAGACCCAGACGCGGGCTTCCTTGTTGCCGAGCACGTCCATGGCCTTGGCCGCCTTCAGCACCATCAGCCGCATCGCCTCGATCTCGCAGCGCGCCTGCGCGATGATCTGCATGTTGCCGCCAAGATGGGCGATCTTCTTGCCGAAGGCTTCGCGGGTGAGGCCACGCTGCACCATCAGGTCGAGCGCCTTCTCGGCCTTGCCGATGGTGCGCATGCAGTGATGGATGCGCCCGGGTCCGAGGCGGAGCTGCGAGATCTCGAAGCCGCGGCCTTCGCCGAGCAGCATGTTCTCCTTCGGCACGCGTACATTGTTGAAGCGCATGTGCATGTGGCCGCGCGGGGCGTGGTCCTGGCCGAACACGTACATGGGCCCGAGCACCTCGACGCCGGGCGTGTCGCGCGGCACCAGGATCTGCGACTGCTGCTTGCTCGGCGCGGCGTCCGGATTGGTCTTCACCATCACGATGAGGATCTTGCAGCGGGGATCGCCGAGGCCGGAGATGTAATATTTCTCGCCGTTGATGACCCATTCGTCGCCGACGAGCTTTGCCGTCGTCGAGATGTTCTTGGCGTCGGAGGAGGCGACGTTCGGCTCGGTCATGACATAGGCCGAGCGGATCTCGCCGTTGAGCAGTGGCTTCAGCCACTTCTCCTTCTGCTCCTTGGTGCCGACGCGCTCCAGCACCTCCATGTTGCCGGTGTCGGGCGCAGAGCAGTTCATGGTCTCGGAGGCCAGCGGGCTCTTGCCGAGCTCGGAAGCGATATAGGCATAGTCGAGATTCTTCAGGCCCTGGCCGGTCTCGTCATCGGGCAGGAAGAAGTTCCAGAGGCCTTCCTTCTTGGCCTTGTTCTTGGCGACCTCGAGCACTTCGAGCTGCTTCGGCGTGAAGCTCCAGCGGTCTTGCTTGCTCTCGCCGGCCTTGGCGAACTCGATCGACATCGGCTCGACGGTGTCGCGTATGAACTTCCTGACGTGATCGTATAGCGGCCGGACCTGGTCCGACATCCTGAGGTCGTTGAGCTCGTCGCCGGGATTGAGGGTGTAGTTGGTGGTGCGGGGTATGTAGGTGTGTTTTGTCATTGTTCCTCCCGGGGGCACTGAGATCGTACTGGGCGGGAGAATAATCGCAGCGCCGCCAAAGTGCGAGCGCGCATTTTTTCACGCGGCCCATGCCATGTGATGGAATTTCGCGAGGTGTTTGAAATGTTGTTTGAACGGAGTGATGTGGCACCCGCGGGCCGCGCTCACCGTTGTCATCGCCCGGCTTGACCGGGCGATCCAGTACTCCGTGACGTCAGCGACTCACGGAGAAGCCGCGGCGTACTGGATTCCCCGCTTTCGCGGGGAATGACAGCGTCCTGGAGCAATCAGTTCGGTATCCGGTGCATCGCGCAGATCTTGTTGCCGTCGAGGTCGCGCAAGTAAGCGAGATAAAGCTTGTTCCCCGCGCCCTCGCGGATGCCGGGCGGATTTTCGATCGGCGTTCCGCCGGCAGCGACGCCGGCGGCGTGCCACTTGTCGACCTGCTCAGGCGAGTTGGCGGCAAAGCCGATGGTGCCGCCGTTCGCACAGGTCGCCGGCTCGCCGTTGATCGGCTTCGTCACCGAGAACACGCCGGTCTTGGTGAAGTAGAAGATGCGATGGCCGTCGACCTTGGCCGGCCGCACCTCGAGCGTGCTGAGCAATTGGTCGTAGAACGCCTTGGCCTTGTCCAGGTCGTTGGTGCCGATCATGATGTGGGAAAACATTTGCCCTGTCCCCTCTGCGCTCACAAAACGAGAAGCGTAGGGTGGGCAAAGCGCAGCGTGCCCACCACGACCTTCGAAAATGTTTCTGGTGGGCACGGCGCAAGAGCGCCTTTGCCCACCCTACGAGATATCAAAACGCGGTATAGCCGCCGTCGATCACGAACGTATCCGCGGTGTGATAGGACGAGGCCTTGCTCATCAGATACACGGCGATGCCGCCGAAATCGCCGGGCTCGCCGAAGCGGCGCTGCGGAATGCGCGGCATCACATTGGCGACGAACTTGTCGTTGGCCATGAGGCCCGCGGTCATGTCGCTCTTGATCCAGCCGGGCAGGATCGCATTCGCGGTGACGCCGTGGCGCGCCAGCTCCACGCCGAGCGCGCGCACCAGCGCATTGATGGCAGCCTTGGTCGCGGCATAGTGCTCGTTGCGCGCGGTGCCGAAGATCGAGGCGAGGCTCGAGGTCGCCACCAGCCGGCCGAAGGGATCGCCGGCATTGGCGCGGTCGGTCATGTGTCTGGCGGCTGCCTGGAACGCGTGGAACACGCCGTCGAGATTGGTCGCAAACATCGTGCGCCATTCCTCTTCGGTGCGCTCGATGAAGGAGCGCCGGCCACCGCCGCCGATGCCGGCATTGGCGAAGCAGCCGTCGACCCGGCCGAAGGTGTCGAGCGTGGCCTTCATCGCGGCATTGACCGAGGCCGGATCGGTGACGTCGCAGACGCGGCTATCCACCTTGCCGGCAAGGCCCGCCAGGCTCGCGGCAGCGCTGTTGTTCTTGTCAGGATTGCGGCCCCAGATCGAAACGTTGCAGCCTTGGCCGGCCAGTGCCTGCGCGATGCCGAGCCCGATGCCGCCATTGCCGCCGGTGATCACGGCAACGCGGCCGGAGAGGTCGAAAAGGTTCATGGCGCATTTCCCGTTTCTTGGCATGACGCGCATCAGCCGCTGCGCGCAAGATTGCTTGCTATGCTCTGATCACCATGGACAAGACCGCGCCAAAAATCAAATATGCGCCCCGGCAAAACTAATTCCGGTCTGCGAAACTGACACAGGCCGCAACTGACGAGGAAACCATGCAGTTCAAACACGTCACGCTCGATTTCGATGGTTCGGTCGCGATCCTCAAGCTCGACCATCAGGAGGTGATGAACGCGGTATCCGTGGACATGCTGGGCGGCCTCGCCGACGCGCTCGATGCGATCGAGGAGAAGAAGGACGAGGTGCGCTGCGTCGTGCTGACCGGCGCGGGGCGGGCGTTCTGCACGGGCGCTAATCTTCAGGGCCGCAACAACCAGTCGAAGAAGACCAAGGCCGGTCTGACGTTGGAGACCGGCTTTCACCCGTTCCTGCGCCGCATCCGCAATCTGCACTGTCCCATTGTCACCGCGGTCAACGGCCCGGCGGCGGGCGCTGGCATGAGCTTCGCACTGCTCGGCGACATGATCCTGTGCGCGCGCTCGTCCTATTTCCTTCAGGCCTTCCGTCGTATCGGCCTCGTGCCGGATTGCGGCTCGACCTGGCTGCTGCCGCGCCTCGTCGGCCGGGCCCGCTCGATCGAACTGTCGCTGATGGGCGAGCGGCTCCCGGCCGAGAAGGCGCTGGAATGGGGCCTCGTCAACCGCGTCTACGATGACGGTGTGCTGATGGAGGAGGCGATGAAGCTCGCGCGCGAGCTTGCCAGCGGCCCGACGGTTGCGCTGTCGCTGATCCGCAAGCTCTACTGGGACAGTGCGGAAAATTCCTTCGAGGATCAGCTCAATCTCGAATTCCAGTGCCAGCTTCGCGCCGGCGACACGCAGGACTTCCGTGAAGGCGTCGGCGCGTTCCTGGAGAAGCGCCCGGCGCAGTTCAAGGGCAAATGATCGAAGCGCAACTCTCCCGCAGCGTCGCGCGCTGGTGCGAAGGGGCGACCGGCGTCACCGGCGCGGCCAAGCTGTCCGGCGGTGCCAGCCAGGAAACCTGGCGCTTCGACATCGTGCATCCCGATGGACCGATCGGCGCGATCCTGCGCCGCTCACCGAAGGGGTATGGCGCAGCTCCAACGCGCGCGGCGGGGCTCGGCGCCGAAGCGCAACTGATGCAGCTTGCCTATGAGGCCGGCGTACCGTCGCCGCGCGTGATGCATGTCTTGACGGCCGTGGACGATCTTGGCACCGGCTTCATCATGCAGCGGGTCGAGGGCGAGACCATCGCGCGCAAGATCTTGCGCGACGACGAGTTCGCGGCGGCGCGACCGCATCTGGCGCGGCAGATCGGGGGCGTGCTTGCGGGCCTGCACAGTCTGCCGCTGGACAAGCTGCCCGAGCTGCGACGCATGACCGCGGCGAAGGAGATCGGCGAGTTCGAGCGCGACTATCGCAGCCTGAACTGGCCCAAGCCCGTGTTCGAGCTGACACTACGCTGGCTGCGCGACAACGATCCCGGCCCCTCGGCCGAGGAGACGCTGGTGCATGGTGATTTCCGCAACGGCAATCTCATCATCGGTGCCGATGGCGTCCGCGCCGTGCTCGACTGGGAGCTTGCGCACCTCGGCGATCCCATGGAGGATCTCGGCTGGGTCTGCGTCAACTCCTGGCGTTTCGGCGAGATCGACAAGCCGGTCGGCGGTTTCGGCTCGCGCGAGGAGCTGTTCGCGGGCTACGAGGCCGCCGGGCGCAAATGCGATCCCGCGCGGGTCAAGTTCTGGGAAGTGATGGGCACGCTGCGCTGGGGCATCATGTGCGGCGGCATGATGCAGCGCTTCCGCGAGGGGCCGGACCATTCCATGGAGCGCGCCATGATTGGTCGCCGTGCCTCGGAGACCGAGATCGATCTGTTGCGGCTTCTGGCGCCGCGCGGGAGCTGACGCATGCAGGACGAACCGACACCGGTCGAGCTGACCAAGTCAGTCGCCGATTTCCTCCGCAGCGACATCGCGCCGCTGATCTCCGGCCACCAGGCCTTCAAGCTGCGCGTCGCCATCAACATCCTCGACCTCGTCACGCGGCAGCTGACGCAGGAGCAGGGGAACGATGCGAAAGAGGTGGAGCGGCTGCGTGCACTGCTCGGCATTGACGGCTCGTTGACGGACCTCAACCGGCTGCTGGCCGATCGCATCGCCAGGGGCGAGCTCGACCTCGCGACGCCGGGTCTCGCCGAGCATCTGTGGGCGACCACGATGGACAAGCTTGCGGTCGACCAGCCGAACTACGCCTCCTACAAGCGCGAGCTGTCGCGAGACGGGTAGGCGGCGCTGCATCCGCCGTCATTGCGAGGAGCCCTTGCGACGAAGCAATCCAGAGTGTTCCTGCGGAAAGATTCTGGATTGCTTCGCTGCGCTCGCAATGACGGTGTTGATGCGGAGGGGACTTCTCTATCCGCCGTCATTCCGGGGCGTCGCGAAGCGACGAGCCCGGAATCCATTTATCCGCGGTCTCTGCCACCCAATAGATTCCGGGTTCGCGCCCAAGAGGGCGCGCCTCGGAATGACGGCGGCGAGAAAGGCCCCTACTTCCCCACCCATTTCGGCGGCCGCTTCTCCGAGAACGCCTTCGGGCCCTCGATGTAGTCTTGCGAGGCCACCATCGCCTTCACCGCCGGATATTCCCGCTGCTCCTCGATCGCCTGCTCCAGCGAGACGGCGAGGCCCTTCTGGATGGTCTGCTTCGAGGCCCGGATCGACATCGGCGAGTTCTTGGTGATCATCTCCGCCCAGCGCAGCGCGGCCGTCAGTGCCTCGCCCTGCGGCACCACCTCGTTGACGAAGCCGAGCTCGAGCCCTTCCTTGGCGCTGACATGGCGCGCGGTGAGGATCATGCCCATGGCGCGCTTCAGCCCGATCTGCCGCGGCAGCCGGTGCAGGCCGCCGGCGAGCGCGGCGAGCCCAACGCGCGGCTCGGGCAGGGCGAAGGTGGCGTTTTCCGAGGCGATGATCAGGTCGCAGGCGAGCGCGATCTCGAAGCCGCCGCCCATCGCGACACCATTCACCGCGGCAATGATCGGCTTGTCGCAGTCGAATCGCGCAGTGAGGCCGGCAAAGCCGCCCTTGTCCCAGCCGCGTTTTCCCCCGGCCGCCTGCCACTTCAGGTCGTTGCCGGCGCAGAACGCCTTGTCGCCGGCGCCGGTGACGATCGCGACCCATTGCTCGGCATCGGCCGAGAAATCGTCAAACACCTTCTGGAGCTCGAAATGCGCGTCGGTGTGCAGCGCATTGTAGACCTCGGGCCGCGACAGCGTGACGATCGTGATCGGTCCCTTGCGGTCCACCTTGGAAAATTTCAGCTCCATCGATCGCTCCCCGCGTTTTCTCCTGAAGGAATATTGCCGCCATACTAGCGCGCGCAAGCGCTGGAGCACCATCGAATTGCGCGGGCGCGCCTTGCGTAGCTGGCACGTCTCGGCTTGCTTGACTTGCGCGTGCTCTTCTCACCTTAATCGTGCGAAGCAAACGCGCGGTTAGCGCCTTAACGCAAAACGAAAAAATCATCCGGGAGAGAGCCGTGGATTTCTCATTGCCAACAGATCTCGTCGCCTATCTCGGAGAGCTCGACCGTTTCATCGAACGCGAGATCAAGCCGCTGGAAGCGGCCGACGACAACATCCGCTTCTTCGATCATCGCCGCGAATGGGCGCGCACCGATTTCGAGAATGGCGGTCTGCCGCGCCACGAGTGGGAGGCCTTGCTGCGCAAGGCCAAGGATCTCGCGGACGCCGCCGGCCATCTGCGCTTGCCGGTGCCGAAGCAGTATGGCGGCAAGGACGGCTCCAACCTCTGGATGGCGGTGATCCGTGAGCATTTTGCCGCCAAGGGTCTCGGCCTGCACAACGACCTTCAGAACGAGCATTCCATCGTCGGCAATTTCCCTGTTGTCACCATGCTCGACCGTTATGGCCGTGACGACCAGAAGGCGATGATCGACGGCTCGATCAAGGGCAAGTACCGCATCACCTTTGGCCTCACCGAACCGCATCATGGCTCCGACGCGACCCACATGGAGACGCGGGCGGTGCCGGTGACCCGCGACAACGTCAAGGGCTGGATCATCAACGGCGAGAAGATGTGGACGACCGGCATGCATGTCGCCACCCACTGCGCGCTGTTCGCGCGCACCTCGGGCAATGATGGCGATGCGCGCGGCATCACCTGCTTCCTGGTGCCGGCCAAGAGCCACGGCGTCAGGATCGAGGAGTACATGTGGACCTTCAACATGCCGACCGATCATCCCCGCGTCAGCTTCACCGATGTGTTCGTGCCTGAGGATGCGCTATTCGGCGAGGTCGGCCGCGGCCTGTCGCTGGCGCAATGCTTCGTGCACCAGAACCGTATCCGCCAGGCCGCTAGCTCGCTCGGCGCCGCCGTCTACTGCATCAACGAAAGCGTCAAATATGCGCGCGAGCGAAAACCGTTCGGCAAGGCGCTCGCCGAGAACCAGGCGATCCAGTTCCCGCTGGTTGAGCTTGCGACGCAGGCCGAGATGCTGCGCCTTCTGATCCGCAAGACCGCCTGGGAGATGGACCAGCTCACCGAGGAGCAGATCGAGCGCACGCTCTCCGACCGTGTCTCGATGTGCAACTACTGGGCAAACCGCCTCTGCTGCGAATCCGCCGACCGCGCCATGCAGGTCCACGGCGGCATGGGCTACTCACGCCACAAGCCGTTCGAGCACATCTACCGCCACCACCGCCGCTACCGCATTACGGAAGGCAGCGAGGAGATCCAGATGCGCAAGGTGGCAGGGTTCTTGTTCGGATATATGGGACCGGGGAAGCATTAGCTCTCGTTGCTAAGCGTCCCTG
>NZ_LBKA01000197.1:0-35226 GCF_028128955.1 Bradyrhizobium sp. CCBAU 11386
CTCCTTTTGTCTGGTTCGACTCAACATCACCAGTCTGGCACACCGATGCCGTTCGGGGGCCGTCCACCCCATCATTGCGAGCGAAGCGAAGCAATCCAGACTGTCTCCACGGAAAGATTCTGGATTGCTTCGCTACGCTCGCAATGACGACACGGATGCAAGCGAGCGCGACAGAGGCAGCTAAAGGAAGGGACACCAATGCCAGCCATTCTCGGCACCGGCGAGCACCGTTACCGCGTCGTCGAAAATTTCGCCAAGCTGCCGGACGGCTGGCAGCTCACCGACGTCGCCTCCGTTGCGGTTGACAGCAAGGACCGCGTCTACGTCTTCAACCGCGGCGCCCATCCTATGGTGGTGCTGGATCGCGAGGGTAATTTCCTGCGCAGTTTTGGCGAGGGCCTGTTCTCGCGCGCGCACGGCCTGCACATCGATGCCGACGACAATCTCTACTGCACCGACGACGGCGACCACACCGTGCGCAAATGCACCACCAACGGCAAGGTGCTGCTGACGATCGGTATCCCGCAAAAGCCGGCGCCGTTCATGAGTGGCGAGCCGTTCCACCGCTGCACCCACACGGCGCTGTCGCCGAAGGGCGATATCTACGTCTCCGACGGCTATGGCAACGCGCGCGTGCACAAGTTCACGCCCGACGGCAAGCTGATCAAGAGCTGGGGCGAGCCCGGCACCGATCCCGGCCAGTTCAACATCGTGCACAATATCGCGGCCGACGCCGATGGCTGGGTCTACGTCGCCGACCGCGAGAATCATCGCGTGCAGGTGTTCAACGGCGAGGGCAAATACGAGACGCAGTGGAACAATCTGCATCGGCCCTGCGCGCTGTGCTGCGGCGGCGGCGGCAAGAGCCCAACCTTCGTGATCGGCGAGCTGGGCCCCGGCCTCGACATCAACCGCAATGTGCCCAATCTCGGCCCGCGGCTGTCGATCGTGGACGCCAAGGGAAATCGCATCGCGCGGCTCGGCGGCGAGGAAGGGCCCGGCGTTGCCAGTGGCAAATTCCTCGCACCACACGGCATCGCACTGGATTCGAAGGGCGACATCTACGTCGGCGAAGTGGGCGTCACCAACTGGACGACGAGCTTCCCGGACGAGGAGATGCCGGCCGTGGTGCGCGCGACGCGGTGCTTGCAGAAATTGGAGCGGGTGCGGGAGTAGCTACCCGTCGTTCTGGGGCGCGCGTTGTTGAAGGTCCGCTCTCTCCCCAACGTCGTCCTGGCGAAGGCCAGGGGACCCATTACCCCAGGGAGTGGTTTGGCGAAGTCTGGTGGTCGTGCGGTACTGAGACTGGTCCATCACGGATGGATTCCGCGGTATGGGTCCTGGCTTTCGCCAGGACGACAGCGGAGGGTGTGGCCACGCCGTCTGATATGTCGGCCGTCTGTACGTCGACCTGCTAGGAGCCCTCACTCCACCTTGATCCCCGACGCCTTGATGATCGGCCACCAGCGCTCGGCCGGCCGGCGATGAGGTTCTGCATCGCCGGGCCGTTGCCGCGATAGGGCACGAACTGGAATTGCGTACCGGTCTCCTTCTGGAGCGCGATACCGGCGAGATGGCCGGTCGCGCCGACGCCGGCGATGCCGATCGACGCCTTGTCCGGATTGGCCTTCAGCCACGCGATCAATTGTTTGAGATCGTCCGCCGGCAGATCCTTGCGGCCGACGATCAGCAGCGGCTCGCTGCCGATCAGGAACCGCGCCAAGGTGTCGGTCGCCCCGCCCGCCGGGAATGGTACGATCATGGTGACGGGGCGCGCCGGATAATCCTCAGCCGCAGCGGACCAGATCGGCGCCGCGCCGAACACGGCCAAGAGCACCGCGGCGAGCCAGCCCCGCATGGACCCCTCCCCGAATCGCGGCGTTTTTGAGCGTTTTGCCACCCCGCCGCCGCATTGCCTGCGCCTGAATAAGTCGCTCAACGGGCTTCACAATCCCGTCACGCTGCATGTAGTATGTCAATACATGCTGCTTCGCAGCGTACATGGAGGCCGGGAGCGTTACTTGAACGCACATGTCTCGCAAGGCAGTTGGCCGGTGTTGGTGCTGAATGCGGACTTCCGGCCGCTGAGTTACTACCCACTGTCTCTGTGGTCGTGGCAGGACGCGATCAAGGCGGTGTTCCTCGACCGCGTCAACATCGTCGCGCATTACGACCAGGCGGTCCGAAGTCCCACGCTGGAGATGCAGCTGCCGAGCGTGGTCTCGCTCAAATCCTTCGTCAAGCCGACCACCCACCCCGCCTTCACCCGTTTCAACGTCTTCCTCCGCGACCGCTTCAATTGCCAATATTGCGGCTCGCCCGAAGACCTCACCTTCGATCACATCATCCCGCGCAGCAAAGGCGGCCAGACCACCTGGGAGAACGTGGTCGCGGCGTGCTCGCCCTGTAACCTGCGCAAGGGCAACCTTACGCCGGCGCAAGCCAAGATGTTTCCGCGCCAGAGCGCCTTCGCACCGACCGTGCACCAGCTCCACCGCAACGGCCGCCTCTTCCCGCCGAACTATCTGCACGACAGCTGGCTGGACTATCTTTACTGGGATACCGAGCTGGATCCGTAGGATCGGCGCATCCACTCACACCCCGATCGCATTCCGCGCCACCACGTCGCGATAGAACGCCGCGCTCAGCTTCGGCACCCTCGCCTGCGTCTCGAAGTCGACACGATAGAGGCCGAAGCGCTTCCCGTAGCCGAAGATCCACTCGAAATTGTCCATCAGGCTCCACAGGAAGTAGCCGCGGATCGGCACGCCCTCCGCGACGGCGCGCTGCATCTGGGTCAGATAGTTGCGCAGGAACATGATGCGGTCGAGGTCGTAGACCTGGCCGTCGGCCGAGATCTTGTCTTCCGACGAGGTGCCGTTCTCGCTGATGTAGATGGTCTCGATGTTCCAGATCTTCGCGGCGAGGCGCGGCGCCCAGTAGATCACTTCGGGGCCAATCCGCAGCCATTCCGAATTCATGTGCGGGAACGAGGTGGGGAACGGCAGCACACGGAAGCCGGGCGCGCGGTCGGAGGCGGTGACATAGAACTGCGGCGCATAGATGTTGAGGCCGATGAAGTCGTTCGGCGTACCGATGATCTTCAACTCCTCAGGCGTGAATTTCGGCGCGTCCGCGCCGGCATAGGCGAGGAAGCCGTCGGTATACTTGCCCTCCAGCACCACGCCGAGGAAGCCGGCATTGAGTTCGCGCGTCGCGATCTCGGCAGCACGGATGTTTTCCGGCGTTGCGATCGCCGGCACGCAGGCCGCGATATTCTCGGCTGCGCCGACCCTTGTGCCGGCGCGCCCTGAGGCGCGAATCGCCTGCACGGCAAGCCCGTGCGCCAGCGCAACGTGATGGCGGACCTGGTTCAGCTGCGCCGCCGGCAGCCTGAGGCCGGGCGCGTCGATGCCCCAGCCGTAGCCGAAATTCACGAAGCGCCCGACCTCGTTCACGGTGAAGATATTTTTCACGCGATCGGTCAGGCGTGCGGCGACGTACGCGGCGTAATCGGCAAAGGCTTTCGAGGTGTCGCTCGACCGCCAGCCGCCGACGCGGTCCTGCAGCGCCTGCGGCAGGTCCCAGTGATAGAGTGTCGCATAGGGCTCGATGCCGGTTGCGAGCAGCTCGTCGACCAGGCGACTGTAGAAATCGAGCCCCCTGGGATTGGGTTGACCCGCCCCATCAGGAAACACCCGCGGCCATGCGATCGAGAAACGGTAGGCCTTGACGCCGAGCGCCTTGATCAGCGCGACGTCCTCCTTGTAGCGGTGATAATGCTCGTTGGCGCGGTCGCCGGTGGAGCCGTCCTCGATCTTGCCGGGCGTGTGGCTGAAAATGTCCCAGATCGATTTGCCGCGGCCATCCTCGTTGACGGCGCCTTCGATCTGGTAGGACGAGGTCGCGGTGCCCCACAAGAAATCCTTCGGAAAGGGCGCGCCGCGCTCGGCCGATGCTGGCGTTTCGCTCTCCGCAGCGCTGACGCCGGTCGCCGCTCCCAGCGCGACAAGGCCCGCGAGCTTGGCAAGATGACGCCGCGAGAAATCCGCTGACATATCTATCTCCGCGCCTGCTCCATATCGACCTGATAGACGGAAATCCTGTCGATCTCGAATGCGACGGCTGGCGGAGATTCCGCATCGACGGGACCGACGCCGAGAAAGAACTTCGATCCGATCGCGAGGTTGACGATCATGTACATGGGATCATCGAAGCCGATCGGCACCTTGATGTCGGACACCGGCTTGCGGTCGATGAAATAGACCAGGCGATCCTCCTCCCACAGCACACCATAGTTGTGGAATGCGCTCGAAGCGTCGCCGACCGCGAAGTCAAAGCCGCAGGACTGGATCTTCTGGGTCGACGGAATCCGCCAATGCGTCGTCATCACGAGATCGCCCGGCCGCTCACCCCGGCCTTCCAGCACGTCGACCTCCGGCGGCCAGCCGCCGTCGTCCGCCAGCATCCAGAATGCCGGCCACACCGCATGGCCGACCGGGAGCTTGGCGCGGATTTCGAAATAGCCGTGCTTCTGCGCGAACGTGCCCTGCGTCGTCAGGATCCCGGAGATGTACTCGTTGTTGAACAGAACGGACTTCAATTCCGGAGGCGTGCGGCGCGCGACGATCGAGAGCACGCCGTCCTTCACCTTGAACGGATCGAGCCCGAGCGGCGCCGCGGCGCGCCCCGAGTAGCGCGGATCGACATAGATCTGCTGCTCGCCATTGGCGCTGGTCTTGCGCTTGAAGTCGGAGCCGTCGCCGCCCCAGTAGCGCGCCTCCGGCCACGCCGCGCCGCCGGCATAGTGCGGCACCCAGCGTCCGCCCGACAGCGGATGCTCGTCGAAATCCTCGTTAAACGTCCGCCGCAGCGGCAGGAAGATCAGCGAGGCAGGATTGACCGTTTCGAGCTTGCGGCATTCGATCGTGGACGGATCGGTCGTCACTTGCAGCGACATGGTGCCGGGCGCGTCGTCGAGATCGTCCCGCACCGCGCCCAGCGCAGGCACGGCGGACAGACTGATTGCGACCAGAGCGCTCCTCGTCCAACGGCCGATCATCACTGCACATCGACGGTATAGGGAAACGGACCGAGGCTAACGCGCCCGCATTGGAGCGGGCAAGGGCGGCCATGCGGCGGCGGACGAATTTGGGGGTACCGCCCGCACGCCCGAACCATATTTTCGTGCACTTGCACAAACTGGACACCGCCACGGACCGCGTTCAGCAGGTGATCGCGGCCGATCGCCGGGGACGGAACCCGAGGCGCCCGCGTCCGTTCAAGGTGGAGGCCGGATGTATCGCGACAGACGTATCCGGGCCCGTCACAGCACAAGGGGAGACGCGCCATGCCCACAGCCGAGAAGGATCACGTCTACAAGATTCTGGAACTGGTCGGATCATCCGAAACTTCGATCGAGGATGCGATCAAGAACGCGATCAGCCGCGCCGCCAAGACCATCCGCGAGATGAAATGGTTCGAGGTGGTGCAGACGCGCGGCCACATCGAGAACAACGCCGTGCGCCACTACCAGGTGACGCTGCGCGTCGGGTTTACACTGGAGGAGTGAGGCAGGGACGCCAGGCGAATCCGGCGTAAGGTCAGCGTGGTTAACATCCTCCGACGATAACCCGTCGAAACATCGAGGACCGGTTCCGGCCGAATACGGGATTCGCACAATCAGCGTGGATGACGCAACAGGCCGTTAAGGCGAAAGTGAGAGGTTTGCACCGAAATGGAGCAAGCCTGATGAATACGGGCCGCGACCTCGGAAAAACGCGTCTTCCGCTCTGGGCGGCGGGTTTCGTCATGCTGACTTGCTTCGTCATCCTGGGCCTGAGCGGCTGGCGCGAATGGGAAACGCGCAATACCGAGCTCAGGAACGCCGAAATCGACGTGGCCAATCTCGCGCATTCGCTGGTCCAGCATGCGGACGACACCTTCGAGCTCGTCGATACCATCCTCGTCGGACTGGTCCATCGGCTCGAGATCGATGGAACGGGTCCGGACACGATCGCAAAGCTCCAGGCCTATCTGCCGACCGGCAAATCATCGGACCGCATCCGTGGCATCTTCGTCTATGACGAGACCGGCCGCTGGCTTGCTACGACCGAGCAGGTCGACTTGTCCAAATTCAACAACAGCGACCGCGAATATTTCCAGCGTCATCGCGACTCGCCGGATCCGGGCACGCTGATCGGACGCCCCGTCAAGAGCCGCGCCGGCGGCCAGTGGATCATCACCGCATCTCGCCGGATCAACCACCCCGACGGCAGCTTCGCCGGCGTTGCCCTGCTCACGATCGACGTCAGCTATTTCGTCAAGTTCTACGAGCGCTTCGACCTCGGTCCACACAGCTCGGCGTCGCTGCTGAACAACGACGGCATCATGCTGGCGCGCAGCCACGATGAGAGCGGCGCCTTCGTCGGACGCGACCTGTCCAACGCGCCGTTGTACAAGCAATGGAATAGCCGTCCGGCAGCGGCAGTCTACTATTTCAAGTCGCCGCTGGATAACGTGCAGCGGCTGAGCTACTATCAGCGCAGCAGCCGCTATCCCTTGATGGTGCTGGCGAGCAAAGCGCAGGACGACGTTCTGGCCCCCTGGCGGCGCACGGCGACCGTGCGCATGAGTTTCGTCGTCGGTCTCGTCGCACTGATCGCGGTGATCGGCTTCTATCTCGTCCGCCAGCTCTTGCAGCGGCAGCGCATGGCACAGGCTCTGATCGCCAAAGAAGCCCATTTCCGCCTGCTGGCCGAGCAATCCAGCGACATGGTGACCCGGATCGGACTGGACAACCGGCTGATCTACGTTTCTCCGTCATGCGCGCGCATCATCGGCTGGTCTTCCGACGAACTGCTGGGCACGTCGGCCGTGGCCGGGGTTCACGCGGAGGACATGGAACGGGTCGAGCAGGCCATTGCCGCGCTGAAGAACGGCGAGGCCGAGGAGGCAAGGTTCGTCTACCGTCAGCGCCATCGCGACAAGGGCGAGATCTGGGCCGAGTCGGCCCTGCACGTGACCCGGGCGTCCGACAGCGGCGAGATCGACGGCGTCGTCGCGGTGGTGCGCGACATGACCGAGCAGAAGGACTTGCAGAACAAGCTCGCCTCGCTAGCGGCGACCGACGGCCTGACCGGGCTCGCCAACCGGCGCGCATTCGACGAGCGCCTCGCGGACGAATGGGCCCGCTCCCGCCGCGACGGCACCCCACTCTCGCTCCTGCTGATCGACGTCGATCATTTCAAGGCGTTCAACGACCATTACGGGCATTTGGCCGGTGACGGCTGCCTGCGCGCGCTGGGGCGAATCCTGTCCTCTCATCCCCGGCGGCCGGCCGACCTCGCGGCGCGCTACGGCGGCGAGGAGTTCGCGGTGCTGTTGCCGAACACCGATGCGGACGGCTGCGCCAGGGTCGGCGAGGAGATTCGCGGCGCGTTGCGCGACCTCGCCATGCTGCATGCGCAGAATCCGCCCTCACGGCTCGTCACGGTGAGCATGGGCGCCGCGACGGCGTTTCCATCCGAGACCACGACCGACTCCAGCGCGCTGGTGGCGGCCGCCGACCGCGCGCTCTATGCCGCAAAGGAAAGCGGCCGCGACCGGCTGATCGTATCGGGACAGGTCGTGCCCTGGCCCGCGAAGAGCGCGTGACACAGTCGCCGACCTGCCAGGCGTGGCGAACGCTTGCCCTTGCCGGCGTAGCTGCGGGTGACGTTCGAGAACTCGCCTTCGAAACGCGCCGCCGACCAGGCCAGCATCGCAGCGATCGGCCCTTGCGCACCCGGATTTGTCGCCCGCGTTCGGGCGGGATATGACTGCGATCACGGCCCGAGTTTCGGCCAATCCGAGAGTGCTGCTGTGACTGATGGGATCAAGCTCGTCCTCTTCGACATGGACAATGTCCTCTGCAACTACGACAGGGGACAGCGTGTCGCATGTCTGGCAGAGCTCGCGGGATCGAGCAGCGAGCTCGTCCACAAGGCGATCTGGGACAGCGGTTTCGAATCGCTCGGCGATTCCGGCGCTCTCGATGCCGCGGATTATCTGCGAGGCTTCGGCGAGCGCATGGGCTATCCGCTGTCGCTCGACGAGTGGGTGGAGGCGCGGCGCCGCTCAATGCAGGCCGATCGCGCGATGCTGGAGATTGCCCGACGTCTGCGCGAAACCGTCGATATTGCCGTCCTGACCAACAATACCACGCTGGTCGCCGACCACATCGACACGCTGCTGCCGGACTTGCGGCCGCTGTTCGGCACCCGGATCTACACCTCCGCCCAGTTCAAGACGGCAAAGCCGGACCCGCGCTGCTATCGCCTCTGCCTGACCGAGCTCAACGTGATGCCGGAGACCGTGCTGTTCGTCGACGATCTCCCGGCCAATGTTGCCGGCGCGCGCGAGGCGGGCCTGTTCGCGCATCATCACACGTCGGTGGAGGCTTTCAGGCAGGCCGTTTCGGCGCACGGCCTGCTTCAGGGCGAATGAATACGCCTTCCGCTTTGCGTCGCATCAGGCCAAATGACACGCCACGAAATGGCCGCCCGCCCCCTCCTTCAGCTCCGGCGCGCTTTCTGCGCAGCGCGGCTGGGCGATCGGACAGCGGGTGTGGAAGTGGCAGCCTGACGGCGGCTTCATCGGGCTCGGCACGTCGCCCTTGAGGCGGATGCGCTCACGCTTGAGCTTGGGATCGGGCACCGGGACCGCTGACAACAGCGCCCTGGTGTAGGGATGCTGCGGGTTGCGGTAGAGGTCGCTGGCCTTCGCCAGCTCGACGATGCGGCCGAGATACATCACCGCGACGCGGTCGGAGATGTGCTCGACCACCGAGAGGTCATGCGCGACGAAGAGATAGGTCAGGTTCAGCTCGGCCTGGAGATCTTCCAGCAGGTTGATGACCTGGGCCTGGATCGACACGTCGAGCGCGGAGACCGGCTCGTCGCAGACGATCAGCTTCGGCTCGACCGCGAGCGCGCGCGCGATCACGATGCGCTGGCGCTGGCCGCCGGAGAATTCGTGCGGGTAGCGGCGCATGTGCTCGGCCTTGAGCCCGACCTTGACCAGCAGGCTCGCGACGCGCTCCTCCCGCTCTTTGGCCGATGAGCCGAGCTTATGGATGATGAGCGCCTCGCCGAGAATTGCACCCACAGTCATGCGCGGATTGAGCGAGGCAAACGGATCCTGGAACACGAGCTGCATGTTCCGCCGCATCGCGCGCAGATCGTTACCACCGAGCTGGCGCACGTCCTGACCGTCGAACACGACCTCGCCGTCGGTCGGCTCGATCAGGCGCAGCACGCAGCGCCCCGTCGTCGACTTGCCGCAGCCGGATTCGCCGACGAGACCGAGCGTCTCGCCGCGATTGACCGAGAACGACACGCCGTCGACCGCATAGACGCTGGCGACCTGGCGCGACAGCAAGCCGCCAAGAACGGGGAAATGTTTCTTCAGACCGCTGACGCGGAGCAAGGGTTCGCTCATGACGCGGCTCCCAACTGCGTATCCCCCAAGTGACAGGCCATGCGGTGGCCGGGCGCGACCTCGCGGAGCAGCGGCTCCTTCTCGGTGCAGACGCTCATGGCATGACGGCAGCGCGGCGCGAAGCGGCAGCCGACCGGCGGATTGATCAGGATCGGCACCGAGCCGCCGATCGCCTCCAGCCGCGTCTTGTGCTCGCTGTCGAGGTCGATGCGCGGGATCGAGCGGATCAGCCCTTGCGTATAGGGGTGCTGCGGATCGCCGAAGAGCTCGTCGACGCCCGCCTCCTCCACGACCTTGCCGGCATACATCACGACGACGCGCTGCGCGGTCTCGGCGACGACGCCCATGGCATGGGTGATCAGCATCACCGCCATGCCGAAGCGCTCCTTCATGTCCTGGAGCAGGTCGAGGATCTGCGCCTGGATGGTGACATCGAGCGCGGTGGTGGGCTCGTCGGCGATGATCAGCTTCGGCTTGCAGGCGAGCGCCATCGCGATCATCACGCGCTGGCGCATGCCGCCGGAGAACTGGTGCGGATAGTTGTGCACGCGGCCTTCGGCGTTGGGGATCTGCACCAGCTTGAGCATCTCGATGGTGCGCTCGAGCGCCTGCTTCCTCGTCACGGCTTCATGACGGCGCAGGCTCTCGGCGATCTGCTCGCCGACGGTGAGCACCGGGTTGAGCGATGTCATCGGCTCCTGGAAGATGAAGCCGATCTCCTTGGCGCGGATCTCGTCGAGCTCGTTGCTCGTCAGCGGCACGAGATCGCGGCCTTCGAAGATGATCTGGCCGGCAGCGATGCGGCCGGGCGGCATCGCGATCAGCTTCAGGATCGACATCGCCGTCACGGTCTTGCCGCAGCCGGACTCGCCGACGACGCAGAGCGTCTCGCCGCGGTTGATGGAGATGTCGACGCCGTCGACGGCCTGCAAGATCCCGTCGTCGGTGGAGAAATGGGTTTTCAGGCCCTTGATCTCGAGCAGCGGCGCCATCAGATCACCCGTCGCGCATCGAGCGCGTCACGCAGGCCGTCGCCGATGAAGTTGATGGCGACCACCGCGATGAAGATCGCGCCGCCCGGAAACAGCGCCCAGTGCGGGCCGATGTCGAGGAAGTCCTTGGCGTCGTACAACAGCCGCCCCCAGGTCGGGGTATCGGGCGGGAAGCCGAGGCCGAGGAACGACAGCGTCGATTCGGCGATGATGGCGGCGGCGACGTCGATGGTGCCGGCGATGATCACGGGACCGAGCGCGTTGGGCAGGATGTGGCGCACCACCTGCCGCACCGGGCTGGCGCCGAGCGCGCGCGCGGCTTCGACGAACTCCTTTTCGCGGATCGACAGGAACTGCGCGCGCACGAGGCGGGCGACCGGCATCCAGCGCAGGCCCCCGATCACGAGCACGATCAGGATGAAGATGCCGCCCTCGGGGCCGAACGCGGCCTTGAGCCCGTCGCGGAACAGATAGATCAGCAGCAGCAGCAGCGGCAGTTGCGGCAGCGACAGGAAGAGATCGGTGAGCCACATCAGCCCGTGACCGAGCGCACCGCGCGACATGCCGGCAAGCGCACCGATCAGCACGCCGACGAACACCGAGACCAGCATCGCGGCAAGGCCGACCGCGAGCGAGATGCGCCCGCCGTAGATCATGCGGGCGAGGATGTCCTGCCCGAGATCGTCGGTGCCGAAGGGATGGGCAAGCGAGGGCCCCTGCATGCCCGCCACGATGTCGATGTCGTCGATCTTGACCCGCCAGACGAACGGGCCGGCAACCACCGCCAGGACCAGAATGAGGAGCAGGAACGCACTGATCACGGCAAGCTTGTGGCGGCTATAGCGCCGCCACGTCTCGCGCCAGGGCGAGTAGACGCGCCGCTCAGCGGAGGGAGATGCGAGGGTCAAGCCAGCCATACAGGACGTCCGCGATGAGATTGAACAGGACCACAAGGCACGCGAAGACGAAGGTGACGGCCATCACCACCGGCGTGTCGTTGGAAAGGATGGAGGAGATCAGCAGCGAGCCGATGCCGGGGATGCGGAAGATCTGCTCGGTGACGATGGCGCCGCCGAATACCGCCGGCATCTGGAGCGCGATCAGCGTGACGACCGGGATCATCGCATTGCGCATCACATGCTTGACGATGACCTTGGCCTGCCCGAGTCCCTTGGCGCGCGCCGTGGTGACGTAGTCGAGCCGGATCACGTCCAGCATCGCCGAGCGCACGAAGCGCGTCATCGACGCCGCCTGGAACAGGCCGAGCACCGCCACCGGCATGATCGCCTGCCGGATCATCTCCAGCACCCAGCGGATGCCGGTAGCCTTGATGTCGCTGGAATAGACGAAGGGCAGCCAGTCCAGCGTGACCGAAAAGATCAGGATGAACAGGATGCCGGTGAAGAAGGTGGGCAGCGAGAAACCGACGAAGGCCAGTACGTTGGCGATCTGGTCAAACAGTGAATACGGCTTGGTCGCCGCGTAGACGCCGACCGGAATCGCGATCAGGAGCGCCAGGATCTGCGCCGAGCCGATCACATAGAGTGTCGCCGGCAGGCGCTGGAGGATGAGCGCATCGACGTCCATCCGGCTGACGAAGGAAAAACCCCAATCGCCATGCGCCATGGCGGAGAGCCAGTGCAGGTAGCGCAGATAGATCGGATCGTCGAGGCCGAACTTCGCCCGAAGCGCGGCAGCGACTTCGGGCGGTACGTTCGGATTGGTCGCCAGTTCCGAAAACGGATCGCCGGGGGCGAGCGCCAGCACGACGAACAGCACGAGCGAAATGCCGAGCAGGCTCGGAATGGCGATCAGCAGGCGACGCAGGACATATTGACTCATAGGGAAAGACCCCGCCTAGGCCTGCGCGATCATGCCTCCCGGTACCAGTCGAACAGGTTGTCGGTCTCGTTCGCCCAGCCGCTGATCACGCAAACCAGGTTGTTGGCAGCGGCCTCCACCTTGAGGCGATGCTGCACCGGGATGAACACGGTATCGCCGATCAGGATGTCGTTGGCCTTGATGTAGAGCGCCGCGCGCTTGACCGGGTCCATCTCGCCTTCCGCGGCCAGGATCGTGGCATCATACTCCTTGTTGACGTAGCGCGGGAAATTCTGTCCCTGCCACTTGTTCTCCTTGGTCGCCACATTGGCCGACATATAGCGCCGCATGTGCTGGGACGGATCCGGCTGGCTCATCGGGATCTGGAACATCTCCATGTCGGCATAGAACTTCGGGTAGATGTCGGGATTGCCGGCGTCGGAGGAGAAGAACACCGAGGCGACGACCGATTTCAGCTCGACGTCGATGCCCGCCTTCTGGCAGGCCTGCTTGACGATGGCCTGGGTCTTCTGGCGCGGACCGTTGATCGAGGTCTGGTACAGAAGCTTCAGCTTCTTGCCGTCCTTCTCGCGGATGCCGTCCGCACCCGGTTTCCAGCCGGCGTCATCCAGCATCTTCGACGCCTTCTCGATGCTGAATTCCCAGCTGGTGTTCTTGGAGACGAACTTTTCGGGGCCGTTGAGGAAGTTCGCCGTGGTGCGGCCTGCGCGGCCGTAGATCACCTTCTTCACCGCTTCACGATCGACCAGCAGCGCCAGCGCCTTGCGCACGGCGGGATCGGAGAACAGCGGGTGCTTCGTCTTCATCGAAGAGCGCTCGCCATCGACCTCGGTGTTCGGGTCGGTAAAATTCAGCGCGATGAACTCGGTGTCTCCGCCCACGGCGTAGATGGCCTTGCCCTTGCCGCCCTTCTCCAGGCGCAGCAGCACGTCGTCTTCCACCTGGATGTTATAGCCGAAATCGTATTCGCCGGTCTGGATCACCGCGCGCGCCGCCGAGACGGCATCGCCGCCGCCCTTCATTTCGAGCGTGTCGAAATACGGGCGATTCGGCATGTGATAGTCGGGATTGAGCTCGCCACGGACGATATCGCCCGGCTTGAACTCGAGGAATTTGTACGGGCCGGTGCCGACTGGCGAGAGGTTGTTCGGCGCCTCGCGGGACTTGGCGCCCTTGTAATCCGCGAACAGATGTTTGGGGATGATGGAGTTCGGCGCCCCGACGAAAGCATCGGCCCAGAACGGCGTCGGCTTGTTGAAGAGGATGCGGACGGTGAGGTCATCCACCTTCTCGACGACGATGTCGCGATAGGTCGCAATCGTGACCGCGGAGGTCGCGGGATCCTTGGAGTATTCCCAGTTGAACACGACGTCGTCGGCGCTGAACGGCTTGCCGTCATGCCATTTGACGCCGGGCTTGAGCTTCCAGGTCACCGACTTGCCGTCGGCGGCGAGGCCGCCGTTCTGGATCGATGGGATTTCGGCGGCCAGAACCAGCTTCATGTTGCCGTCCGGATCCCAACAGGCAAGCGGCTCGTAGAACAGGCGCGAACCGTCCTGGTCCTTGGTGCCGGTGGCGAAATGCGGATTGAGCAGGGTCGGCCCCTGCCACCACAACAGCTTCAGCGCACCGCCGCCGCCGCGCTTGGTCGGCTTGTAGGTCGAAACGCCTTCCGCCATGGCGACGCCGCCCAGCGCGAGGATCTGGTTGGCCAGCGGGGCAGTCAGACCGACAGCGGCGAGACGCTGGATGAAGGCACGGCGATCCATCCGTCCGTCCTTCACTTGGCCGATCATCGAACGCAGTTCTTTATCCAGCATGGTTTGTCCCCCGTCTGGTTCCCGAATGGATGCAGGCGGCCGCGATGCGACCGCCGGGTTTTGTCTGGCCGTAGATGGCACACTGAATAGGCCGCCCGTCAACTGCGACCGTGTGTATGCAAACAGTGTTCTGGCTGTCCGTTGGGCAAAACTGCGTTCCGCAGCCCAAGCGTTCGGCAATCCGGCGCTAAAACACGCCGAAATCCACGTTGCACTGCGAAAAATTTGTTCGCCGGATCAGACGAAGTATCGAGACGAAATTCTACACCACGGACATATTCAGTGGCGGCGCGACGTGGTCCGGCAGCGGGCAGACATAAGGTGTCTTGGCCGTCCGCCTCGCAAGGTCGGCTTGCGCGGCCTTGATCAGCTCCGGTTCCGTGAGCGCCTTGATGCCGATACCCGCCATCGCCTTGGCCGCCTGCACCATGGCCTTGTGGGCATGCGGGCTCTTGCCCTGCGCCACCACCTGCCAGGTGTGGAACGGCGTGCCGATTGCAACCGTTGGTGCGTGAACCTGCACCGTCGGTACCACCCAGCTCACATCGCCGACGTCGGTCGAGCCGACCAGTGGGTTGCGCTTGGCATCGAGCGGCACCAGGAAGTCGGCCAGCGGCCGATCGGTCGGCTCCATCCCGATCGCGTAGTAGACCGAGGCGATGTCCTTGTCGCTCAGCGTCGATCGGATCTGGGTGGCAAAACCCTTGTCCGCGTCGTCGAAATGCGGCGGTCCGAGCTCTTCCATGACCCGATGCAGCGCCTGCTCCAGCGGCGTATTCGGCAGAATGTTGGAGACCGCGGAGATGATCTTCATCTCCACCTTGGTCTCGGTCATGAGCGCCGCGCCCTCCGCGATCTTGCTCACGCGTCCGACCAGCTCGTTCATGCCGGGCAGGTCGCGCGCGCGGATCGAGTAGCGCACGCGCGCATGCGCCTGCACCACGTTGGGCGCAATGCCGCCTGTGTCGAGCAGCGCGTAGTGCACCCGCGCGTCGCTCGGCATGTGCTCGCGCATGTAGTTCACGCCGACGTTCATCAGCTCTACCGCATCGAGTGCGGAACGGCCGAGATGCGGCGAGGCCGCGGCGTGCGAGGTGCGGCCGGTGAAGATGAAGTCGGCCCGCGTGTTGGCGAGCGACGGCGTCACCGCCACTTCCCAGAAGCTGTGCGGATGCCAGGTGATGGCGATGTCGGCGTCTTCGAACGCACCGGAGCGCACCATGAACGCCTTTGCCGCGCCGCCTTCTTCTGCCGGACAGCCGTAGTAGCGCACGCGGCCCGGCACCTTGTTCTCGGCGAGCCAGTCCTTCACCGCGGTCGCGGCCAGCAGTGCCGCGGAACCGAGCAGATTATGACCGCAGCCATGGCCGTGGCCGCCGGTCTCGACGGGACGGTGTTCCGCCACGCCCGCCTCCTGGCTGAGGCCCGGCAGCGCGTCATATTCCCCCATGAAAGCGATGACCGGTCCGCCCTCGCCCCATTCGCCGACCAGCGCGGTCGGGATGCCGGCGACGTTCTCGGTGATACGGAAGCCCTGATGGCGCAACTCGGCGAGATGCTCGGCGGCGGACCGCGCCTCGGTGTAACAAACCTCCGGCGTGCCCCAGACCTTGTCGCTGAGGTCGATGAAACGCGCCTTGATCGTGTCGACGCCACGCCAGATGTCGCTGCGGTTATCCATGCTTCGGTCCGTGATCTCTTGGTCAAACGAAGCGGCAATGGTTAGCAGCTTCAACGCACGGCGCCTAGCACCTCGCCGGACAGCAGCCATGCGGCGGATGCCGGATCGAAGGCCCGCCGGGCCGCCGACCGCGCGCGAAACGATCCCGCGCCTTTCGAAGATTTCACACCGCGTTCTGCGGAATAGTTGAGGAACGAGGCTTTCAAGACGGCCTTCTCCGGCCTAAATTATGCGAGCTTCGCGCGTCGTCCCGCTAGCCACGGCGGAGCGATGCACTCAGCCAGGAGAACTCCATGCCCGCTCTGACCGAATGGAGAGTGCCGCCGGCCAATCAGCCGCGTGCGAGCGATTACGGTTTCGATCTCGACCGCGCGCTCGCGTCCGTCGTCGGCCTGCACGCCATCATTCCGCCCGACGCGTTCAGCGCCGAGACGCTGGGCACCGAGCGCGCCGGCAACGGCGTCGTGATCGACGACGGGCTGGTGCTGACCATCGGCTATCTCATCACCGAGGCGGAATCGGTGTGGCTGCACCTCGCCGACGGGCGCGTCGTCGAAGGACATGCCCTGGGTTTTGATTCCGTCACCGGCTTCGGCCTCGTGCAGGCGCTGGGTGAGCTCGACGTCGAACCCTTGCCGCTCGGCAACTCGGCGGAGACCCGGGTCGGCGACCGCGTCGTGGTCGGCGGCGCCGGCGGCCGCACGCGATCGGTTGCGAGCCAGATCGTGGCCAAGCAGGAATTCGCCGGCTACTGGGAATATCTGCTGGATGAGGCTGTCTTCACCTATCCCGCGCACCCGAACTGGGGCGGCACCGGCTTGCTCAACGAGCGCGGCGAGTTGATCGGCATCGGCTCGCTCCAGCTCGAACGCGAACGCGACGGCAAGGCCGAGCACGTCAACATGATCGTGCCGATCGACCTGTTGAAGCCGATCCTGGAGGATCTGCGCAAGTTCGGCCGCGTCAACAAGCCATCGCGGCCCTGGCTCGGGCTCTATTCGACCGAGATCGACAACCGCGTGGTGGTGATCGGGATCTCCGCCAACGGGCCGGCCGCCCGCGCCGAGCTCAAGACCGGCGACGTCATCCTCGCCGTCGACGGCGAGAAGATCATCAGCCAGACCGCCTTCTACAAGAAGATGTGGGCGCTCGGCGCCGCCGGCGTCGACGTCCCGCTCACCGTGCATCATGAAGGCGTCACCTTCGACGTCACGGTGACTTCGACCGACCGCTTCAAGCTGTTGAAGGCGCCGAAGCTGCACTGACCGGCCGAACTGAAGCAAGGAAGCGGCGATGACCGAGGCCGTCGTTGACGACATCGTGGCCGTGCTGCCGCCGCTGCTGAACGCGCTGGAGGCGCTCGGCTTCTTCACCCGTCACCTGCATCCGCCAGCCTTCGCGTCCGTGATGAACGCGATCGGCGCGCCGGACGACGCGCTGCAAGCCGCACATACGGCGATCGGCACCTGGCCTGAACAATTCGCCGGCTTGCGCGACCGGCTCGATGGTGCCTGCAACGAGACGCTCGCCGCCTTTGCCGGCATTCGCGAGGTCGAGCGCGGCAACGGCGATCTCATCGCCGTCTTCCGCGCACTGCGCCACGTGCCGCGCGCGCTGGAGGCGCTCTATCCGCTTGCAGTGCAGTTTCCGCCGGTAAGCAGCTTCTTCCTCAACGCCGCGAGGCGCGAGGATGGGAACCTGCTGGCACGGCTCGAGGCCGGCGCGGGCGAGCACAGCGGCATCTTCCACGATCACAACGAGCCCGGCAGCCGCGGCGGCTTCTCGGTCTATGTCCCCGAATATTACACGCCCGATCGCGCCATGCCGCTGGTGATGGCGCTGCATGGCGGCAGCGGCAATGGCCGTGGCTTCCTGTGGAGCTGGTTACGCGATGCCCGCAGCGTGGGTGCGATCCTGGTGGCGCCGACCGCGACCGGTCAAACCTGGGCGCTGATGGGCGACGACACTGATACGCCCAACCTCATGCGCATCCTCGAGACCGTGCGCAACCGCTGGTCCATCGACGGCTCGCGCATGCTGCTGACCGGCATGAGCGACGGAGGCACCTTCTGCTACGTCAGCGGGCTCGATGGCGCCTCGCCCTTTACGCATCTCGCACCGGTGTCGGCGACCTTCCACCCGCTGATGGCAGAGATGGCGGATGCTGCGCGCCTGCAGCGCCTGCCGATCTTCATCACCCACGGCAAGCTCGACTGGATGTTTCCTGTGCAGAGCGCGCGGCAGACGCAAGCGGCGCTCTCCGCCGCCGGCGCCGACGTCACTTATCGCGAGATCGACGATCTCAGCCACACCTATCCGCGCGAGATCAATGCGGAGCTGCTGGAGTGGCTGAACGCAAGATGAACGATCTCTCCTTAGATGCGCCGCATGGCCGCGGAACCATCGCGCCGTGCCGACGTTATCGGCGCGACACCGGAGGTTCGCTATGAAGACTTTTTTCGGAATGATTTTGGGCGCGCTGCTTCTCGCGGGCGGCGTCTATGTCTATGATTCCATGCAGACCTCATCCGTCGCCAATGGCGAGGTCGCGACCACCAATCGCACCATCGTGAACTGGGATGTCGCCAAGGCCGACTGGGATGCTCTGCGCGATCGCGCGCACAAGGATTGGGTCCGCATCTCGTCGAAGTAACGTTGCGGGTATCATGAACAAGGCGCCGTCGCGGTCCGCGGCGGCGCCTTTGTGTTGGCCGTGTCAGTTGCGGCGAGCGCCTTAGTTCATCTTGGCCTTGCGCGCGTCGGCGATGACCTGCTCGAATTCGGTCATGCTGAGCACGCCGGGCACGCGGTACTTGCCGACGATGAAGGACGGGGTGCCGCGGAAGCCGAAGGCTTCGGCCTGCTCGTTGTTGCGCTTGAGGATGGCGTCGATGTCCTTGGCGTGGTCGGCGAGATCGCGCTTTAACCGGTCCATGTCGACGCCGGCAGCCGCCAGCAGCTCATTGATGCGCGGCTCGGTCAGGCGCGAGCTGACGCCCATCATGGCGTCATGGGCCTGATGGTACTTGTCCTGGAATTTCGCCGCGAGCGCGATCCGCGCCGCCGTGACCGATACCGGCCCGAGGATCGGCCAGTCCTTCATCACCAGCCTCACCTTGCCGTCGTCCTGGACCACCTGGCGCAGCTCGGGCTCGAGCTTGCGGCAATAGGGGCAATTGTAGTCGGACCATTCGACGATGGTGATATTGCCGTCGGGATTGCCGGCAACGGGCGTGTCCGGATCGCGCAGCACCTTGGCTTCGGTCAGCACCTCGTCATCGCCTGCGGCGGCCCGCACCGAAGTGATGCCGCCCGCTGCGAGCGCGCCCGCCCCGATCAGCGTGAGCGCCGCACGCCGCGTCGGTACCAAGAGGCCCTTATTCCTGAATCGAGTCATATCTCGTCCCGTTTCGGTCCCATCGCCACAAATACGGTTTGAGACCGGGAAGTGTTACGCTTCATATTTCATATAGAGTGTCGCAACGGCGATGTCATCGCACCAGCAGCGTGACCGCAAGCGGGACCAGGAACGAGGTCACCAAAGCGTTCAGGCTCATGGCGATGCCGGAAAAGACGCCGGCGATCTCGTCGACCTGGAACGCGCGCGCGGTGCCGATGCCGTGCGCGGCGAGGCCGGCGGCAAATCCGCGTGCGCGGAAATCGGTGACGCCGGTGCGGTTCATCAGCGGTGTCACGATGATCGCGCCCATGATGCCGGTGAGGATCACCGCGACCGCCGCCAGCGAGGGATCGGCGTGCAGGGATTCGGCGATGCCCATGGCAACGCCGGCCGTGACCGATTTCGGCGCCAGCGACAGCACGACGTCGCGCGGCAGCCCGGCAAGCTCGGCCAGCAGCACGACCGACACCGCCGCCGTGACCGAGCCGGCAACGAGCGCCACCAGCATCGGCACGATGGACGACACCACGCGCTTGCGGTTCTCGTAGAGCGGCACGGCGAGCGCGACGGTGGCGGGCCCCAGCAGGAAATGCACGAACTGCGCACCGGCGAAATAGGTGGTGTAGGAGGTGCCGGTTACGAGCAGGAACGCACCGATGATCCACATCGCGTGCAGCACGGGATTGGCGAGCGGATGGCGCCGGCTCGCCAGCGACACCGCATCCGTGCTCGCATAGACCAGCAGGGTCACGGTCAGCCACAGCAGCGGGGACTGCGAGAGATAGACCCAGAGCGAGAATGGGTTGTCCTTCATCGCGCGTCCTGTTGCCTGAGGAGGCGGCTGACGAGGCGGAAGGTGAGCACCGTCGCAAGCAGCGTGACGACCACCGAGAGCGCGAGCACGAGAATGATGGCGACGCCGTGGGATGCGAGCAGATCGAGCTTCTGCACGACGCCGACACCGGCCGGCACGAACAGAAGCGACAGATGGGCCAGCAAGCCCTTGCCGGCGGTCTCCACGCCGCCATTCCGCAACGGCCCGCACGCAAGCAGCGCAAAGCGGTCGCGCGCAAGCAGCAGGATCAACAGCAGCAGCAGGCCGAGCACGGGGCCCGGCAATGGCAGGCCGAGGCCGCGCACGACGGCTTCGCCGACCAACTGGCAGAGCAGGATGAGGCCGAGACTTGCGAGCATGACGATCGCATCAAGAGATGCGCCGGCAGGCTTGTCAATCGCCGCTATGCACGGGGCGCACACACTTCGGGCGAAGCCGCAACGCGGGGCAGCATCGCCATCAGGGTGCCGCTCATGGTGGCGATCAGCGTGGTCTTGCCCTCGTGCTCGGCAAAGGCCCTGGCCTCGCAGAAGGTCAGCGTACGGCCGGGCTTGACCACCTCGGCCTTGAAGACGAAACGCGCGCCGCGGGCGGGCGCGAGCAGCGCGGTCTTGAACTCGACGGTGAGGATATCGGCATTGTCAGGCATCAGGGTGAAGGCGGCAACGCCGCAGGCATTGTCGAGCCCGGCCGTGATGATGCCGGCATGGACAAATCCGTTCTGCTGCGTGAATTTGGGCGAGTGCAGCATCGCCAGCTCGACCTCGCCCGGCGCAAGGCGGACGATCGTGATGCCAAGCGTGCGCATTGCCGGCTGGCCGTCGAACATGGCAATGGCCGCGGCGCGATAGCCCGGGTTCTTCGGCTCGAACGCGGTCATGGCTCAAGCCTCGGCCGGTTCGACAAGATGCCTCAAAGCGGCGTCGCGGATGGCATCGGTGAACGGCGCGGACTTTCGCAGCTCACGGTCCATGTGCACGCCCGTGATCTCGCAGAACGCGGCGATCTCGCCGGTCTCGGCATTCGTCATGTCGTGCCGGAATCGGATCGACCTGTCGCGAAGCTCGAGCAGGTGGCTGCGGATCTCGACGATGTCGCCGGCCAGCAGCTCGCGCTTGTAGGTGATGTTCTGCTGCACCGCGGCCATGCCGCGGCCGGAACTGCGCAAATAGCTCGGCGTCAGCCCAAGACGGGCGAACAGATTCCAGTTGGCCTCGTCGAATTTGCCGACACACCACATGATGTTCATGTGGCCGACATGATCGCATTGCCACGGATAGACCGTGCCGCGATAGGTTGCCTCCTGCTCCATCGCAACTTCTCCCAGCGCTTTTCTGCCCTTCGATTGTTGATACGGTAGCGTATCAGGGCCTGGTCGCGTTAGCAATACGGCACCGTATCAGGAACCGGGTGGACTTTCTTCATGAGCGACGGCAAGGGCGATGTCTGGATCGAGGCGGGATTTACCGAGCTCGCCCGCTCGGGGGTCGAGGGGGTGCGGGTCGAGGTGCTCGCCAAGAACCTCGGCGTCACCAAGGGCGGCTTCTACCGCCGCTTCGCCGACCGCGCCGCGCTGCTCGAGGCCATGCTGGAGCGCTGGCGCGAGGGGCGCGCGGCGGCGATCGCGCAGCAGACGAGCCTCGACGGGCAGGCGCCCCGCGAACGGCTGAGGGCGGTGATCCAGCTCTATTCCGAGCGGCTCAACCCGGAAGGCATGGCGATCGAGCTCGCGATCCGGCAGTGGGCTCGTTCGGACGAGAACGCCGCGACGGCGGTGGCGAGCGTGGATGCGGCGCGGCTCAAGCACGTCGCCGAGCTCTATCGCGCGACTGGCCTCGAGGCCGAGGAGGCCGAGGCGCAGGCCTTCCTGTTCTACTGCTTCATCTTCGGCCAGAGCCTGCTGTTCGTCGAGCGCGGCCCGCGCAAGCGATCGCAGCTCGTGGCGAAATCGGCCGAGAAGCTGCTGGATTAGGCGAATGGCCGGAGCTTTGCTCCGGCCACCGAATCAAGTCGAAGCTCAGGCCGCGCCCTTCAGCTTCTTGTTGCATTCGCTGTAATAGCCGCCGCCCTTCTCGATCCACTTCATGCCGCCATTGCCGTTGGTGGTCTTGTTGGCGTTGTACTGGTCGACGCAGGTGTGCAGGCGAGCCTTGCCGGCCGTTTCCTTGGCGTATTTCGGATCGATCGCGTTCGGATAGATCGCGGGACCGGCCGGCAATGTCGGCGCCGGAGCGGCAGCGGGGGCTGCCTCCTTCTTCGCCTGCTTCGGCTCTGCCGGAGCGGCGGGCGCAGCCGGAGCAGCCGCGGTCGGCGCAGCGGCAGGCTTTGCATCCGCACCGCACTGGGCCTTGCGGAAGTCATTCCACTTCATGGTGCCGAGCGAGCCGTCCTTCTTGGCCGCCTGATATTTCGCGCTGCACTCCTGCGAGGTCAGCGCCTGCGCCGGTGCGGCGGCCACCAATGCCGCGACACCCGACGCCACGATCGCACACAACAATTTTGTCTGAATGGTCATCCCTTTGGTCTCCTCCTTGGTCTTCCCCGACGGAAGCGAAACGAGGATTGCTATCCTAGCGTGCCGGTCGCTTGCGACAAGGATACGATGGCTTTCGCCGCCAAAATATAGTGATCCCGTCGCTCGGCTCATTCATGTCGCGTTCAGCAACGCGAGCCGACGTTCCAGCCCTTCGCCATTTTCCCAGGAAGAGTGCAACACCATGACCCTCGCCTCCCGCCTCGCCGCCGTCGCCCTCGCCTCCCTGCTCGCCACCGGCACCGCCTTTGCGCAGACCGCCGCGCCGGCAGCCAAGACCGACACCGCGGCCACCGCCGACAAGAAGGCGCCGAAGGAGCGCTCGGCCGAGTCGCTGGACTGCTCCAAGCAGGCGGATGCCAAGGGCCTGCATGGCAAGGAGCGTAAGAAATTCCGCTCCGAGTGCATCAAGAGCGCGAAGGCCGGCACCGCCGCCCCGGCCGCCGACAAGAAGTAAGTCCGTCCCAATCCTCCGCGAGCCCCGGCGAGAGGCGCGCGCATTGCGGCATGACGAGCCTGCAATTGTGCGCCTCCCGCCGATTTGCGATAAGGCGGCGTGAAGCAAATCACCGCCTCCCCGCCGTTCGAATGGCTGAGCCGTACCAAGATCTTGAGCACGGTGGAGACACTTGTCATCGGCACTGCCGGCGGCCTCGTGTTTCTCGTCGCCAATCTTCCCGGCGGGCTGATCTCGGGCTCGATGATCGCGGTCGGCGTCGCCGCGATCGCCGGCCGGCAGCTGACGCTGCCGCCGATCCTGACCCAGACCGTGCTGGTGCTGCTCGGCATCTCGCTGGGCTCGGTCGTCTCGCGCCACCTGATCCAGCAGGTCAGCGCCTATCCTTTGACCATCGGCCTGCTCGCACTCGCGACCTTCTGCTCGACCTTCGGCTCGAGCTATTACCTCCAGCGCGTTCATGGCTGGGATCGCACCTCGGCCTTTCTTGCCGGCAGCCCCGGCGCGCTGTCGCAGATCACGATTTTAGCGGTCGAGCGCGGCGCCGACCTGCCGGGCATCGCGGTGGTGCAGACCATGCGCGTCATCATCCTCACCGCCGCGCTGCCGATGGTGCTGGCGCTTGCGGGCGTGTCGTCTTCTGCTGCGCCGTCCCTGACGACGGCCATTGCCTCGCCGCTCGACCTCGTGGAGCTGGTTGCGGCCTCGCTGGCCGCGGCGCTCGTCCTGCGGCTGATCAAGTTTCCGGCGAGCTGGATGTTCGGCGCGATGATCGCCTCCAGCGTGCTGCATGGTGCCGGCTGGGTCGAGGGTGGCCTGCCGAACTGGGTGCGCGGCGTGGCGCTGATCGGCATCGGCGCCCTGATCGGCAGCCGTTTCGCGCGGATGCGGATCAAGACCCTCGCCGGCCACATCAACGCGGCGCTGGGGTCATTTACCGTGGCCATCGCCGTCTCCGCGATCTTCGTCGGCATCGTCGCCCTCACCACGCAGGTGAAGTTCTCGGACGTCGTCGTCGCCTTCGCGCCGGGCGCGATGGACGCCATGCTGGCCTTGGCCCTGACGCTGCACATCGACCCGATCTTCGTCGGCGCCCATCATCTGTCGCGCTTCGTGTTCGTGACGATCGCGACGCCCGGCATCGTGCACCTGTTCGGGCGCACGCAGGACGACGTGGACGATTAAGTGGTGCAGCCGCCGTAAGCTCTGAAGGTGGGCAAAGCTGCGGTAGGGTGGGCAAAGCGAAGCGTGCCCACCAGCGACTGGTGCGGGTCGATGAACGGTGGGCACGGCGCGCGAAGAGCGCGCCTTTGCCCACCCTACGGTAGTTACGTCCGCTTCGCCGTCCGCACAAATCCCCAGCCGGCGATGACGGCCATCAGCAGCGAGATCAGCACGTTGTAGCCGGCGAGCGAAAGGCCGAGGAAGCGCCACTGCACCTCGTCGCAACGCACCACCTTCACGGTGTCGAGCTTCGACAGGAGATCGGCGGCATTGCCGAGATTGACGACGGGGCCGGAGCAGTCGGTCGGTCCCTTCCAGAAACCCCATTCGACGCCGGAGTGGTAGGTGCCGAGCCCGGCATTGGCGAGCGTCGCGAGCGCGAGGATCGCAAGCCCCGCGAGCAGCAGCGGCCGCGGCGCGCCGCTCCTCGCCGCAAGCGCGGTGAGCGCGCCGAGCGGGATCGCGAGGTAGTAGGCGTAACGCTGCTCCAGGCAGAGCGGACAGGGCAGGATCTCCAGCACGAGCTGGAAGAACCAGGCGCCCGCGATCGTGGCTGCCGCAATCAGCGTGACGAGAAGCGAGGCGGTCAGCGCGGGGCCCGCGGCCGCCGGCTTGAACGCAGGTATTGCGGCACTGTGGGTCGTCACGGCAGCCTCTCCCGGTGGGTCGCTTTCCTTAGCCTCTAGCCCCGGCCCAAGCGGCTGTCGAGAACGGCCGGGATCACTTTGGCGCGGGTTGACCCTGCCCCGTCCATGGCTATAGTCCGCCGGCTTCGCGACGCCCGCACAGGGGCCGACCGAGGGCCCCTGTGGCGGAACTGGTAGACGCGCTCGACTCAAAATCGAGTTCCGCAAGGAGTGCTGGTTCGATTCCGGCCAGGGGCACCAACTAGGCTGTTCAAGCCCGTTCTAAAGCGTCCGCAACCGTCCGCGCAGCGCTCGGAAACCCTTGAAAAATAGGTACTTCCGCGTACATCGGTGTTCGTCACCGTTTGTTCTCATCCGATCCCAGCCGTCCGATTTGTTGGTATTTTTGTTGGTATCGTGTTGGTATCGGGAGAACAAACGTTCACGGCGACTTTGGCTATTCCCAGCGAAGGAATTGAGCAGATGGCCCGCAAGAACGACGGCGCGTGCGCAAACCCCAAGCAGATCAGGACTGACGTCGACTGCCGCGCCGCCCGACCGAAATTCGACAACGGCGCGTGGAGCCCCGCCAAGATTTCGGACGTGACCGGCGGCGGTCTCTATCTCTTCGTCACGCCGGACAAGAGCAGGCCCGGCAACGCTGCCTCCAGGCTCTGGCGGATGGCCTACCGCTTCCACAGCCGTCAGAAAACCTACTCCATCGGCCCTTACGGCAACGGCAAGGATGGCACGTTCTCGCTTGCCGACGCGCGGCGCGAGCGCGACAAGGCGAAAGACCTGCTCAAGGAGGGCAAAGACCCCAGCACCGAGAAGCAGCTCGACAAGCACAGGCAGGCGGCAGCCCGGCCTTTCGAGCAATGGGCCGACGAGTGGCTCGCGAAGAAGAAAGTGGAGAAAGTCAAACGCGGCAGGATCGTCGCGGTGCGCGACCCCAAGACCATCGAGGTGCTCGAGCTGCGCGTCGGCTACGTCAAGGCTCGTTTCGGCAAGCTGTGCAGGCAGGACATCAAGCGTCCGGACGTGCTCGCTTTCATGCGTTCATACGAAGCCGAGGGAAAGCTGGAAACGCGCGACCGCGCGCGCAGCATCGGTGAGCAAATCTGCGATTATGCCGATGTCGAAGGCGACGGCTACAATCCATTCCGCAACCTGAATGGGCAGATGATTGCCAACATTTCGACGCCGCGTCCCGGCGTCACCGAACCACGCGACGTGACGCGCGTCTTCAAACTCATCAGCGCACCGTGGACGAGAGCGAGGTTTAGTGACGTTGTTGGCCTTGCCTTGCGCTTCGATGCACTGACCATTCCCCGCCCCGGCATGGTCAATGAAATGGAGTGGAGCGAGGTCGATTGGGACGCCGAACGCTGGACTATTCCAGCCGTCAAGATGAAGACCGGTTGGGACCATGTCGTGCCTTTGTCACGGCAGGCACTCGCAATCCTCCGCAGCGTTCAGAAACTGACCGGCCATCGCCGGTACGCGTTCTCCTGCTCGAAGGATGCCCCGCTATCGAACAACACGCTCAACAAACGCTTGCGGCTGCTTGGCATTGACACCAAGACTGATCATTGCGCCCACGGATTCCGGACCACCTTCTCGACCCTGTCTCACCACGAAGAGATCAAGGATGCCAAGGCTTGGGATGGCGATGTCGTCGAGCTGCAGCTCGCGCATCTCGATAACTCTACCGTGGAAGGTCTCTACAAGAAGCACGGGCCGCTCGCACTGATCGGCTCGCGTACGAAGCTGATGCAGCATTGGGCTGATCGGATCGACCACTGGCTCGATCCCAAGAAGGTAATGCCGATCAAGGGAGGCGCGCAGGGTTGAGTCACCTATCATCAGTTGGATAAGTTTCCCAAATTCAATCCGTGGCAAGCTGATGTCGGCGAGAAATGGTCCGCGAGTAGGTTCAAATTCTGGACACGCAATACCCGATTATTGCGATTGGTCGAACAGGAAATCCCCCAGCTTGTTGCATGAAAGACTCTCTGCCGGGGGCGAATGCAAAAGAATGTCAGCAACAGCGGCGACCGGAATTGTGGTCGCCGCCCGGTGTCCATCGTATGCTCAGTGTCCAGCATCGGCGCCCGCCTGGCGAAAACGCGCGACAGACGGTATTACGGCCCTCAATCACCATGTCTGGCCACGATCGGACGAAGGTTGAATTCCGCGCCTCGACGTCGCCTCTACGGGCCATTCGACCTCTGCCGCGATCGCATCGGATGCATTCCGGGGAACGCAGTCTGGCACATTCAGCAATATGAGCGCCCTCGGGCGTCAACGCTCCTCAAGCTCGCAGCGGCATCACGACTCAATGAAAAGGGCGACGCCGGTCAAGCCGGCGCGCCAGTTTGCACGTTACGTCTGGATCAGCATTCCTACAACTCAATACGGTCCGAGTTCAGGGTAGGGACGCGCGTCGACAAAGAGATTGGCGGTCAGCTCAGAAACTTCACGGCGAGACGGCGCTCATCACGCCATACAACCGAGCAATCAATATCTAAGCCAGCACCTGGAACGCGCAGGCCGAAAGCCGCGGGCACGAAAGGCGCGCTATCGATTTGGACGATCGCAGAGGAATCCGTGAGGTGGCGGACCTTGCACCGCACAGGACTGCCGTCGACCAATATCTGCGCAGCATAGACACTACGTCGCCGCCCGTTCGCCACGTCTCGCTGCCCCCCGCTCTAGCGCGCGGGAGGTATTAATCTGCGATTCCAGTCTCAAATGAGGCTAGAACATGGTTTCATTGCTAGGCCGCGAGCTTTTTCTTCAGCGAGGCCAACGCTGCCAGAGCGGCATCCTGCAACGCCACGGCCTGCGCTCGCCGGCTTTGCCATCACCCCAACCGTTCGTGGCAGCACTCTCGCGCGAGGTCAGTGCGCGCTCACGTTCTTAACGGACGACTAAGGGAAAACGCTGGAGACGCGATTGCCTGTATCAGGTTCGGCAAGGCGCGGCACGGCAGAGATCAAGCGCCTGGTGTAGTCTGCGCGTGGATTGACAAATATCTGCTCTGTCTCGCCGCTTTCGACAACACGACCATTGCGCATGACCATCACGCGGTCGCTGAGATGACGCACGACCCCAAGATCATGCGAGATGAAGAGATAGCTCATGCCAAGCTGGGCTTTCAGGTCGCTGAGGAGATCCAGAATTTGCGCCTGAATTGACACGTCGAGGGCAGACACTGGTTCGTCACAGACGATCACCGACGGCCCTGGGGCAATCGCGCGCGCGATGGCGACCCGCTGACGTTGCCCCCCAGAGAGCTCGAGCGGGCGGCGCCCCAAGAAGACAGGCGCTAACCCGACCAGATCCAGCAGCTTAATCACGCGCCTGCGCCGCTCCTGCTTCGGTCCGATGTCCCTGGAAAGGCTGTCGGATATGATGCGCTCAACCGTCCAGCGAGGATCAAACGAGCTCAAAGGATCCTGGTAGATGATCGAGATGGAACGGCGCCTCGCCCTGCGCTCGCGCTCCCTGAGCGCGGTCCAGGGCTGCCCGTCAAACTGAACAGCTCCCTCATCTGGCAGGTCCAGGGCCAGCACCATCCGAGCGGTTGTGGACTTGCCTGATCCGGACTCACCGACAATGCCCAATGTCTCACCAGATCGCAGCTCGAAGGATACGTCGTTAACGACGGTTCGCAAGATGCCGTCCGGACCTTTGAAGCGCTTCACGAGGTTAGTCGCGCCGAGCACAACTCGACTTGCATCGGCGGAGGGCAGCTGCGGCGGCTTTGGCGCCGAGATCGACAGCCGGGTTGCCGGCGTTCGAGACAGGCGCGAGCCGCGCGGACGGTTCGACGGCACTGCGTCGAGGAGCTGGCGAGTATAGGAGTGTTGCGGATCATGGAAAACGTGGTCTGCCGATCCACGCTCGACAACTTCGCCCTCGCGCATGACCATGACGTCGTCCGCAAGGCGCGAGGCCACCGCAAGGTCATGGCTGATCAGGATAAGGGCCTTGCCGCGAGCCTTGGCCCCCCCAAGCAGTGCCAGCACCTGAGCCTGCACGGTCACGTCCAGGGCGGTAGTTGGCTCGTCCGCGATCAGGAGGCGTGGATCGAGCGCAAGTGCCGCAGCGATGAGCGCGCGCTGGCGCTGGCCACCGGATAATTGATGCGGGAGTTGCCGGGCTTTGATCTCGGGATCAGGAACACCGACGAGTTTGAGGAGCTCAAGCACACGCTCATCGAGCTCCTCGCGGGAAGTGACCGCACGATGAAAAAGCAATCCCTCCCCAATCTCTTTGCCGACCTCCCGGAGCGGATCAAGGGAGACCAGTGCATCCTGTAGAACGAAGCCGATTTCCTTGCCACGGATCCGCCGCCAGGCGCGATCGTCGAGTGATGCCAGGTCCATCCCGGCAAAGCTCAGTCGGCGCGCATGGACATGCGCGCGCCGGCCGGCAAGCCCCACGAGAGCGCGAGAGGTCACGCTCTTGCCTGAGCCGGACTCGCCGACAATGGCGAGGCACCGCCCCGGCCGAAGTGAGAAGGACACGCCGCGCACAGCTGTGCCCTCAGGAACATTGCGCCCGAACGAGACCCGCAGCGAATCGACGTTGAGGAGGTCTGTCTGCTGGGAGACAAGCTTCGGAGCAACGTGCAGCATGTCAGGCCTTTCCTTCCAGACGATCTTGAAAATAGCTTCCGAGAATAGTGACGCTGAGGGCAAATACCACGACGGCTAAGCCCGGCATGATCTCCAGCCACCACGCATAGATCACATAGTTGCGTCCGGCGTTGAGCAGCGCGCCCCATTCAGGCGCCGGTGGAGCAACGCCAAGGCCGAGAAATGCGAGGCCCGAGGCCCAGATAATGGCTTGGCCAACGCCCAGCGTCATCATCACCATTAGTGGGCTCATTGCGTTTGGAAGAATGTGCTTCAAAACAATACGCGGATAAGGATGCCCGATCGCCTTGGCCGCCTCCACATAGGCCGCTCCTTTGACGGCAAGGATCTGGCCCCTGATCATGCGCCCATAACCCGGCGCCGTGCCGATTCCGACCGCTATGATTTCGGTCGAGAGCGATGGCCCCAAGACGCTGACGAAGAGAAGCGCGAGGAACAGCGTGGGAAGTGCGAAGAGCACGTCCAGGAGACGACTGAGAACGTTGTCGAGCGCGCCCCCTGCGAGTCCGGCCGTAACCCCGAGGATCAGTGCAATAGACATGCTTAAGCCGGTTGCCCCAAAGCCGATGGCCAGGGACTGACCTGCTCCCTCCACAATCCGGGAGTAGAGATCACGGCCGGATTGGTCTGTCCCCAGCCAGTGCGCGACCGAAGGGGCTCGCAGCGAGGCGGCTAAATCTATCGCCAGCGGATCATGTGTCTGCAGCAGTTTAGGCGCGATCGCCGCGATGATAAAGAACGCCGCTGTAATGGCAGCACCGTAGACCCGTGCGGGAATAGTGCGGGCGGTCGCCCGCCCTCCGCCGAACAGCGAAGACAGGGTGGCTTCGGCAAACGTGCTCATGTCAGTTTGATCCTCGGATCAACCAGCCCGTAGGTGAGATCGACGACCAAGCTGGCAACGACGAACAGACCGGCGGAAATCAAAACCGCCCCTGAGACCACTGGTACGTCTCGTGAAGACGTTGCGGCGACAAGGACGCCGCCGAGCCCCTGGCGCGCAAAAACCGCCTCGATCAAGATTGCTCCAGATAGCAGCTTGCCAAGCGCCCACCCCGACAACGTGATGCCAGGCAAAGCCGCATGACGCAGGACATGGCGGAATCTGACGCCAAGATCTCCCATCCCTCGTGCTCGCGCCGACGTTACGAACGGTTGGTCGAGCACACGCGTGAACTCATGCAGGACCACCTGCCCGAAAAAGCCTGACAACTCCAAAGCCAGTGCGAGCGTTGGAAGAACGAGGCCCGTGGCGGAGTTGCCCCCAACAACCGGAAAAACGCGCAATTGGACTGCGAAGACGACGAGCAGGATGGTCGCCAGCCAGTAAGGCGGCAAGGTTGCCAAAAAGACTTGCATCCCACTGAGCAGCTTAGCCCAGATATTGTCTCTACCGGCAGCAAACAAGGTGGTTAGGATGGCGATAACCCATGCAGCCACGAGTGCTGCGAGCGCCAGCACGATTGTAGGGCCAATCTGTTCTGCGATGATCTCGAGGACCGGCCGATGCTGCTGGTAGGATTGACCGAAATCTCCATGCAGAATGCCCCAGATGTACTTCGCGTACTGGATAACAAGCGGCTGATCAAAGCCGTATTTCGCATTGATCGCTGTAAGCTCCGCGGCGGGCGCCTCTCCGACATTGCCACTCCTCACACTGATGATGATCTGCCCCCGATCGCCCGGCAGCAGGCACTGAATGAGGAAAGTGAAGCTTGCCGAAGCCCACACCACAACGGCACCGGACAGGAACCGCCGCACCAACCAAACAGCTGGATTGTGGGCTGCGAGGTTCACGAATCTCATTTCTTGTCAGTGAAGTTGGCGTCATAGAAGACCGGCTCGCCGACCGACCCACGGTCCAACCAGACGTCTTTGAGATTGCGAGCAGTGGCAACAGTGACGTCGAGAACCGTAAACCCAATCACAGGCGCTTGATCTATGATTTTGCGCTCGGCCTCTTGATAGAGGGCGGTGCGCGACGCATCATCGAAGCTTTGTTCCGCCTTCTGAATGACATCCCACAACGCCTGGTCCTGATAGCGAGATGGATTAAAACCGTTGCGCTGGCCATCCTGGTCCGGCTTCCATGAAATGCGAAAGATCTCAGCGCCCGGCGCAACCCAATACAGGAGCACGATCTCGTAATCGTTGAGCCCGAGATTCTTCCCGGCAAAGAAATCCGCTTGATTTGTTGGCTGAAGGCGCACGTCAAATCCAGCCGCCTTTGCCTGGCTCTGCAGTACCTGCAGTGCCTGCTCGCCATCGGGCTTTAGGAAGGCGCTCGAGTAAGAAATCCGTATGAGAAGTGGCTTACCGTTCTTGACGCGAACGCCGCCCTTGTTGCGCTCGGTCCAACCAGCCCGGTCCAGGAGCCGATTGGCTGTACCAACATCGTACGCATAGGATTGCCCAAACTCGCTGATATATTCCGGCGAGCTCTGGCTGAGCGCACCATTGCCTTCAAATGGCAAAGAGCCCAGGAAGGACGATTCAATGGCAGCCTTTCGATCGGTCGAATATGCGAATGCCTGGCGGACAAGCACGTCGTCAAACGGCGGCCGTGCAGCAAAAAGCGCGAGGCGCAACGGGGTACCGCCGGTAATGTGCCGCAACACGTTGAAGCGTGAGTTGGCGTCCTTCCACGCGACAGCCGGAACGTCATACGCGGCATCGGTCTCACCCGTGAGCAGTGAGCCGTATCGGACCGTCTGGTCCGCCAGGAACTTCCAGTCGATACCATCAACATAAGCCGGGCCCTGGTGCTTTGCGGTGGCCGGCGCCGAATTGTAGTTGGGGTTGCGGCGGAATATGACCTCTCGCCCGTGAGACCACTTCTCAACGATGAACGGCCCCGAACCGACAGGGCTTTCGCAATTCGCAGCAAGGCCCCGCTTGAGTGCGGTTGGCGACAAGATGCCCTGGGACGATTGGGCGAGGACATTGAGCAGCGGCTCAAACGGTGTTTTGAGCGTTATGCGCAAGCTCAGGGGTGCAATAGCAGTTGCCGATTCAAAGCTATCGCTGAGGTAAGGAGCAGCGGTGGGATTTCGAAGATCCGGGTTAGTGCTGAGCCATCCGTTGATATTATCAGCAATGGCCTGCGCATCGAGGGCTGTGCCGTCCGTAAATTTCACATTTGGCTTGATCTCGAACGTATAGACCTTCCTGTCCTCCGAAGTTGCCCAGGACGTTGCAAGCCAGGGGAGTATTTTTCCGTCATTGCTGCGTGCAACCAGATTGTCGCTAAACTGCCGCTGAAGGTACCATTGCTGTACCCAGCCCCCGTACAGGCAAGGAGGCTCTTGGAAGTGGCCGTATCGAATGATGCCTCCGTGCTTCGGATTGTCGGATGAAGCGTTTCCTGCAGAGGCGCCAGGCGGTACAGCAGTCAGCGACAGGCTTGCAACCGATAACAGAACGGGCATCGCCTTTCGCATTCTGTGACCTGTCGGTCGAAGGCTAGACAGTTCCAGCGAGGGTTCGTCCGATCGAGACATATCAAGCTCCACATTGTTTGGTGTAAGACCGCGGCATCAGCCGATCAGACAGTTGCATGCTGTTCTGCAGGCTCGGCTGCGGGGATGCCAAAATGTTCGCGCAGCGTCTCGCCGCGATATTCGGTCCGGAACAACCCTCGCCGCTGCAAGATCGGAACGACATGGTCGACAAAGGCCGGAGTGCCATCTTCGAGCACGTCCGGAATGATGTTGAAGCCATCAACCGCCCCTGCGCGAAACCACTCTCCGATCGAACTGGCAATCTGCTCGGGGGTGCCCACCAGCAGGCGATGGCCAAAGGCTTGAACACTGCCGATGATTTCGCGAACTGTGCGGCCTTGCCGTGCCAAGGTCTCGATCGTGCGGTGATGTCCGACCGAGAACGCAACATGATGTGGATCGGGCAATAGCTCCTCCGGAATGGGCCTGTCCAGGCTGAGCTTTTCGATAGGCACCTCAATGCTTCGCGCCAGAGCAGTCAGGGCCCGCTCCAGATCAAGCAATTCGTCGACATCTTGTTTGCGACGCTGCGCCTCCTGTTCGGTGCCTCCGATGAAGGTGACGAGCCCAGGAAGGATCAGTGGAGCCAAGCGCCGGCCCAAGTGCTGCGAGAGGGAGCGCAGGCGCCCCGCTTCACGCTGTGCCGTCGCGAGATCGCCAGCGGCGGAGAACACAACGTCGGCACTACGAGCGGCAAGGCGCAAGCCAGGATCGGACCCTCCGGCCTGCACGATGATTGGGTGACCTTGTCGTGAGCCAGGGTGAGTGAGCGGCCCGCGGAGAGCGAACGGATTTTTCTTTTCATCAAGTAGCCGGAACTGAGCCGGATTGGCATACACTCCGGATTTCTGGTCAGCGATGATCGTTCCCTCGCCCCAGCTCAGCCAGAGGGCGCGGACGGTTTCGACGAAGTCTTCCGCGCGGCTGTAGCGCTCCTCGCGGCCGAGCTGGCGGCCACCGAAGTTCGCCACCGTTGCAGGGCTAGAGGTCGTGACGGCATTCCAGCCGGCCCGTCCGCCGCTGATGACATCGAGCGACTGGAAACGCCGCGCCAGATTGTAGGGATCGTTATAGGTCGTCGATGCAGTTGCGATCAGTCCGATATGTTTCGTCTCGCGCGCGATCGTGGCGAGGACGAGCGTCGGCTCCAGCCCATTGAGCGGCGGTTGACGAGTAATGTCAGAGGGTATCGCGGGCGTGTCCGCGAGAAATACAGCATTCAGCAGGCCAGTCTCGGCGACTTTCGCGGCCCGAACATAGTGCTCGATGTCGAAGAAAGCGCTTGGATTGGTTCCTGGCCGCCTCCAGGACGCGGAGTGACCGCCCGCGCCGTGTAGATTAAGGCCAATATGCAGCATACGGGTCATAGAAGATTGATTCTCTCGGGACCGTGAATTCAAAGGCAGCTAATTGCGGCCGCAACACTGCGGCCGAATCGGGCGCGGCGCTGCACAGCAGCTAATGATGCGTCGAAACTGACTTGGAACGACGCTCGCGACAGCTGTGAGCGGCGGTGAAACACGAATACAGCGCAACTAGCGTCAGCAGCCCCCCCCTTCTCTGCGTTGCGACTTCATTGCGAACAAGCCACGATGAGTGCCTTCTCTCGAAAATTCCACGGCCGACGCGCTCTGCCGTAGGTGATGGCAAAGCTAGCTGCGCGGCACACGAACGCAATAGTTGCGTATTTCAAAGTAATCGCGCGACTTGGTATTGCCTTCTACGACGATCCCTTCACGTGCCCCTCTGCGCAGGATTTGCGCAGAGTTCTTTGCAGTCGCGCAGGAATTCGTTAATGGCTGGATCCGATGCTCACCCGCGGCTAAGCGTCACTTGCGTACGGATTGGCCTGCGTTGCATAGCGAACCGGATGTAATTCGAGTCTGGCCTGCGAGCGCTGGTCTCGCGCATCGTCGGGTTATTGGAGGGTGCGATGGAACTCTTGCGTCCGGAAATGGACGCGCGCTCCGTAGGATGAGCCCAAGGCGCTGCAGCGTCCTTTGCCCGATGATGCGGTGAAGATCGTCATGCGTGCAAAGCCAAGGAAGACAAGATCGCAGCTTCGTCGGCGAGACATTGGATCTGTTTCCAACTTCAACAGTGGCAAGCCAGCCCAGGACGACTGTCTCGGCCTTTGTGAAATTGGCCATCATGATCGTCTCTCCATAC
>NZ_LBKA01000198.1:0-35520 GCF_028128955.1 Bradyrhizobium sp. CCBAU 11386
AAGAGCTCGACGGGTGCGGATCTGAGCGTCACCGGCAAGGCCGACCTGCTCAAGGCGCTCGGCCTGAGCTCGGCGGTGGGCGGTGGCAACGCCACCGTGTCCGTCAACCGGACCACGACCTCGGGCTCGCTCGGTGCGACGATCACCGACGGTTCGACGCTGAACGTCGACGGCCACGTCATCACCTTCAAGAACGCGCCGACCCCGGGTACGACCGGTGCTCCGAGCGTTCCGAGCGGCTTCGGTGCCTCCGGTAACGTCGTCACCGACGGCGCCGGCAACTCGACGGTCTATCTGCAGGGCGGCACGGTGAACGACGTGCTGAAGGCGATCGACCTTGCCACCGGCGTGCAGACCGCGACGGTCAATGCCAACGGCACCGCGACGCTTGCGACCGCCACCGGCCAGACCAACTCGTCGATCAACGCCTCGGGTCAGCTCAAGATCTCGACCGGCGTCAATGCCGACCTGTCGATCACCGGTACCGGCAATGCGTTGAACGCGCTCGGCTTCGCCGGCAACACCGGGACCTCGACCGCCTTCACCGCGGCCCGCACCTCCGGCGTTGGCGGCCTCACCGGCAAGACCTTGACCTTCACCTCCTTCAACGGCGGCACGGCGGTCAACGTCACCTTCGGCGACGGCACCAACGGCACGGTCAAGACGCTCGATCAGCTCAACACGAAGCTTCAGGCCAACAACCTGACGGCGACGATCGACGCCAACGGCCTGCTGACGGTCTCGACCACCAACGACTACGCCTCCTCGACGATCGGTTCGACGGCGGCGGGTGGTGCGATCGGCGGCACGCTGACGACAGCGCTGACGTTCTCGACGGCTTCCAGCCCCGTCCAGGATACGGTTGCACAGACGTCGCGTGCGAATCTCGTCAACCAGTACAACAACATCCTGAACCAGATCGACTCCACGGCGCAGGACTCCTCGTTCAACGGTGTCAACCTGTTGAACGGCGACCAGCTCAAGCTGGTGTTCGACGAGACCGGCAAGTCGAACCTCAGCATCACCGGCGTGACCTACAACTCCAAGGGTCTGGGCCTCGCCGCGCTGACCGGTGGCGTCGACTTCATCGACAACGCCGCCACCAACAAGGTGCTGACCAACCTGAACTCCGCATCGAGCACGCTGCGCTCGGAAGCTTCGAGCCTCGGTTCGAACCTGACGATCGTGCAGGTGCGTCAGGACTTCAACAAGAACCTGATCAACGTGCTGCAGACCGGTTCGTCCAACCTGACGCTGGCCGACACCAACGTCGAGGCGGCCAACAGCCAGGCGCTGTCGACCCGCCAGTCGATCGCGGTCTCCGCGCTGTCGCTGGCCAACCAGTCGCAGCAGAGCGTGCTCCAGTTGCTCCGCTAACAAGCGGACGACATCGCAAGACGGCTACGGCGGCGGGGCTTCGGCCCCGCCGCTTTTTTCGTTCGTCACTCGAGGTTTCGAGAGGGCAGGCGACACTCTGAAAAGTAACCAGCGGTTATGGTTAATGGAGCGTAAGCGCTGAGAATTGCCAATGATTTCAGAGCGATTGCCTGACCCCGCAAGCGCTTCCAGTCCTTCATGGTGAACCGGCGCTTATGCAGGCGAGGTTCGTTTCACCCTTTGTTAGCCATGTCGCGGCACGCTGGCCCCGTCACTCGATCCGAAGCGATCGAACGAAGACGCGTAAGCCAGAAGGGTAAGAGTCATGTCAGGTATTGTTCTCTCTGCGTCGGTTCGTCAGAACCTGCTCTCTCTCCAGTCCACCGCCGATCTCCTCGCCACCACACAGAACCGTCTGTCGACCGGCAAGAGCGTCAACTCGGCCCTGGACAATCCCACCAACTTCTTCACCGCCCAGTCGCTCGACAACCGCGCCAGCGACATCAACAACCTGCTCGATAGCATTGCCAACGGCGTGCAGGTGCTCCAGGCCGCCAACACCGGCCTGACCTCGCTGCAGAAGCTGATCGACAGCGCCAAGTCGATCGCCAACCAGGCGCTGCAGACCACGGTCGGTTACTCCACCAAGTCCAACGTCTCCACCACGATCGCCGGTGCGACAGCCGCCGACTTGCGCGGTACGACGTCCTTTGCCAGCGCCACCGCGTCCAGCAACGTGCTCTATACGGGCGCGGCCGGCGGCACCACGGCGGCGACCGGCACCACGACGCTCGGCGCCACCATCGGTTCCTTTGCAAGCACTGGCGCAACGGCCGGTGACGGCACCACGGCCCTGACCGGCGCCATCACCCTGATCGCCACCAACGGCACGACTGCGACCGGCCTGCTCGGCAACGCCCAGCCGGCCGACGGCGATACGCTGACCGTGAACGGCAAGACCATCACCTTCCGCTCGGGCTCCGCTCCGGCGTCGACTGCGGTTCCGTCCGGCTCGGGCGTCAGTGGCAACCTCGTCACCGACGGCAACGGCAACACGACCGTCTATCTCGGCACTGCTGGCACTCCGGCGGCGACCGTCAACGATCTCTTGACCGCGGTCGATCTGGCCAGCGGCGTGAAGACGGTGTCCATCAGTGCAGGCGCTGCGACGATCGCCGTGAGCGCCAGCCAGCCAGGTGCTGCGGTCTCGACCGCTGCTGGCGGCGCCGTCACGCTGAAGAGCTCGACAGGTGCGGATCTGAGCGTCACCGGCAAGGCCGACCTGCTCAAGGCTCTCGGCCTGACGACGTCTACGGGTGCCGGCAATGCCACCATCGACGTCAACCGGACCACGAGCGCGGCCTCGCTGGGGGCGACGATTGCGGACGGTTCGACGCTGAACGTCGACGGCCACGTCATCACCTTCAAGAATGCGCCGATCCCGGGTTCGACCGGTGCTCCGAGCGTTCCGAGCGGTTACGGTGCGAGCGGTAACGTCCTCACCGACGGCAACGGCAACTCGACCGTCTATCTGCAGGCCGGCACGGTTGCCGACGTGCTGAAGGCGATCGACCTTGCCACCGGCGTGCAGACCGCGACGGTCAACGCCAATGGCACCGCGACGCTTGCGACCGCCACAGGCCAGTCGAACTCGACGATCAATACGTCCGGTCAGCTCAAGCTCTCGACCGGCATCAATGCCGACCTCTCGATCACCGGCACCGGCAACGCGCTGAACGCGCTCGGCCTCGCCGGCAACACCGGGACCGCGACCGCGTTCACCGCGGCACGGACCTCGGGCATCGGCGGCATTGCCGGCAAGACCTTGACCTTCTCCTCCTTCAACGGCGGCACGGCAGTCAACGTCACCTTCGGCGACGGCACCAACGGCACGGTCAAGACGCTCGATCAGCTCAACACCAAGCTGCAGGCCAACAACCTGGCTGCCACGATCGACGCCAACGGCCTGCTGACCATCACGGCATCCAACGACTACGCGTCCTCGACGCTAGGTTCGACGACCGCCGGCGGTGCGATCGGCGGCACGCTCACGTCGGCGCTGACCTTCTCGACGGCTTCCAACCCCGTCCAGGATGGCGTTGCGCAGACGGCCCGTGCGAACCTGGTGTCTCAGTACAACAACATCCTGAACCAGATCGACACGACCTCGCAGGACTCCTCGTTCAACGGCGTCAACCTGCTCAATGGTGACCAGCTCAAGCTGGTGTTCGACGAGACCGGCAAGTCGAGCCTGAACATCACCGGCGTGACCTACAACTCCAAGGGTCTCGGCCTCGCCGCGCTGACCGTCGGCGTCGACTTCATCGACAACGCCGCGGCCAACAAGGTGCTGACCAATTTGAACGCCGCCTCGAGCACGCTGCGCTCGGAGGCCTCGAGCCTCGGCTCGAACCTCTCGGTGGTGCAGATCCGTCAGGACTTCAACAAGAACCTGATCAACGTGCTGCAGACCGGTTCGTCCAACCTGACGCTGGCCGACACCAACGTCGAGGCGGCCAACAGCCAGGCACTCTCGACCCGCCAGTCGATCGCGGTCTCCGCACTCTCGCTGGCCAACCAGTCGCAGCAGAGCGTGCTCCAGCTGCTCCGCTAACAAGTAGCTGAAATAACTGAATAAAACCGAGCGGCGGGGTCATTTGCCCCGCCGCTCTTTTTTGCGTCCGGAGGCGGGCAGGGGCGTTCATTCGCCATTAACCCTATCGCTTAAACCGGCGTTAACCATACTTTAAAGGACACCTCCTAAAACTGGACAAAAGCCCGCTTTCGAGACCGCGCGGCCGATTCGTATCCGGTTCAAGAGGAAGACTCGCCAATGTCCAACATCGTTCTCTCGGCGTCAGTTCGCCAGAACCTGTTGTCGCTGCAGTCGACGGCCGACTTGCTGGCCACGACGCAGGAGCGGCTGTCAACCGGCAAGAAGGTCAACACGGCGCTCGACAATCCCACCAACTTCTTCACCGCGCAGGGGTTGGACAACCGGGCGAGCGACATCAGCAACCTGCTGGACGGCATCAACAACGGTGTGCAGGTGCTGCAGGCCGCCAATACCGGCATCACCTCGCTGCAGAAGCTGATCGACAGCGCGAAATCGATCGCCAACCAGGCGCTCCAGACCACGGTCGGTTACTCCACCAAGTCGAACGTCTCCACCACGATTCCCGGTGCGACGCCCGCCGACCTGCGCGGCACGACCTCCTACGCGAGCGCAACCGCCAAGAGCAACGTGCTCTATACCGGTGCAGCCGGTGGCGTGACCCCGGTCACCGGGACCGCCGCGCTTGGCGCATCGCTGGGCTCGAGCGCCGGCACCTTTACCGGTACAGTGGCGACCGCCGCCGACGGCACCACCGCGCTGTCCGGCACCGCCACGCTGCTCGGCACCACCGCGTCCACCACCTTCGGCACGCCGCCGGCGGATGGCGACACCATCACGGTGAACGGCAAGACCATCACCTTCCGCACCGGCATCGCTCCCAGCACGCAGCCGACCGGCTGGGGCCTCGACGCCAGCGGGCACATCGCCACCGACGGCAACGGCAACTCGATCGTCTATGAGGGAACGGCGGCTGCACCCGGGGCGACCGTCAACGACGTCCTCAGTGCGATCGACCTTGCCAGCGGCGTCAAGACCGCGACCATCAGCGCAAGCGCGGCGACCATCGCCGTCAGCGGTTCGGCCGGTCCTGTCGGCACCCTTCAGGTGGCCTCGTCCATTACGGCGGGCGCTGTCACGCTGAAGAGCTCGACCGGCGCCGATCTGAGTGTGACCGGCAAGGCTGACTTCCTCAACAAGCTCGGTCTGACCACGGCGACCGGCGCAGGCAATGCGAACGTGACCGCCAACCGGTCGACGACCGCGGGCTCGCTCGGTACGCTGGTCCAGGACGGCTCGACGCTGAACATCGATGGTCACACCATCACCTTCAAGAACGCCCAGACGCCGCAATCGGCGGCGAGCGTGACGTCGGGCGGCGTCAGCGGCAACATCGTCACCGACGGCAACGGCAATTCGACCGTCTATATCCAGAGCGCGACGCTCACCGACCTGCTCAACTCCATCGACCTGGCAACCGGCGTGAAGACGGCCAGCATCTTCAACGGCGCCGCGTCGCTGACGACCACTTCGGGCCAGATCCCGTCGTCGGTCAACAGCAGCGGCCAGCTTGCGCTCTCCACCGGCGTCAACGCCGATCTCTCGATCACCGGCACCGGCAACGCGCTCAGCGCGTTCGGCCTCAGCGGCAACACGGGAACGGCGACGGCCTTCACCGCGGCGCGCACCTCCGGTGTCGGCGGTGTCAGCGGCAAGACGCTGACCTTCACTTCCTTCAACGGCGGAACGCCGGTGAACGTCACCTTCGGCGACGGCACCAACGGCACCGTCAAGACGCTCGACCAGCTCAACGCACAGCTGCAGGCGAACCACCTGACGGCGACGATCGACGCCAATGGCGTGCTGACGGTGACCACCGTCAACGAATACGCCTCCTCGACGCTCGGTTCGACGACCGCGGGCGGCACGGTCGGCGGCACGATCACCGGTGTTCTGGCCTTCACCACCGCGCAGCCGCCGGTCCAGGATCCCGTCGCGCAGACGGCGCGCTCGAACCTGGTCAACCAGTTCAACAACATTCTGGCGCAGATCGACACGACGTCGCAGGACTCCTCCTTCAACGGCGTCAACCTGCTCAACGGCGACACGCTGAAGCTCGTCTTCAACGAGACCGGCAGCTCCACGCTCGGCATCAACGGCGTGGTGTTCAATGCGGCCGGCCTCGGCCTCAGCAACCTCGTCAACGGCGTCGACTTCATCGACAACGGCGCCACCAACAAGGTGCTGACCAGCCTGAACGCGGCCTCGAGCACGCTGCGCTCGGAAGGTTCGGCGCTCGGTTCGAACCTGTCGATCGTGCAGGTGCGTCAGGACTTCTCAAAGAACCTGATCAACGTGCTGCAGACCGGCTCATCGAACCTCACGCTGGCCGACACCAACGAGGAAGCGGCCAACAGCCAGGCGCTGTCGACCCGCCAGTCGATCGCGGTGTCCGCGCTGTCGCTGGCCAACCAGTCGCAGCAGAGCGTGCTCCAGCTGCTCCGCTAATTTCGCAGCGCAAGATCGCTACTTGAAATATCGCGGCGGGGCTAACGCTCCGCCGTTCTTTTTACGGAGATCGCTAAGGCAGGATTAGCTGAGATTGATGCCCATCACGCGAAGCAAGTTTACAGCGTGTGTGCGTGCATCTAGCGTTGCACTGACGAAGAACTCCGCGACCCGTAATTATCCGGAGTGCTTCCAAGCGCACACGTAAGCAAATCTTAAGCGGTGCTGCCTAGGGTTGGGAAAGAAATCCTTAAGCGCGTTCAACGGGCTAGGTAACCTCCAGGGTGTGATTGATGTCGAATTCCGCTGCCTCGGCTTACGCGCGTGTTGCAACGACCACTGCATCTCCTCGCGACATCGAAGCGCAGACCCTGCTCAAGGCCGCCAACAAGCTCCAGGATGCGGTGAACAACGCTGATCCGCTCAGCGAGCAGACCATGCAGGCCCTGATGTTCAACCGCAAGCTCTGGACGATCTTCCTGAGCGAGGCGATGCGCGACAACAATCCGCAGCCGATCGACGTCCGCCAGAAGATCGCCAACATCAGCGTGTTCGTGCTGAGCCAGACCGCGGCGCTGCAGATGAGCCCGCAGTTCGATCACTTCCGCCCGCTGATCGAGATCAATCGCAATATCGCTGCCGGTCTGTCCGGACGGCCGTGATGGAGGCCCGTCGTGGCCGACATCATGAGCATTGTGTCGACCGCGCATAAGTCGAACGTTCTTTCCGGCCCACAGGATTCGTCGACATACGTCCCGGTCGATTCCTGGCTCTATCAGGGCAGCTGGACCGGGACCTATCCCGTTGGCAGGAAATTCCCGCTCGACGTCTCGCGGGTCAGCGGCTTCCGCGCGCAGGTCCGTGACGGGAGCACCGGCACGTCCCAATACCAGCAGGTGCCGATTGACCTATCTCGACACGGCGGTTGCCGAGCTCGACGCCTGATCGTCAGGCGCTGAGGTCCGTATTGGGCGGACGCGAGGGCTCGGACTTCAGATCCTGGGCATGGAAATAAGCTCGCCGGCGCAGCATCGCTTCGTCGGGGAACTGATTGACCACGGCGTCGGTCCTGTCGTTGACGACCTGGAAGACGAAGGATGCGGCAGCCTGGTCGAACACGACCTGCCGCGAGATGTTCTCGTTGTTCGGCAAATCATTGCGCACGGGCGCGCTCGTATCGCTCGCGGCAACCGTCTGGCTCACCGGCAAATCGGTCTGCACGGCCTCGTTCGCCGCCGCGTTGGACGTCGTTACGATCTGCGCGGGGGCCGGTATCCCCACCGGCCTGATGCTGAAATCTGTACTCATGGCAGCCTCCTGGTTGCCTGGTCCGAGTCAAATCCCAACCCCTCTCAATGCGCAACCATGGAACACCAGGATTGAAGACCCGGTAAGGAAACGTGCCTAACCGCGCGACGATATCGCCGCGCGGTTTTTCGTAAAATTGTCGCTTGTTTTGCGCGCGCTCAGAGCGAGCGGCTGACCGTGAGCGGGGTGATGTGGCGCGGGCCCGGAGTGGCGCGGCGTCCCGCGGCCGTATAGGTGTTCGGCACGTTGCGCTTCTGGATCTCGGCATTGACGCCGCGTACGACGCTCTCGGAGACCGCGTGCGCGGTCGCGAGCACGGTGAGATTGACCTGGAGCATCGCGCGGAACGCATCGTGGTGCCGATGCAGCGTCGAGAGCAGCTCGGGCGCGGATTTCGCGAGCTGGGCCTGGTTCGCCTTCAACTGGCTGACGGCGCCGACATAGTTTCGCGACAGCTCCTGCTTCCTGCTTTCGAGGGTCATCGCCTCGCGGACGTTGCCGGCGCGCACGAGCTCGGTCTCGCGCTCGATCAGGCCGAGCAGGGCGTTCATCGCATCCATCAGGTCTTCAGCGAGCTTGCGCGCCTCGGCGCTGCCGGGCGCGGTGTTCGGGCGCTGCGCTCGCATCGGCTGGCGTGAGGCGGTGAACTGGTTCATCTCGTTTGACCTTATGCCGTGCGGACGGTTTTCGCCTGCTGCATGATGAGAGTGCGGTAGACTTCGGTGGCGACGCCGACGCCGCCGGCCTTGGCGAAGTTCTTGGAATACTGCTCGGTCAGCATCGAGCGCCATACGCCGGTGCCCGGTGTGTCGCCGAACGGGCCTTCGCCCTTCAGGCCCGAGGTCATCTGCGAGAACATGCTGTTGAGCAACATCGCCTCGAAATCGGTGGCGGTCTTCTGCGCCTTGGCCTGCTGCTGCGGCGGGACCTTTTGCAGCGCGGCGGCGAGCTCGAAATCGGGCCGGCCGTTGCGGCTCTCCACCGAGAAGGCCGAGGAGGTGGCGGCGCGCGGGGTGTTGATCATGCTCGCCTGCATCACATCACCTCGATGTCGGCTTCGATCGCGCCGGCAGCCTTGATCGCCTGGAGGATGCTGATCATGTCGCGGGGGCCGATGCCGAGGCCGTTGAGGCCGTCGACGAGCTGCTGGAGCGAGACGCCATCCTTGACGAGCGCCAACTTCTTGCCGTCCTCGGTGACGCTGACGCTGCTGCGCGGCGCGACCACGGTCCGCCCGCGGGACAGCGGATTGGGCTGGCTCACCTGCGGGCTTTCGGAAATCGTGACGGTGAGGTTGCCTTGCGCCACCGCGACAGTGGCGACGCGGACGTCGCGGCCCATCACGATGATGCCGCTGCGCTCGTCGATGACGATCTTGGCGGCGAGATCGGGATCGACCTGGAGCTGCTCGATCTCGGTGAGGAAGGCGACGACGTTGCCCTTGAACTCGGGCGGGATCGAAAGCTGCACCGTCGACGGATCGATCGGCTCGGCGGTCTTGACGCCGAGATAGTCGTTGACGGCCGCCGCGATGCGCTTGGCGGTGGTGAAGTCGGCGTTGCGCAGCGCGAGCCGCACGTTCGGCAGCCGGTTGAGCGCGAACTCGATCTCGCGCTCGATGATGGCGCCGTTGGCGATGCGCCCCACTGTCGGAACGCCGCGCACGATCTTCGCCGCTTCGCCCTCGGCCTGGAAGCCTGAGATGGCGAGCGAGCCCTGCGCGACCGCATAGACGTTGCCGTCGGCGCCGAGGAGGGGCGTGACGAGCAGGGTGCCGCCCTGGAGGTTCTTGGCGTCGCCGAGCGCGGAGACGGTGACGTCCATGCGCGTGCCTTGGGTGGCGAAGGCCGGCAGATTGCCTGTCACCATCACGGCGGCGACGTTGCCGGTGCGGATGGTGGCGCCGCGGATGTTGACGCCCATGCGCTCGAGCATCGCTTGCAGCGACTGCTTGGTGAAGGGGATGTTGTTGAGCGTGTCGCCGGTGCCGTTGAGGCCGACGACGAGGCCGTAGCCGATGAGCTGGTTCTGCCGCACGCCTTCGATATTGGCGAGGTCCTTGATGCGCGAGGTCGCGCTTGCGGACGTGACCGACAGCGCCAGCGCTGACAGCGCGGCGCAGGCCACCCCAACAATCCTCACCCAACGAACGCCTGGCATCCTCTGCTCCCCGAGGCTCCTCAAATCTCGGACCATTCTCGACACTCCCATGACGAGCTGGTCCGACGCTTTCCTTGCGAGGGCTGTGCCAACGCGGGGCAGTGGGGGTAGGGCGCTGAATAGGTTGAATAAATCTGTTTCGACCGGTGTCAGCGGGCGTTGTTTCTGAGGAGCGAAACTGCCGCCTCTCGGCAGATTTTGCCGGGCTGTTTACGCGCCGTTAACCATAAAACAGCGAAGGTGAGGCATCGATCACCCGGATTGCTGCGATGCGCATCTACGGACCGAACGGCACCACGCTTGGAACGCCGGCCAGCCAGGCCAGGCGGACGGGCTCCGGCACCTTCGTCTTGCCCGACACCTCGTCGGCGCAGGAGACGCGGGCCGCTGCGGCGCCGAAAGCAGCCGCCAACATCGATGCGCTGCTCGCGTTGCAAGGCATCGAGGAGGATCCGGTCGAGCGCCGCAAGCGTTCGGTCGCCCGCGGCAAGACCGCGCTCGACGTGCTCGACGATCTCAAGATGGGGCTGCTGTCCGGCAATCTCGACGCGTCCACCGTGATGCGGCTGCGCGATGCTGCGGCGAACCTGAAATCGTCCTCGGGCGATCCCGGTCTCGATTCCGTGCTGTCCGAGATCGAGCTGCGCGTCGAGGTCGAGCTCGCCAAGGCCGGGCAGGCGTAGTCGGGCAGGCTGTCGTCGCCCGGCTTCACCGGGCGACCCAGTATTCCAGAGACAGTCGTTTTGAGCCGAGAAGCCGCGGCGTACTGGATGCCCCGGTCAAGCCGGGGCATGACGGCGGAGATTGGGGCGGCGCGCGAACAGCTCGTTCCAGACGTTGCCAGTCACGCCGCTTCCTCCTGCTTCTGCGCGTCGTAGCGGCGCTGGGCGGCGAGCACGTCCTTCAGATTCTCCTCGGCCCAATCGCGCAGCGGATCGACGGCGGCGGCGAGTGTCAGCCCGAGCTGCGTGATCGAATATTCCACCGTCACAGGTACGGTTGCGATGGCGCGGCGCTTGATCAGGCCGTCGCGTTCGAGCGATTTGAGAACCTGGCTCAGCATCTTCTGCGAAATGCCTTCGATCGTGCGGCGCAACTGATTGAAACGCATCGGCTCCCCGCGCAGCAGCAAGAGGATCAGCACCGCCCATTTGTCGCCGACGCGATCGAGGATCTGGCGCGTGGGGCAGTTCGCTGCATAGACGTCCGGCTTCATCGTCGGGTCCTCGATCCATGGAAATCGCTTGCCGGCTCGCTTGCCGGTTACTCCTGCGTAAGCAGGTAAGCACAAAGTGCTCTCTTAACACCAGCATTCTTTGCGATATCTAGTTACCATTAGTTACCAGAGAACCAAAGGAGCCTTCCATGAAAATCGCAGTCGCCGGCGCCTCGGGCCGGGCCGGGTCGGAGATCACCAAGGAACTGTCCCGCCGCGGCCATAGCGTCACGGCCATCGCCCGGAACCCCGAGAAGATCGCGGCCCTGCCGAACGTCACACCCACCAAGGGAGATGTGCTCGACCAGGCGGGCCTCGCCAAGCTGTGGGCCGGGCACGACGTCGCCGTGAGTTCCGTGCACTTCCTGGCCAGCGACGCGCTCAAGCTGATCGGGGCAGCCAAGGACTCCAAGGTGGGCCGCTACCTCGTCGTCGGCGGGGCTGGCAGCCTGGAGGTCGCTCCTGGCGTAAAGCTGGTCACAACTCCTGGTTTTCCGGCCCAATACAAAGCCGAGGCCGAGGCAGGCTCCGCCTTTCTCGACCTGCTGCGGCAGGAAAAGGACCTGAACTGGACCTTCATCTCGCCATCGGCGCTGTTCGTCGAGGGGGAGCGCACGGCCAAGTTCCGGCTCGGGACCGATCAGCTTCTCGCAGATGCGAACGGCAAGAGCTGGATCAGCTTCGCCGACTACGCCATTGCGCTGGCCGACGAGATCGAGCGGCCGGCCCATTTGAGGCAGCGTTTCACGGTCGGTTACTAGGCTTTCGGCCGCCCCCGGGCCCTCCAGGATAAACCTTCCTGTGCAAGGGCTTGGGCGCGCCCGCTGGGCGAGCAGGGAAATATTGTCTGTCACAGGAGGCCGCTATATAACGCCCCGTTCAACGGACCCCGTTCCGTTTGCGAGTCGTTGCTTAGACAGATAGGCCGCCCTTGGAAAAGTTGAAAAACTACCGACCGACCGAAAAAGAGCCTTTCATGAACGACCGGCAGAAGGAGTACTTCCGTTTGAAGCTCCTTGCCTGGAAGGATGAGATCCTCAAAGAGTCCAAGCTCACCCTGCAAGCCCTGCAGGAGGAGAACGTGAACCACCCCGATCTCGCCGATCGGGCATCGTCCGAAACCGATCGCGCCATCGAACTCCGCGCCCGCGACCGCCAGCGCAAGTTGATCGCCAAGATCGACGCCGCGCTCCAGCGTATCGAGGACAACACCTATGGCTATTGCGAGGACACCGGGGAGCCGATCTCGTTGAAGCGGCTCGAGGCCCGGCCGATCGCGACGCTCTCGGTGGAAGCGCAGGAGCGACACGAGAAACGCGAGAAGGTCTATCGCGACGAATAGAGTCAGAGCCGCAGAGATGCGGCTCTTTGTTTTTGGACGCAAGGCGCCATTTCGCGCCGGGGTCAGCATATTGCCCGTCGCTTGCCGCCGTGCGCTTCGACGCGCGAGCGAAATCGCGAAAAGTGAATCGTGATCAATGGGCTAGACTCGATTCCTCCGAGCTCACGTGAGTTCGGATGAGAAGCAGCCTTCACTTCAGGTGCGGGAGATTTTGCGAGTCGCATCAACGGGATCGACTCGAATGCTGAGACACCGATCCAGCTGCATCAAGCATCGCTGCAATCAGGCCTGCTGCGACACCGCAAGGTGCGCATCCCCATAAAGCCTGGACCAGCTCAATATTTCCTTAAACGCCGGCAACAGGCCGTAGGCCGCGTCCGTTAGCTCGTACTCGACCCTTAAGGGTTTCTCCGCGAAGACGGTCCGCGACACCAGGCCGTCCTGCTCGAGCTCGCGCAGTTGCGTGGTCAGCATGTGCTGGGTGATGCCGCCGATCGATCGCCGCAACGCGCCGAACCGAACCGCGCCGTTCATCAGCGCGAACAGGATTTCCAGCTTCCACTTGCCGCCGAGGGCATGGATGGCCCGCTTGAAGTCGGCGAGCAGGGCAGGGTCGGGGCTGCAATCGCAGTCGTTCTCGCAAACGCTGGTCAGGTTTTCCATACCGGTCTCGAAATCCATTCTACTTGCTCCCCGGGAGATAGTGACCAGATGCCGCCTTGAGCAGGGCGGCGGAACCAATTCGCCGGCCCGTGCAACGAGGGGAATTTGGCAATGAGCATTGTTCTGGTCACTGGCGGGTCGGGCTTCGTCGGCATCCACGTCGTCCTGCAACTTCTGGCCGCCGGCCACACGGTGCGGACGACGGTGCGCCGGCCGGAGCGCCAGGCCGACGTGCTGGCCATGCTGCACGAGGGCGGGGCCGTTTCGCCGGAGAGCCTGTCCTTCTTCACCGCCGACCTCGTCCGGGACGAGGGGTGGCGTGAGGCCGTCGCGGGCTGCGACTACGTTCTCCATGTTGCCTCGCCGCTCTCGACCAGTGTTCCCAAGGATGAGAACGAGATGATCATCCCGGCCCGCGACGGCACGCTGCGGGTGCTGCGGGCCGCGCGCGAGGCCGGCGTGAGGCGCGTGGTGATCACCTCGTCGCTGGGTGCGATCGGGTATGGCCACAAGCCGCGGGAAAAACCGTTCGACGAGACCGACTGGACCAATCTCGAAGGCGCCGACGTGCAGCCCTACATCAAATCCAAGACGCTGGCCGAGCGGGCGGCCTGGGATTTCGTCGCGCGCGAAGGCGGCGGGCTCGAGCTCTCGGTCGTGAACCCCGCCGGCATTTTCGGTCCCGTGCTCGGGCCGGACTTCTCCGGGTCGATCGAGATCGTCAAATCGTTGCTCGACGGCGCCATGCCGGCGGTGCCGCGGGTCTATTTCGGCGTGGTCGACGTGCGCGACGTGGCCGACCTGCATTTGCGGGCGATGACGGCGCCTGAGGCGAAAGGCGAGCGTTTCATCGCGGTCTCGGGCGAGGCGATGTCGATCCTGGACATCGCCAGGGTGCTGCGGCGGGAACTCGGACCGAGGGCGCGCCGGGTTCCGCGGCTCCAGGCGCCGGACTGGCTGGTGCGCCTGGCCGCAAACCGGATTCCGCTGCTGCGTGCGGTCGTGCCGATGCTCGGCAAGGTCAGGCACTCCACCAGCGCCAAGGCGCGGTCGCTGCTCGGCTGGCAGGCGCGTTCCAACGATGCGGCGATCCTCGCGACGGCCGAGAGCCTGATCCGGCTTGGCCTCGTCAAGGCGTGAAGCCGCCCTTGGATCGTCCTTTGGACCGTCCTCTGGATCGTCCTTTGGGCCGCGCTTGTCAGGCCGGAGCGGGGATGCTGAAGTGCCGCCCTCGATTGCGTAGCGTGGGAGGCGGCGCCGATGGACAACATTCTCGAAGCCGCAAAGGCAATCGCACTGGCGCGCCGCAACCATGCGCCGCTTGCAGCGCTCGAGGTTCCACCGGCCGACGAGGCCGAGGGTTACCAGGTCCAGCGCGCGCTGCACGATCTCCTGCTGCCGCATCTCGGCCCGCTCGTCGGCTACAAGATCGGCTGCACCAGCCAGGTGATGCAGGACTACATCGGCATCCCGCATCCCTGCGGCGGCGGCGTGTTCCAGAAGGGCGTGCACGACAGCGGGGTGAAGCTCGCGGCCTCCAAATATGTCCGTGTCGGCGTCGAATGCGAGATCGCGGTGCGGCTGCAGCGTGACCTTGCCGCCGGCGAGGCGCCGTTCACGGCCGAATGGGTCGGCGAGGCCGTCGATGCCTATCATCCCGCGATCGAGATCGTCGACGACCGCTATGTGAAGTGGGAGACGATGGGCGCGCCGACGCTGATCGCCGACGATTTCTTCGCCGCCGGCTGCGTGCTGGGGCCGTCCGTTCCACGCTCGTCGGTGCCGGACCTGACGGCGGTCAAGGGCCGCGCCATCGTCAACGGCGAGGAGGTCAGCCACGGCACCGGCGCCGACGTGCTCGGCCATCCCCACAATGCGCTCGCCTGGCTCGCCAATCATCTCGCCGCCGAGGGCAAGAGTTTGCATGCGGGACAGCTCGTGCTGACGGGAAGCCTGGTGAAGACGCTGTGGCTGAAGGCCGGCGACAAGGTGCGGATGGAGCTGGACGGGCTGGGCGTGGTGGAGGCGGAGTTCAAGTGAGCTCTCGCCGCTGTCATTGCGAGCGCAGCGAAGCAATCCAGAATCTTTCCGCGGCGGCAGTCTGGATTGCTTCGCTGCGCTCGCAATGACGGCCGTTGGGGCAAGGGCGGCGCTCCTTCAATTCACATCGCAATCGCAGACACGCCTTCACCTCCTCGCGGCATCTTCCGCCCGAGTTCTGCAATCATCTCGCCTTCCTGAAAAACAAGAAGGCGCAGGGAAGGCCGGGCGCCGGCTGGCACCCGCAATCCCGTGTGCGGATCAAACGCGCACGGGTGGACCACAGGTGACGCCGGGACATCCCGGCCTTCCCTGCGCGGATGGTTTTAACGGTGTCCTTCGTGCTCTCCCCGGGGAGCGATGCACTATTGCCCCCGTCGCCATGCGGATGGCTGATGCGCGCGGTCCGGTCGGGCCGCAGCATCACCGCAAGACTTGACGCACAGACCCCGGGCGTCAGGACCACACGACTTCTCCGTCCGCGCACATCTTCGCTCGCATCCCCGACGGCTGGCGTGCGCTCACCGTCGAGACCAAGCGTAAGACGCTGTCAGCGCCGTGTCGTATCGCGCGTGCTGCTGCTCACGGTTTCCCGCCCTGCAGCCAACCTCGCGCGCCGACGCCGTCGCGGCCACCGCATTCCATCCCGCGTTTCGTGACGATCGCGATACGCCCTCTTGTGGCATGGAACGAAACGGGAACATAATGGTGAAGCAGGCATCGGTCAAGAACGATTTTTAGTAATCCGAAAATTCTGAAATTGAAAAATGGTAACGAGTGTGGTACCAAATGATCAGGGTCGAAGAATACATCGTCGATGGCCGTAGCCCATTCCGCGATTGGCTCGAACGGCTTGATCCACAGGCGCGCGCGATGATTGCCGTCGCGATCGAGCGACTAGCCGATGGCAACAAGTCGAACGTCAAGTCCATTGGGGAAGGGGCCGCCGAGCTGAAGATCGATCGTGGTCCGGGCTACCGAGTCTATTTCGGTTGGTCCGGCAATCTGCTGGTCATTTTGTTGGGAGGCGGCACCAAGCAGAGACAGCAAAACGATATCGATGCGGCGCTGCGCCGCTGGCGTGAGTACAAGTCAAGAGCAGGACGGAGGATCAGGTGATGCCATTGACCCGGAGTTTTCGTGATACCGTCCGCGCGATGGCGGAGCGCGATCCCGCCTTTCGCGAGGCGTTGTTCCTGGAGGCGATGCAGGGCCTGTTGCAGGGGGACGTCGACTACGGCCGCACAGCGCTTCGGACCTACATAAACGCCACCATCGGCTTTGAACGACTGAGTGAGGTGCTCGATCGTCCTCAAAAAAGCTTGATGCGGATGTTCGGGCCGCGCGGCAATCCGACCGCGGAAAATCTGATGGCGGTGATCCACGCGCTTCAGAAGGAGACGGGCGTGCATCTGGAGATACGCGCCGTTGCGAAAGCTGCGTGATGTGCGTCCTCCCGCCGCCGTCATTGCGAGGAGCTCTTCGCGACGAAGCAATCCAGAGTCTTTCCGCGGACGTAGTCTGGATTGCTTCGCTGCGCTCGCAATGACGGAGTGTGAGGTGGCGGCGTCGCTATGATTGTGCGGGCCTGACTCGCTGTGCGTATCCACGCCAAAATACATGCGGCCTCCGGCAGGGGAGCTACCGGAGGCCGCGTAGTACATCGTCGTTCGCGCCTAGGTTCGCGAACACGATGTGGGAGCTCTTAAAGAGACTTAGAAGGGCAGCAGCACGTCCATGACTTGCTGGCCGTAGCGCGGCTGCTGCACGTCCATGATCTGGCCGCGGCCGCCATAGGCGATGCGGGCCTGCGCGATCTTGGTGGAATCGATGGTGTTGTCGCTCTGGATGTCTTCGGGGCGGACGATGCCGGCGACCACGAGCTCGCGGATCTCGTAGTTGACGCGGATCTCCTGCTTGCCTTCGACCACGAGGTTGCCGTTCGGCAGCACTTGCGTGACCACCGCGGCGACGTTGGTCTGCAACGCTTCCGTGCGGTTGACCGAGCCCTTGCCGTCGCTGGAGGCGGTGGAGTCGGCGGTCAGGATGCGGCCGGGCAGGATCTTGTTGGCCTGGGTGATGGTCTTGGACCCGATGAAGTCGGTGATGCCCGAGTCTTCCGAGTTGGTGCGGCTGCGCTGGGTCTCGTTGGCGATGTTGGCCTTGTCGGTGATGTTCACGGTCACGGTGAGGAGGTCGCCGATCTGGTGGGCGCGCTGGTCCTTGAAGAAGGCGCGGCTGCCGCTCCGCCACAGCGAGTTCGGATTGTAGGAGGCGACTTCCGGCTTCGGCATCGGCATCTGCACCGGCTTGTAGCCGGGCTGCGTCGTCGGATTGTCGATCGCGGACAATTTCGGTTGCTCGCCGATCTGCGACAGGCGGTCGATCGAGGAGCAGCCGCCCAGCGCGCAAGAGGCCAGCAGCAGGGCAGAGATCGCGATGCGACGAAGACGGGAAGCCGAACTGAACGGGGACATGACTTACTCTGACTTGGCTGGAGCTTGCGAGATGCGGGCTTGCGGGATCTGGGCCTGGGCGACTTGGGCCGGCGACTCGGGGGCCTGGACCAGGTTCCGGACGAGAGCTGCAGTGTCGACGGGTGCGGGCACCTCGTCGCGCTTGAGCGAGGAGGTCTGCTCGACCGCGGGCGCCATCGGCGCGGACTGGCTCGCGCCCTGGACCGTGATCTGGCCGCGGCCGGTGACGACGCCGGTCAGCGTGCGCTTGGATTGCAGGTTGAGCACGCTGACGGTGTCGCCCTCGGCGCCGCTCTCGATCGCCTTGCCGCGCGTGGTGAGGTAGAGCCCGGGCACCTGGTAGATGATGGTGACGTTCTGGTCGCGCTGCACGAAGTCGGGCTTGACGATGTCGGCGACCCGGATCGGCGTGCCCGCCCGCATCGGCCGGCGCAGCTGCATGCCGATGGTGCGGTCGCGCGAGGCGGCCTCGCCGGTGACCTCGGCCTTGGGCCGGCGCTCCAGCGTGACGTCGGAGGATTTCAGGAGGTCGGCGCGGTCGATGTCGCGCGTCAGTACGGCCACTTCCACGGTCTCGATCGCGGTGCCGGTGAAGCGCAGCTTGGTCGGCGCCGGATTGTTGTCGTTGTTGATCTCGAAGGCGATGTCGAAACGGCCGCTGCGGGCGTCGTAACGGGTCGCCGCCGGCTGCAGCGCGCCGGTGTTGGAGGCGTCCAGCCGCATGTCGGCGACGCCGCGGTCGAAGGTGACGGTGATGTTGGCGGCATCGCCAAGGCCGAAGCGGCGCTCGAGCGCCGAGGCCACCGCGTTTTCGAGGTCCTTGTTGGCAAGGGTGCGGGCGAGGCGGGTGACCTGGACTTCCTTGATGTCGCCGGTCATCACGCCGATCACCTGCTTTGCGCGCAACACCGACAGGACTTGCGCGACCGGCAGCGCGCCGGTGGTGCCGAGATCGGGCGAGCGATAGACCGGGATCAGCGCGGCCGAGCCGGCATTGTCGATGAGATCGCCGACCCGCACCACGTCGGAGGTCACGGTGACGCTCGCGCGCAGCGTCGGCGCCGCGATGACGTCGTCGGCGGCCTGTGCCGGCAGCGCCAGCAGCAGGAGAGCGGAGATCGTGGCGAGGGTGGTGCGGATCATCGTCATTACCTCAGCGGAACAGCGCCGTGGTCGATTGCATCATCTGGTCGGCGGCGCTGATGACCTTGGCGTTCATCTCGTATGCGCGCTGGGCGGCGATCAGGTCGCTCATCTCCGAGACGACGTCGACATTGGCCTGCTCCAGGCTGCCCTGCGTGATCTTGCCGTAGCCTTCGGAGTTCGCGGTGCCGTCCTGCGGCGCGCCGGACGAGGGGGTCTCGGTGAACTGGTTGTTGCCGACCGGCTGAAGGCCCGCCTTGTTGATGAAACGGGTCACGCCGAGCTGGCCGATGATCGAGGAGGTCGACGAGCCCGGCAGCGTCACCGAGACCTGGCCCTGCTCGCTCACGGTGATGCCCGAAGCGTTGTTCGGGATGGTGATGGTCGGCTGCACCGGGTTGCCCTGCGCGGTGACGACGCGGCCCTGATTGTCCATCTGGAAGGTGCCGTCGCGGGTGTACTGGTAGGTGCCGTCGGGCATCAGGATCTTGAAGAAGCCTTCGCCCGAGATCGCGAGGTCGAGATCGTTGCCGGTCTGCGACAGCGTGCCCTGCGTCATGCTGCGCGGCGTGCCGACGGTCTTGACGCCGCCGCCGATGTCGACGCCGACAGGCACGATGGTGCCCTGGTCCGAGGCTTGCGCGCCGACGCGGCGGACGTGCTCGTAGATCAGGTCCTGGAACGCCGCGGTCTGCTTCTTGAAGCCGGTGGTGCGCAGGTTCGCGATGTTGTTGGAGATGACCTGGACGTTGAGTTCCTGGGCCGCCATTCCGGTCGCAGCGGTGTGGAGCGCTTGCATATCAGTGGTCCCCTAATCAGGCCGGAACGTCGGCGAGCTTCTCGATCGCCGATTTGTGGAGGTCGCTCTGCTGCTGGAGCAGATTGGCGATGGCGGTGTAGCTGCGCATGACTTCGACCATGCGGCTCATCTCGCCGACCGAGTTCACGTTCGACTTCTCGATGTAGCCCTGGCGCACGGTGGACTTGGTGTCGGCCTGCTGGGTCGCGGAGCCGGCGCTGTAGAGGTTGGCGCCGAGCTTGGTCAGCCGGGCCGGATCGTCGAACGAGGCCATGCGGATCTTGCCGCGGATCGAGTCGGTCTTGGCCGTGCCCTCGAGCACCGTGACGGTGCCGTCGGGGGCGATATTGATGTCGTGGTCGGTCGGCTGGAAGGTGATCGGGCCGCCGGTGCCGAGCACGAGGTTGCCGTCGGAGGTGACGAGCTGGCCGGTGCTGCTGAGCGCGAATTTGCCGTCGCGGGTGTAGCGCTCGGCGCCGTTGGCCTGCACCGCGAAGAAGGCGTTGCCGTCGATCGCCATGTCGAGCGGGTTGTTGGTCGCCTCCATCGGCCCCTGGCCGACGTCGCGGAAGGTGCCGCGGTCCTGCACATAGGAGACCCGGCGGTCGGAACCGACGAAATTGTCCTCACGCGCGTTCGAGTTGAGATACTCCTCGAACAGCGAATGGTCGGCCTTGAAGCCGTTGGTGTTGGCATTGGCGACGTTGTTGGCGATGACATCCATCTGCCGTTCCAACGTCATCTGCCGTGACAAGCCGATCAGAAGCGCGTTCTGCATCGGAAGATCTCCCCTGAGTGAGATCTGCCTCCTCGCTCTCCCAAGCGCCTTGGCGGACCCCGTGAACGAGACCGTCGGGTTCTCCCAAACCGTTCGGTCTCGGTCCTCTCTCAGCGAAAGCCGTGCCAACGAAGAAAATTATTAAATATCAATACCTTGTCGATTTTTCGAGGGCGCGGGAGGGCGGCAGAAAGGTTCTGTTAGCCATGTTTGCCCGGCAGATTTTTCCTAGTGGAGGCCCAATCGAAAGATTCCGTTAACCATTATTACCGTAGCGTTTGCGTGCAAGGGAGCGCATTGCGCTGGGGCATTTGTATCGCGTCATTGTCTGCCAGGGGGCTTCGCTCTTTCGATTCCTATAAGAGATGAGCGAGCCGGGCGACCATGGCAGAGAACGAAGCGGAAGGCGGCGCAGCCGCCGAAGGCGCGGAAGCCGCTCCCCCGAAGAACAAGCTCAAGCTCATCATCATGGCCGTCGGCCTGCTCGCCGTCCTCGGCGGCGGTGCGGCGACCTGGTTCTTCTTCTTCCGGCATGGCGACGACGAGCATCATGCCGAGGCGGCGCCCCCGCCGAAGCCGCCGGCCTTCGTCGAGGTGCCCGACATGATGGTCAACCTCGCCGGTGCTCCGGGCGAGCGCGTGCAATATCTGAAGCTGAAGATCGTGCTGGAGCTGAAGGAAGAGAAGCAGATCGAGGCGATCAAGCCGGCGATGCCGCGCGTCACCGACATCTTCCAGACCTATGTGCGCGAGCTGCGCTCCTCCGACCTCAACGGCTCCGCCGGCATCTTCCGCCTCAAGGAAGAGCTGACCAAGCGCGTCAATGCGGCGGTCGCGCCGGTCCAGGTCAGCGCGGTGCTGTTCAAGGAAGTCGTGATCCAGTGACGGCGCAGGGAAGGTAATGGGCTAGCGTCATGGCCGGCAACGAGCAGATGGACCAGGATGCGATTGCCGCCCAATGGGAGGCTTCGCTCGATTCCGAGGATCCCGCGGAGGCCGCGAAGGCCGCTGCCGAAAACGAACTCTCCGAGACCATGGCCCTGCAATGGGCGGCCATGGTCGAGGACGGCAGCCGCGACCTCGGCACCGGCAAGAACTCCGGCGAGCGGGTGCTGTCGCAGGAGGAGATCGACAACCTCCTCGGCTTCACCGTCGGCGACGTCACGCTCGACGACCATTCCGGCATTCGCGCGATCATCGATTCGGCGATGGTCTCCTACGAGCGTCTGCCGATGCTCGAAATCGTCTTCGACCGCCTGGTGCGGCTCTTGACGACATCCCTGCGCAATTTCACCTCGGACAACGTCGAAGTCTCGCTCGACCGCATCACCTCGGTGCGCTTCGGCGACTACATGAACTCGATCCCGCTGCCGGCCGTGCTCTCGGTGTTCAAGGCCGAGGAGTGGGACAATTTCGGCATGGCGACGGTCGATTCCAACCTGATCTACTCGATGATCGACGTGCTGCTCGGCGGCCGCCGCGGCACCAGCCAGCTCCGCATCGAGGGCCGGCCCTACACCACGATCGAGACCGAGCTGGTCAAGCGGCTGGTCGAGGTGGTGCTGGCCGACGCCGAGCAGGCGTTCCGGCCGCTGTCGCCGGTGACCTTCACGATCGACCGGCTCGAGACCAACCCGCGTTTCGCCGCGATCAGCCGTCCCGCCAACGCCGCCATCCTGGTGCGCCTGCGCATCGACATGGAAGACCGCGGCGGCAATATCGAGCTCCTGCTGCCTTACGCGACCATCGAACCGATCCGGGGCGTCCTGCTCCAGATGTTCATGGGCGAAAAGTTCGGCCGCGACCCGGTCTGGGAAGGCCATTTCGCCACCGAGATCGGCCAGGCCGAGATCGCCGTCGATGCCGTGCTCTACGAGGCCGACATTCCGCTCAAGCAGCTGATGCGGCTGAAGGTCGGCGACACGCTGCCGCTGGACATGCGCGCGGACGCCAACGTCACCGTGCGCTGCGGCGACGTCACAATCACCGAAGGACGCATGGGCCGGGTCGGCGACCGCGTCGCTATCAGAGTGACGAAACCCTTGCGCAAGCCAAATACGACACTTGCGATGTTCGAGAAGGTGGACGAGCAGAACAAGATGATGGAGGCCCCATGAACCACTCCCTTGGAATGGCGATCGAGACGCTGGTGGCTATCTTGCTGATGCTCACGATCGGCTACTGCATCCTGCTGAACAAGCGGCTGACGCGGCTGAAGGCGGACGAGCATTCGCTGAAGGCGGTCATCGCCGAGCTGATCACCGCGACCGAGATCGCCGAGCGTGCGATCGGCGGGCTGAAGCTCGCCGTGCGCGACGTCAACGAGAACCTCGGCAGCCAGCTCGCGGCGGCGACCCAGATGTCGGACCAGCTCTACAAGCAGCTGGGCGAAGCCGACAACGTGGTGCGGCGCCTGTCCAAGATCGCGATCGCCGCGCGCCCCGTGACCAATCCGGAAACGGTTGCCGTGGCCGCGGCCAAGCCCTCGTCGGCAAAGGCGGTGGCGGCTGCGGCCGAAGCCTTCTCCGAGCGCCGACGGTCCAACGGCCTTGCCGCATGAAGTGAGGGTATGAAGTCCTTTCGTAACATCCGCGTCATTCCAGTCGTCCTGGTTGCCGTCGCAGGTCTCGCCACGCTCAAGGTCGCGGGCCTCGTGGTCAACGGCGGCTATGTCTTCGACTACCAGCCGAAACAGGCCAAGAAGTCCTGGGCGCAGGAGAATCTGAACTTTCCGACCGGACGGGAAGACCCCGACATCACCGGCTCGACCCACGGCGCGCCGAAGGAGGCGCCGAAGCCGGCAGCGCCCGAGACCAAGCCCGAAGGCACCGTGGTCAAGGTGGAGGAGGCCCAGCCGCAGGTCTCGGCCTCGGAGCGCGCGATCCTGGAGCGGTTGCAGTCGCGCCGCCAGGAGATCGAGGCCCGCCAGCGCGAGATCGACATCCGCGAGAGCCTGCTGAAATCGGCCGAGAAGCGCATCGAGAACAAGGTCGAGGAGATGAAGGCGGTGGAATCCCGCATCTCCACGACCCAGGCCGAGCAGAAGGCCGCCGAAGCCCAGCGCATGAAGGGCCTCGTCACCATGTATGAGGGCATGAAGCCGAAGGACGCCGCGCGGGTGTTCGACCGGCTCGAGATGGGCGTGCTGATCGAGATCGCCTCGGCCATCGCGCCGCGAAAGATGTCGGACATCCTGGGACTGATGTCGCCGGAGGCCGCCGAGCGGCTGACCGTCGAGATGGCCCGCCGTGCCAATGGCGGCGGCGATCAATCCGCCTCGGCCGGCGATCTGCCCAAGATCGACGGCAAGCCGACGCAAAAGCCGAATTGAGGGCGCGAGAGCCGCGGCGCGCCGCGGCTCTTGCGCGCAGTTGCGCGGTCGCCCGGCCGGCACGCAGCCGGATGCCTTGCGTGGCTAGCTTGCGATCCGCTGCTGAACCCTGCGACCTGTCGAGCTCAACGGCTTCTCGACGGGAAGGAGGGTCTCGCAGTGCTGCTTGATCAGCGCAGCCTTCGTCATTCGAGTGACGAGATGCAGGGTGCTGTGGCAGCAGGAGCACTCGTACACCTTCAGTGCATAGCCCCGCGCGATTGGAAAGACGGCTACGACTGCTCTTGCCCGGCTACATACAATGCAGTTGGCTTCTCCGCTCATTGATTGCCCCCCAAAAGCTGACCAATCGAATTCGCATCGCCGTGACCGCATCTGATTCAGAGTCGTTGATGGACCGCAACACCTCTGAGGTTGTGCGCGCGTGCCCGGCAACCAAGCACGACTCGCGTTGCGGATGCAGCCGAAGCAAGCGGCATCTTCTGAGGCTGCGATGAGTTGACGCGTACAAATGTGAAGTGGAGTACAGTGGCGCCGAAGCAATCGTCCTAGGCTTCCGCCATTCGTAAATCCGCAGCGGGGAGGGAAGCCATGAACTACTCGTCCGCAGCAGAACGCGCAATCGAAGCCGTCAATCGGCTAATCATCGCGGCGATGACGTTCGCCTGGACATCCGCACTTAACCATCAGCATGCATTGCCGCCGCAAGGGGAAGATGGCGACGCTGATGATGACGCGGGTCTCGAGCGAGAGAACTCCTCCGCGCCGGATTGCGCAGGAAAACAACACTGAAGACACAGTCGCCTTGCGGGGCGTCACACGATCAGATCGTGCAGCACCTGAGCGCCAGTTGTGCCTGCCCCGTGGGCCGGATCAATATGCGGCGGGGACAGTTCAGGCATTGACGCCGCCGCGGATTCGTGGACTTTCCCAGCGTGCTCGTGATGACCGGGCGGGTCCGAGGGATCATCCAGTTCTGCGCTGAGCTCTGAATCCTGGCCGTGCGAAGCGCCATCCTTGAAGTAAAAGGAGTCGCCGAACTGGTGCGAACCGGCAGGCGCTGAGCCAGGCGCCGCATGACCAGTAGAGGGCGGATCGACACCCACCGGGCCGTGCCTGGGCGCGTCGTGCTGTCCGGCCGCCTCGCTTGAAAGCGAATGATCGGGGCCACCGTGGGCATGAGCAGCATTGTGGGCGCTTTCCGGAGCCGATGCACCGTGGTCCTCGTCGCGGCTCTCCAGCGTATGCCCGTGCCGGGCGAGCTGTTCGGCGGCATCGTGGAGCGCCGCGAAAGCAACGTCAGGCATGGGGGCACTTCCGGCGATCACGTCATTGTTTCCGATCGTGGTATCGATGCTGTCGGGCACCGTTGGATGATCGAAGACGAAGCTGGTCGCCGTCGGTGCGGTCACATCGTGCAAGACCGTGGACAGCCCGGTCGGTGAGGGCGTTACCGCGTCACTGCTGGTCATCTCGGTCGCGCGCAGCTGCACCCCGTCTGAGCTGGCGAAGCTCGGATATTCGGTCCATTCAAACTGGTCCGAACTGGCAGAGACGCCGGAGGCCTGGTCGGTTGATCCGTCCGTCGCGTTCCAGTCAGCGAGGAGCGTGCCGTCGCTGAGTGTGGTGTCGGACGAACTGGTGATCGTCACGGCGGTGGCATCGCTTTGTGTCGCTGCGCTGAGATCGAGCGGCCCGCTGTCAGCCGCCAGCACAGCCGCCGCTGCCGGCGCCAGGATGAAATCCGACGCGTCGATGGTCGCAATCCCCTGCAAATGGATTTCGATCAGGCCGGAATCGCCAATGTGCAGGGTCTGGTCGCTCGGATTGACATACACTATCGTTTCGTTGGCCGCGCTGTCGTAGAGCCAGGCGATCGTATGAGCCGGGACCGACGTGCTTGATGAGCTCAAGGCCAGGAGAACGAAGCCAAGCCCGCCGAGAGCCGTCAAGTCGATCTTGTCGGATCCCGATGCGAAATCGGTAATGGTGTCGAACTGGCCGGCGTTGGAATCGGCCGCGAACAGATAGACGAAACGGTCGCTCCCATTGCTGCCCGTGAGGTGGTCCGCACCAAATCCACCGGTGATGGTGTCGCTGCCGTTGTTGCCATTGATGGTATCGTTGCCCGAACCACCGTAAATCGCGTCATCCCCGTCGTTGCCCTTGATCGTGTCATTGCCGGAGCCGCCATAGAGAATGTCGGCTTTGCCAGTGCCGTTGACGGTATCGCTGCCCGCTCCTGCGTAGATGATCTGACCTGCATTGCCGCCGCCCGCGATAGTTTCGCTCCCCGGCGTTCCAAACACGTTGGGGGGATCGGATATCACGACGGACCCCGTGGCGAGGTTATCGAAATCGTTAGGGTCTGCGTCGCTGGCACCATGGATGGTGACGGCCACGGATTGCGTCGTGCCGTCGATCGCAGTCACCGTGAAAGTGTCGGTTAGCGCATCGCCCGGGTCCAGCGCCTGAACCACGCTATTGTTGTTGTCGAGTGTGTAGGTCCACACGCCGGCCGCCGTCATGGTGAAGGTGCCGTACCCGCCGTCGCTCGCAGTTGGCGAGGCGACTACCGTGAAGGTGTTCGGCGTATTGTCGACGTCGGTGTCGGTGAGCGTGCCGGTCGCGATGGGAATGCCGGGCGCAGCAGTGCCTGCCTCGATCACTGAACCGGTCGTGGTGCCGGAAATGATGGCGGCGTCGTTGGTGCCGTGGATGGCGATCGTCACCAGTTGCGGGGTGCCGTCGATGGCAGTGACGGTGAAACTGTCGGCGAGCGTGTCGCCGACATTGAGCGCCTGCACCGCGGCGTTGGCGTTGTCGAGGGTGTAGGCCCACACGCCGGCGGCGGTCATCGTGAAGGTGCCGTAGCCGTTCACGCTTGTCTTTGGCGAACTTACCGTCGTGAAGATGTTGGACGTATTGTCGACGTCAACGGCGACGAGTGTGCCCGTCGCGGCCGGCGTGCCGGGCGCCGCATTGGCGACGCCGCCTGCCTCGGTCACTGAACCGGTCGTGGTGCCGGAAACAATGGCGGCGTCGTTGGTGCCGTGAATGGTGATGGTGACCACTTGGGGGGTGCCGTCCAGAGTGGTCACTGTGAACGTGTCGGTCAGCGTCTCGCCGGCATTGAGCGCCTGCACCGCACCGTTGGTATTGTCGAGCGTGTAGGTCCACACGCCGGCTGCCGTCATTGTGAAGGTGCCGTAGCCGCCCGCGCTTGCCGTTGGGCCGACCGCCGTGAAGACATTTGAGGTCGTGTCGACGTCAGTGTCGGTGAGCGTGCCGCTTGCAGTGGCCGTTCCGGGTGTTGCATTGGCAACGCCGCCGGCCTCGATCACCGAGCCGGTCGTCGAGCCGGAGATAATGGCCGCGTCGCTGGCCCCATGGATGGTGATCGTCACCACTTGGGGAGTGCCGTCTATGGCGGCCACCGTAAAGTTGTCGATCAGCGTATCGCCCGCATTGAGCGCCTGCACCGCGGCGTTGGTGTCGTCCAGGATGTAGGTCCACACGCCGGCCGCCGTCATCGTGAAGGTGCCGTAGCCGCCGGCGCTCGCTCTTGGCGAGCTCACTGCCGTGAAGGTATTGGGCGGATTGTCGACGTCGGTGTCGGTGAGCGTGCCGGTCGCAATCGGCGTGCCGGGGGCTCCGTTGGTGGTGCCGCCAGCCTCGACAACTGAGCCGGTCGTGGTTCCGGAGATGAATGCAGCGTCGTTGACGCCGTTAAGGATGACCGTGAAGGTCTGACTGGCGGAGGTGGATCCGTCGGAAACAGTCACAACGAAGCCGTCGGTCGTGGGCGCCGTCAGCGCGTTGATTGCGGCGCTGTCGGGCACGAACGTATAGGCGCCGCTCGTGCTGTTGACGTAGAGCGTCCCGTAGGGGCCTGTCTTCGACAGATCGTATGTCACTCCGTCCAGGACCGTGTTGCCGGCGCTCGCCCCGGCGACGCCGAAGGTCAGCTTGCCGCTGTTGGTGCTGCTCGCGGCGAACGTTCCGCTCGCCGCAGTGAATGTGTCAAACACCACGGTATCGAGTTCGGCCGGCCCGGCTCCGGTGATCAGCGTCGGCGGTGGTAGTACGATCAGAGGCTCAGGGGTGAAAACGAGAGGCTGCAGCAGATCTTGCGGCGCGGGCGCGCTGGGCGGAATGAAATTGATCGGCTGCAGCGGCAGGGATTTGACGAAGGGAGGCGTGCCTGAGCCGTGGGGTCCTTGAAGATTGGCGAGCGCGTCCTGTTGTGCGGCCTGCAACTCCTCCATGCGAGCAAGAGTGTTCGTGACCTGGTTCACACTGATCGTGGATCCGACCTTTTTGAGGACGATTGTCTCGCCGGGATCCTCGACGATGATGTGCCGCGGGACCGGTTCCTTGGTCACAAGCTCGAATGCACCGTGCGCGAGGTCCTTGTAAGTGATGGCGTCGTCATCCAGGAACGTTACGTTCGGGTCTGCGGCCTTGACCTGTTTGATCATCGAGAAGAACAATGCCGTGAGCGACAGCATCCCGAAGCGGCCGGCAGAGGCCCGCTCGCGAGTCTGCGCAACGGGTTCATCAAGAGAGCCGCTAGAGCCGCTCTTGGCCGCGTTCACGCGGTGATGCCTGACCGCAGCGGCTTCGCACTCGTCCCCGGGCCTTCCAGCGGGCGTGACGGACATTGTTCGACCTCGATTGACAAGCGGTCGACCTCAGACGTCGCCGTATCTTTGCTGGCTTGCCGCGTCACGCGATCGGGAGCAATTTTGCGCCGGCAACCTCAGCCAGGCCGCTGAAGGTCGTGGTTTCCGAGAATTCCGCGCAGGCCAGTCACGGCAGAATTGCTGTCGTTTCGCCCGACGGCACGGGCGAAAAGCTGGTTGAAATTGCCTGGCACGGATAGTGGCTCTTTCGGGCACGGCGATCAGCCATTCGGATTACTCCGGAATAACCAGTTTGGCCGTCGTGGCTTGTTGCCGCTGGTCTGCCATGATGCGCGATGGTCTCGCCGACGCCGTCGGAGCCGTTCGCATGCTCAAAACAACATCTTCAAAAAAGGGATGAGCCATGGGCACTCACGCAGCGACTGTGCTCGTGGCAGGTATCGTTCTTGCGCTGGCCGGCTCGTCACTCCACCCAGTCCAGGCGCAGAACGATTCTCCGCGGCGGGCCGTCATGGACTCGTCGTCAAAGCCAATCGGGAAAGTTGTGGCAGCCGAGGGCTCGGTCATCATCGAGCATGTCGGAGCTGTCATTGTCCAGGCAAAGGTCCAGGGCGAATCCATCCAGACGAAGATTGGCGATCCGGTCTATTTGGGCGATGTGGTTCGAACCGATGCCGACAGTCGGGTCGGCATCAACTTCGTGGATGGGTCTTCGTTCAACTTGTCGAGCAACGCCCGCATGACGTTGGACGAATATGTCTACGAGCCAGCCGGGAAGTCCAATTCGACGATCTTCAGCCTGACCAAGGGGACGTTCGTTTTTGTTGCCGGCCAGGTTGCGAAGACTGGCGACATGAAGATCGAAACGCCGGTCGCCACGATGGGCGTTCGAGGCACCACACCTCATGTCGAAATCTCGGATGACGGAACCACCAGGTTCTCCACTCTTATCGAAGAGGGCAAGAACAAATATCCGAAGAAGTCCGGCGTAACGGGGTCACCGCGACCGGAGCAAAGGGCCGAGCACAAGCTCAATCTGAACATCTGCCGCGGGTGCTGACGCTGGTTCTAGCCTCCGCGCAATCGCCAGATCTCAGAAGACGGGGCCTGACATGGAACCAAGATCGTCCGTCGTCAAAAGCGGAGTGGCGATTGGCGTCCTGCTGTTGGTTGGCTTGCCAGTCGCAGCTCAGAATTCCAAGGTGAACAACAGCTATCTCAGTCATATTGAACCCTGCAACGGGGTGGGTGTCACCTCGCTTGATGCCCGGATCGCTGCCTGCACGGCTTTCATAGAGGCGCGTCAGGGTACGACGGCAGCTCTGGCTATCGCCTATAACAATCGCGGCAATGCCTACACCGCAAAGGGCGACTACGACAAAGCCATCCGCGATTTCGATCAGTCGATCGCGCTCAAGCCGACATACACAAAGGCCTTCAACAACCGAGGTGTGGCTCACTTGAGGAAGGGCGAATATGAGCTCGCGATCGAAGCCTTTGACGATGCGATCAAGCTCGATCCCGACTATGGCGCTGCCTTCGTCAATCGCGCCGGAGCCTACCTGAAGAAAAATGACCACCAGCGCGCGGCGCATGACTACGACGAGGCCATTCGCCTCCAGCCCGATTCGCAGGCCGCATGGAGCGGACGATGTTGGACCCGGGCGCTTCTCGGTGCCTGGCAGGCCGCGCTGGAGGACTGCGACAGAGCGCTTCAATCCGGATCGACCAGCGCTGCCGTGTACGACTCGCGCGGGCTGATCCACCTGAAGATGGGCGAGTTCGGTGCGGCGATCGCCGACTACAATTCTGCCTTGCGAGCCGCCCCGGAATTGGCGAGCGCGCTTTTTGGCCGCGGGCTTGCCAAGCTGAAGCAAGGCGACGCGATTGGCGGAGATTCTGACATTTCGGCTGCAAAGACAATTCAGGGCAATATCGGCGACGAGTTCGCGCATTATGGCGTCGGTCACGACTGAGTTCACGACTGGCTCTGGCTCGCCGATCATCGCAGAGGAATATGTTGAGACGGCAGCTGCGGTGCACGCCGCGCCGGTCCCGCCCGGTGCCGGTGACGACGGGGGGTTAACGTCTCCTTAACCACTTGCTCTCCAGATTTGGAGCGCGAACGCCTCAGCCCGCACGCAAGGCGTCGCGACGCACTGCGCGGGATCAATTCGTCATTACAGCATTAACAAGTCCTTAATTGGCAAAACCTACATTCGACGACATGGGCCGGCGCCATGTGCCGGTATGGGTCGTCGAACCGGAAGAAGTGCCGCCAATGGCGCGGAAGGCTGCCGCTGGATTTGTGTCGCGAGCCCGCGCCCTGGCGTGGGGGCTGTCGCGTCATGTCCGCAAGGCACCTGCGCTGGTAACCATCCTCCTGGTCGGCCTGATCGCCACAAGCCCGGCGCGGGCGGACCCGATCCGGGGGGAGGCGAGATTTTCGGCCGGCGGCGGCTTCGCCCGTCTGGTGATCAAGCTCGGCGAGGATGTTCCATCCGAGGTGACGACGGCCGGCTCCATTCTCATCATCCGCTTCGACCGGCCGGTCGACGTTCCAGTCGACCGGGTTCCGGAGGGCGCGCCCGACTACGTCAACTCCGCCCGCCGCGATCCCGACGGCGGCGCCATCCGCCTGTCGCTGGCGCGGCGCGTCACCGTCAACACCATGAATGCCGGCGAGCGCACCTTCATCGACCTGTTGCCGGAAGGCTGGAAGGGGCCGCCGCCGAGCCTGCCCATGGATGTGGTCAAGGAACTCGCCGAGCGCGCGCGCGTCGCCGAACGGGCGCTGCGTGCGCAGCGCGCCGCGGCCGAGACCAAGAAGCGTCCGCAGATCCGTGTGCGCGCATCGGTGCAGCCGACCTTCGTGCGCTTCGTGTTCGAGATGCCCGACGGCGTCGGCGTGTCCTCCGTGCTCAACGAGCAGAAGCTCACGCTCGCCTTCAACGCCAACCTCAGTTTCGACCTGGCCGACGCGGTCGTCGCCGCACCGCCGAACGTCGCCTCGATCAAGCAGAAGGCTGACATCGACCAGACCAATGTCGAGATCGCGCTGATCGGCGATTCCGACGTGCACTCCTTCCGCGACGAGAAGAACTACGTCGTCGACGTCTCCTTCCAGCCGGACAAGGGCAAGACGGCTGCGACGCCGGAGGCCGCGATCGCGCAGGCCAAGCCCGCCAGCCAAGGCCATGGACCGGCACCGGCCGCGGAAAAGCCGGCGGCCGAGAAGAAGGACGCCCGTCGCGAGATCGCGCCGCCGACCTCCGAGACGATCGCGCGCGAGGCCAAGATCGATATCAAGCCCGAGACGAAGCTGGAAGCGCCTGCCGCGATGCCTGCCGCCGAAGCGCCGAAACCGGCGCAGGCTCCCGCGATTGAGGCTGCGCACGCTGCGGAAGCGCCCAAAGAAACGCCCAAGGAATCGCCCAAGGAGGACTCGAAGCCGACCCAGCCTGTTGCCGAAGCTCCGGCCGCGCCTGCCAAGCCCGCAATTGTCGAGGCGCCCAAGGAGGTCGTGAAGGAAGCGGCGAAGGAGCCGGTCAAGGAAGCAGCCAAAGCTGCGCCCGCCGAGGCGCCGGCCGCGCCGCAGCCGGCCGCACCAAGCGTCGATGCGCGCCGCGATAGCGACGGCTTGCGGGTGACGTTCCCGCTTCAGGTCGCAACGCCCGCGGCGGCGTTCCGCCGCGGCGACACCGTCTGGCTGGTGTTCGACACGCCGAAGCCGATCGACGTCGAGGCGATCCGCACCAAGGGCGGCGCGATGATCGGCGAGGTCGGCCGCGTCCCCCTCGACAAGGGGCAGGCGGTGCGCATCCGTCTCACCCGGCCGCTGGTCTACTCGCTGACGAGCGAGGAGGTCGGCAAGGAGACCAACTGGCTGCTGACGCTCGCCGACAAGATCCAGGCGACGCCGCTGCCGCTGATGATGTCGCGCAACATCACCGATCCCGCGCTCGCCAACATCGCGATTCCCTTCGCCAATCCGGGCCTGCTGCACAAATTCACCGATCCCGACGCCGGCGACATGCTCTATGTCGTCACCGCGCAGCGGCCGGTGCGCGGCTTCATCAAGCGTCAGGACCTCGTCGATCTCTCGCTGCTGGAATCCGCCCACGGCATCGCGATCCGGCCGAACTCCGACGAGGTCGGCGTCGAGGTCGGATCCGACAAGGTCATTCTCGGCAAGAAGGGCGGACTGACGCTGTCGCCGGTGGACATCTCCGCCGAGCGCGCCCCGACCGCGGTACGCCCGATCTTCAGCCCCGAAGGCTGGCGCAAGGGACAGTCGGAAAACTTCATGACGCGCCAGAGCGACCTGATCACGGCGATCTCGGCCGTCGAGCCAGCGCTGCGCTCGCTGCCGCGGCTCGACCTCGCGCAGTTCTACATGTCGCGCGCGATGTATCACGAGGCCAAGGCCGTGACCGAACTGATGCTGAGCGATCCGCTCAACAAGGAGGAGAGCGGCGCGCTGATCATGCACGCGATCGCGAGCATCCTGATCGGCCGGCCGGCGCAGGGCCTGAAGGACCTCGCCAATCCCGTGATCGGCAACAGCCACGATTCCCAGCTCTGGAAGGCGCTCGCCTATGCGCGCCAGGGCAAATGGGCGGACGCGCGCGAGAAGTTCAAGAACGTCGAATTCGCCATCGCCTCGCTGCCGCTCGACATCCAGCGCATCGTGACGATGGACGCGATGCGCGCCTCGCTCGAAGTGAAGGACTATGCCGGCGCCTCCAAGCGGCGCAGCGAGCTCGAGATCGTCGGCGTATCGCCCGAGGCTGCGCCCGGCTTCGCCGTGCTGCGCGGCAGGCTCGCCGAGGCGCTCGGCCACGACAAGGATGCGCTCGACGACTACAGGTTCGCGGTCGGCTCGAGCGACCGGCCGGCCGCGGCCGAGGCCAAGCAGCTCGAGGTCGCGTTGCGGCAGAAGCGCGACGAGATCAGCAAGGAAGACGCGCTGCGCGAGCTCGAGACGCTGTCGATGACCTGGCGCGGCGACGCGATCGAGGTCAAGACGCTCCAGATGCTGTCGCAGATCTATGCCGAGAACGGGCGCTACCGGGACGCGCTCACGGCGGCGCGCACCGCGACGAAGCTCCAGCCGAACGCGGAGGCCTCGCGCCAGGCGCAGGATCTCGCCTCCGACCTGTTCACGCAGATCTTCCTGGGGCCCAAGGGTGACGAACTGCCGCCGGTCGAGGCGCTCGGGATGTTCTACGAGTTCCGCGAGCTGACGCCGATCGGCCGCCGCGGCGACGAGCTGATCCGCCGTCTCGCCGACCGTCTCGCCTCGATCGATCTGCTCGACCAGGCTGCCGAGCTCCTGCAATACCAGGTCGACCACCGCCTCGAAGGCGCTGCGCGCGCCCAGGTCGCGGCGCGTCTTTCCATGATCTATCTGGCCAACCGCAGGCCGGACATGGCGATCTCGGCGCTGCGCGCGAGCCGCATCAGCGATCTCTCCGGCGAGCTCAGGCAGCAGCGCCTGCTGCTCGAGGCGCGGGCGCAGAGCGACGTCGGCCGGCACGATCTCGCGCTCGACATCGTCTCCAACGTCTCCGGGCGCGAAGTGCTCCGCCTGCGCTCCGACATCTTCTGGGCGGCGCGGCGCTGGCGCGAGTCCGCCGAGCAGATCGAGCTCTATTACGGCGAGCGCTTCCGCGACTTCAAGCCGCTCAATGCGGTGGAGAAGAGCGACATCATCCGCGCCGCCGTCGGCTACGCGCTCGCCGACGATTCGATCGGCCTGTCGCGCTTCCGCGAGAAGTACGCCCCGCTGATGAGCGAGAGCGCCGACCGTCTCGCCTTCAACATCGCCAGCAAGCCGGCCGCGGCCTCCAGTGCCGAATTCGCCGAGATCGCCAAGCTGGCTGCGAGCGTCGACACGCTCGACGGTTTCCTGCGCGAGATGAAGCAGCGCTTCCCCGACGCCACCGCCCGCGCGCCATCTGGGCCGCAGGCCAAGGAAGAGACCGACCACACCGGCTCGCTGCCGAAGATCCCCGCCGTGCGGCAGATCAAGATGACGCGGTAGGAATCTCGCGACGCGAGACAGGTCCGGCTTCCCCGAAAGCGTCGCCATGCCGGTGCAGATCGGCGATCACCTCAGCAAGCAGTATGACGTGAAGGGGTAGGGGGCGGTCCCGCGCGAAGCGCGGCCCGACCGGCCGCCACGTTCTCGTCATTGCGAGCGCAGCGAGGCAATCCAGAGTCTCTCCGCGGAAGCAGTCTGGATTGCTTCGTCGCAAGGGCTCCTCGCAATGACGGGGGCGGAGCGGAGGTGTGTCATTGGGAACGGAGAGGACGCGCTGACATCGCTCCCAAGCCAGCCTCATCCCCCGTAGCTCTGCACCAGGCTTCCCGCCACCAGCGACCAGCCGTCGACCAGGACGAAGAAGATCAGCTTGAACGGCAGCGATATGGTTGCCGGCGGCAGCATCATCATGCCCATCGACATCAGCACCGAGGCGACGACGAGGTCGATGATCAGGAAGGGCAGGAACAGCAGAAAGCCGATCTCGAAGGCGCGCTTCAGCTCGGAGATCATGAAGGCGGGGACGAGGATACGGAGCGCGAGCTCGTCGGGGGTGGCCGGCGCCGGCTCGCCGGAGAGATCCAGGAACAGCTTGAGGTCCTTTTCGCGCACGTTCTTCTGCATGAAGCCGCGCAACGGGACCGAGGCGCGCTGGAGCGCATCCTCGACGCCGATCTGGTTGGCGACGAGCGGGCGGATGCCGTCGTCGTAGGATTTTTGCAGCACCGGCCCCATCACGAAGAAGGTGAGGAACATCGCGAGCGCGATGATCACCGAGTTGGGCGGCGCGGTCGCCGTGCCCATCGCGGTGCGCAGGAGCGACAGCACGACCACGATGCGCGTGAACGACGTCATCATGATCAGGATCGACGGCGCGATCGACAGCACCGTGAGCAGCGCGATGAGCTGGATCGCGCGCTCGGTGACGCCGCCCCCCTGACCGCCGCCGAGATTGATGCTGATGTCCTGCGCATGCGCGAGGCTTGCGAGCGAAGCCGCGCCGATCAGGACAGAAAGAAAAAGAACTCTACGCGGGAGGGCCGGCAGCCTCACGAAGACGGCTTCGGACGGC
>NZ_LBKA01000199.1:0-35772 GCF_028128955.1 Bradyrhizobium sp. CCBAU 11386
CCAGGCCATCCTTGACGGCCGTGAGCACGGTGTCACGCTAGACCAGGAGGGCGATCACATCGTTCTTAATGGTTGCTACGGCTACGCAAACGCCAATGGCGCCGCGCGGGTCATGCGCGGCGCCATCGCTTTAGCTTGGAGACTTCAGTCGATCAGAACTTCACAGTGATGCCACCGTAGACCGTGGACTCGGTGCAGCTCTTGGTGCTCTGGCCGGTCGCGGCGACCGTGCAGACACCCGCCATGGCGTTGTGGTCGAGGCCGAACTTGTTCTGCCAGTAGCGGTAGGCAACCCACAGGTCGACGAAATGCGAGTACTTGTCACCCCAGACCGCCTTCGAGGCATCGAAGGTCAGGCGGATCGGCTCGCTGTTCAGCTCGGTCTTGGACTTGGTGCTGAAGATGCCTGTGCCGGACAGCGCGGGAAGGCCGTTCGAGTCACCCTTCGGTCCGTACCAGCCGGCGCGACCGCTGATCGACCAGAACTGCATGTTCGGCGGCAGGAAGCCGAGGTCCATGTAGTAGTTGATTTCGACGGCCCAGGTCGGGTTGTAGCTGACATTGCCATCGGAGTTACAGGTCACGCCCGCAATACCGGGTGCGAACAGGCCGCACTGGGTGAAGGCGTTGTGATTCGAAAACTCCCAGTACATCAACGGAGCAACGTTGAAGTAGCCCTTGTAGGGAAGGTCGAAGGCGAACTGGAGACCGGCGACGACGTCGCGCTTGGCGGGCGCGAGGAAGTTGTTCTCGGTGTTGGCATCCATGCCGACTTCGAACGAAATGTTGTGCAGCGGCCCCATGGTGAAGGCCTTGGTGTTGAATATCTCGTTCCAGCCGAAGGTCGAGCGGAACAGGCCGTAGATCTCGGTGGCCCCCGCACAGTCGCTGAAAGTGCCGTTGATGTTCACGCCCGGCGCAACGCAAGGCGAGGCAGGGTCGTTATGACCCGACTTGAACATCGAGATGGTGAAGAAGTTGGTGCCGTAGGCCCAGAGGTCGAAGTGGGTGAAGGAATAGACCTGCTTGGCGGTGGTGCCGTTGATGCTGCCGTCCGGACGGACGCTCCACATGCCGGGGTCGGTACCCTTGGGCATCCACGAGAAGGACACGCGGTTGTCGACCACCAGGAAGAACGGGAGGTCGGCCGCCTTCTTGGCAGCCTTGACCGGCAGATCCGCCGCCTGGGCCAGGCCAGAGGTAGCGAGTGTAGCAAGTGACAGCGCAGCGGCTGCAATTGCCTTGAAACGAAACGACATCCTGAATACCCCCAAGTTTGGACACGTAAAAATGAACGTCCCTTGGGTGCGACACTTGCGCCGATCTCCCGGGGTGAGAAGCCTCAACTTCTTTCAAGGCATGCCGCTTGTTTCGGCACGCGGCGGCATTTCACTGCGGAATTCTAGGGATTCTCGTGCGCTCCCTTCCGCCTGCCTACGGCAAGGCAAGGCGGGCTATTGCCGGACATTCCCGTTTGATTTTGTTCGGCTTTCATGTCGGAGCGAACGTGCAGGCATGATGATCGGCGGCCATCGTCAAATCGGTCCGCAAATGCATACGCGCGGTGGCGCGACTTTGCTCAGCTTCACGTCAAGCCTGCACAGCCGGTTCCGATTTGGTTTGAACCGTCACAAATTTGCAACAGACGTCACGCGCAAGCCGCGCCGGCAAGGACAGTCCCGAAGCGATGGAGCACGATCCGCACCCGGCCGGAGCGGCGACTCGCCGATATCAACCGCCTGCCGAAGCGTTGAGCAAGGGATGACGCTTTTCACACCTTACGCGGCGGTTCAAACTAGCTCACTATTGAGACACTTCACCCCATGCAAGCGCATCAGCGAATGTTAGATCCGACGCCTAACGGCCTGCATTCCGGCGAGTCCCCGCTGCTTCAGACGCTCGGGCTCACCAAGCGCTATGGGGATTTTCTCGCCAACGACTCCATCGACATCGATATCTGGCCGACGGAAATCCACGCGCTGCTGGGCGAGAACGGCGCCGGCAAGTCCACGCTGGTCAAGGCGATCTACGGGCTGATCCAGCCCAGCGCCGGCGAGATTCGCTGGCAGGGCCAGCCGATCGCACTGTCCGGTCCGTCGGAAGCTCGCAGCCGCGGCATCGGCATGGTGTTCCAGCATTTCTCGCTGTTCGACAACCTTACCGTCGCCGAGAACGTCGCGCTCGGCCTCGACGGCAAAGAGTCCTTCAAGGACATGTCGGCGCGGCTGGAGCAGGTGTCGAAGACCTATGGACTGCCGCTCGATCCCAAACGCGAGGTCTGGCAATTGTCGGTTGGCGAGCGCCAGCGTATCGAGATCGTCCGCGCGCTGATGCAGGATCCGAAATTCCTGATCCTGGACGAGCCCACCGCCGTGCTGACGCCGCAGGAGGCCGACCAGCTTTTCATCGTGCTGGAGCGGCTCAAGGCCGAAGGCCGTGCCATCCTCTACATCAGCCACAAGTTAGAGGAGGTGAAGCGGCTCTGCGACACCGCCACGATCCTGCGCGGCGGCAAGAAAGTAGACACCTGCAATCCCCGGCTCGAAACCGCCGCCTCGCTCGCGCGCATGATGGTCGGCGGCGAGATCAAGGAAGTCAAAGCGCCCGCCGGCCGCAAGACCACCGTGCCGCGGCTCGTCGTCAACGACCTCTCGCTCGCACCGAGCGAAGCGCACGGCGTTCGGCTTGAGCACATCTCGTTCGAGCTGAAGGGCGGCGAGATTCTCGGCATCGCCGGCGTCGCCGGCAACGGCCAGGACGAGCTGTTCGCCGCGCTCTCCGGCGAGCGCCTGTCCAAGGACCCCGGCACGGTGGTGATCGAGGGCATCGCCGCCGGGCATCTGTCGATCACGCAGCGGCGCAAGCTGGGGGCCGCCTTCGTTCCCGAGGAGCGGCTCGGTCACGGCACCGCGCCGCGCATGAAGCTGTCGGAGAACGCGCTGCTGACCGGGCACGCCGCCAGCGGCATGGTCCATCGCGGCTTCATCGACACCGCGGCGACGCTGAAGACCGTCGACCGGGCGACCGAAACGTTCGATGTGCGCAAGGCCAAGCGCGATCCGGAGGCTGCGAGCCTTTCCGGCGGCAATCTGCAAAAGTTCATCGTCGGCCGCGAGATCCTGCGCAATCCGGCGGTGCTGGTGGTGAGCCAGCCCACCTGGGGCGTCGATGCCGGCGCTGCCGCCGTGATCCGCCAGGCGCTACTCGATCTCGCAACCGCCGGCGCCGCCGTGCTGGTGACAAGCCAGGATCTCGACGAGCTCGCCGAGATCGCCGACCGCATCGCCGTGATGTTCCACGGCCACCTGTCGGCGCCGCTCGCAACAAGCGAGGCGACCCGCGAAAAGCTCGGCCTTCTGATGGGCGGCAGCAGCCTGGAGCCGAAGGAGGCCGCGCATGCAGTTGGTGCTTGAGAAGCGCGCCGAGCGCTCCAACACGATCGCACTGGTCTCGCCGCTGATCGCGATCGGCCTGACGATCGTCACCATGACCATCCTGTTCGCGATCCTCGGCAAGAATCCGCTGCTCGCGCTGCATGCCTATTTCATCGCGCCGCTCACTGACAGCTATTCGCTCCAGGAGATCGCGGTGAAGGCGACGCCGCTGGTGATGATCGCGATCGGCCTGTCGCTCTGCTATCTCGCGAACGCCTGGAACATCGGCGCCGAAGGGCAATTCCTCATCGGCGCGGTCGCCGGAAGCTGGATTGCGGTGAAGACGCAAGGCACCGACGCCGGAGCCTGGGTGTTGCCGGCGATGCTCGTGCTCGCAGCCGCAGCAGGCGCGCTCTATGCGCTGATCCCGGCGATCTGCAAGGTGAGGTTCGGCGCCAGCGAGATCCTGACCAGCCTGATGCTGGTCTATGTCGCCGATCTCTTTCTCGACTATCTCGTGCGCGGCCCCTGGCGTGATCCGCACGGCTTCAACTTCCCGACCACCGCCGAATTCGATCCGGTGGCGACGGTGCCGCTGCTGATCGAAGGTGGCCGGCTGCATCTCGGGTCGATCATCGCCCTGCTCGTCGTTGCGGCAGCGGCGATCCTGCTCGGACGAACCATCAAGGGATTCGAAATCCGCGTGGTTGGCGCTGCGCCGCGCGCGGCGCGGTTTGGCGGCTTCAACGCCAACCAGCTGATCATCCTGACCTTCGCCGTCTCCGGCGCGCTCGCGGGCCTTGCCGGCATCATCGAGGTCGCAGGCCCGGTCGGACATCTCCAGCCCGGTATCTCGCCGGGCTACGGTTTTACCGCGATCATCGTCGCTTTCCTCGGCCGGCTGAATCCCCTTGGAATACTAATTGCAGGCCTTTTTCTCGCACTGACCTTTATCGGCGGCGAGCAGGCGCAGATCGCGATGAAGATCCCGTTGGACGTCACCAAGGTTTTTCAGGGCATCCTGCTGTTCTACGTGCTCGCCTGCGACTCCCTCATTCTCTACCGCTTCAAGCTGGTCTTCCCGAACCGACAGGTGGCCCGTGGAACTGGTTGAAGCCATCATCCTTGCGGTGCTCGCCGCCTCGACGCCGCTTCTGATCGCGGCGACCGGCGAGCTCGTGACCGAGCGCTCCGGCGTGCTCAATCTCGGCGTCGAGGGCATGATGATCGTTGGCGCCGCCTGCGGCTTTGCCGGCGCCTGGCTGACCGGCTCGATCTTCGTCGGCGCGCTGTTCGGCATCGTCGCGGGCACGCTGATGTCGCTGATCTTCGCCCTGATGGCGCTCGGCCTCGCCGTCAACCAGGTCGCAACGGGCCTGGCGCTGACCATCCTCGGCATCGGGCTCTCCGGCCTGATCGGCGCCGGGTTCGTCGGCGAGCGCATCACGCCGGCGGTGCATCTTGCCATTCCCGGCCTCACCGGCATCCCGCTGATCGGCCGCGTGCTGTTCGGTGAGGACGCCTTCGTTTACTTCTCCATCGCACTCATCATCGGCGTCTGGTGGTTCCTGTACCGCACGCGGGCGGGCTTGATCCTGCGCGCCTGCGGCGACAATCACGTCTCCGCGCACGCGCTCGGCTATCCCGTGCTGCGCATCCGCACTTTCGCCGTGATGTTCGGCGGCGCCTGCGCCGGGCTTGCCGGTGCATACCTGCCGCTCGCCTACACGCCGTTCTTCATTCCCGGCATGACCGCGGGCCGCGGCTGGATAGCGCTGGCGCTCGTGGTGTTCTCGTCCTGGCGGCCGGGCCGGCTCGTGGTCGGCGCCTATCTGTTCGGCGCGGTGACGATCCTGCAACTGCACGCCCAGGGCTGGGGCGTCGGCATTCCCTCGCAATTCATGTCGGCGCTGCCTTACCTCGCAACCGTCATTGTCCTGGTCCTGTTGTCCCGTGCGCGCACCGGTGGCTCGACCGCGCCGGCCGCGCTCGGCACCGTGTTCGTGCCTGACCGCTGAGTTTTCATTTCCACGGCGGGCGCGATGGGGCGCGCACGCTGCGGATCGTGGCTTTCCCCGACTATCTGGAGATTGATGATGAGAAAATCACTTCTTGCGCTGGCTGCCGGGCTTCTGCTTGCCGGAAGCGTCAGTGCCGCCTCCGCCGCCGACAAGCTGAAAGTCGGCTTCATTTACCTCGGCCCGGTGGGCGACCTCGGCTGGACCTACCAGCACGAACAGGGACGCCTGGCGCTGGTGAAGGAATTGGGCGACAAGATCGAGACCACCACGCTCGAGAACGTCCCTGAAGGTCCCGACGCCGAGCGCGCCATCGAGCAGCTCGTCCGCGCCGGCAACAAGCTGATCTTCACGACGTCGTTCGGATACATGGATCCGACGCTGAAGGTCGCCAAGAAATACCCGAACGTGCATTTCGAGCACGCCACCGGCTACAAGCGCGACAAGAACATGTCGACCTATTCGGCCAAATGGTATCAGGGCCGCTACATCCAGGGCCTGATCGCGGCCAAGATGTCGAAGTCCGGCGTGCTCGGCTATATCGGCTCGTTCCCGATCCCCGAGGTCGTCTCCGGCATCAACGCGACGATCCTCGCGGCGCAGACCATCAACCCGAACATCAAGGTCAAGATCATCTGGGCCAACACCTGGTTCGATCCGGGCAAGGAAGCCGACGCCGCCAAGGCGCTGATCGACCAGGGCGCCGACGTCATCATGCAGCACACGGACTCGCCGGCGGCGATGCAGATCGCCAGCGAACGCGGCAAGCTCGCCTTCGGCCAGGATTCCGAGATGATCAAGTTCGGGCCCAAGACCCAGCTGACCTCGATCCTCGACACCTGGGGCCCCTACTACATCGAGCGCGTCAAGGCCGAGCTCGCCGGCACCTGGAAGTCCGAGGACACCTGGGGCGGCCTCGACAGCCACATGTTCGCGATGGCGCCCTACACCAACATGCCCGACGACGTGAAGAAGATGGCAGAGGATGCCCAGGCCGCAATCACCGCCGGCAAGCTGCATCCGTTCAAATGCCCGATCGTTGGGCAGGACGGCAAGGAGGTCGAGTGCAAGGGCGGCGCCAACCTCGCTGACGGCCAGATCCTTGGCATGAATTTCTACGTCAAGGGCATCGACGACAAGCTGCCGGGCAAGTAGCACGCTTCTTGCATTGCCCAGATCACCTGCTCCTCCCGGAGGAGGTTCGGAGGGGGTAGCCACAAGCACCCGGCACTTGTGGTTGCCCCCTCTTTCTATTCCGCCCCTATCCCGCCTGCATCGCCCGCGCCGCGGAACCGTGGCGGCGGATGAGATCGGCGACATCCAGTCCCGGAATCGCGCCGTCGATGACGGCCCATTGTCCTGCCACCATGACCCGGTCGGCCCGGTGCGCCCCGCACAGCACCACCGCGGCCAGGGGATCGCCATGGCCGGAGAAACGCAGCTCGTCGAGCCTGAACAGCGCGAGATCGGCCGCGTTGCCGACGGCAATCTCACCGAGTTCCGGCCGGCCGACACAGGCCGCCGAGCCCTTGGTCGCCCAGCGCAGCGCATCCTTGTGACTGACCCTCGTCACCCCGTAGCGCGCCCGTTGCAGCAGGAACGCGGCCCGCACCTCCTGCATCAGGTTCGACCCGTCGTTCGAGGCCGAGCCGTCCACGCCGATGCCGATCCCGACGCCGGCCTCCTCCATCTCGCAGACCGGGCAGCAACCGGATGCCAGAAGCTGATTGCTGCAGGCGCAATGGCTGATGGTCGTCCCGGCCTTGCCGAGCCGCTTCATCTCGTCCGGATTGAAGAAGATTCCGTGGGCGAGCCAGGTCCGCGCGTTGAGCCAGCCGCATTGCTCCAGATAGTCGAGCGGACGGCAGCCATACATCTGCTGGCAGAACTTGTTCTCGTCCTCGGTCTCGGCGAGATGGGTGTGCAGGCGCACGTCGAGCTTGTCGGCGAGGTCGGCGGTCGCGCGCATCAGGGAGGTCGTCACCGAGAACGGCGAGCAAGGCGCGAGCGCGATCTGCACCATCGCATCCGCGCCGCGCTGGTGATGCTTTGCGACCACGCGCGCGCTGTCGGCGAGAATCGTGTCCTCGTCCTGCACGACGCTGTCGGGCGGCAGACCGCCGTCGCGCTGCGACAGGTTCATCGAGCCGCGCGTCAGCAGCACGCGCACGCCGAGCCGTTTTGCGACTCCGACCTCGATATCGACGGACTCTTCGAGCCCGGCCGGGAACACGTAGTGATGATCGGTCGTGGTGGTGCAGCCGGACAGCAGCAGCTCGGACATCGCCACGGTCACGCCGAGCTCCAGCGATTCCGGCGTCATCCTCGCCCACACCGGATAGAGCGCCTGGAGCCAGGGAAACAGCTCGCGGTCCATCGCCGCCGGCAGCGCCCGTGTCAGCGTCTGGTAGAAATGATGATGGGTGTTGATGAGGCCCGGCAGCACGACGTGCTCGCCCGCGTCGAACACCGCGACATCCGCGGTCGCAGGCACGCCGCCGGCCGGCACGAGCTCGACGATTCGATCATCCTTCACCACGATCCCGCGCCCGGCGCCGTCGGCGAGGATGGCCAGGGGATCCCTGATCCAGATCGGCTTCGCGTCGCTCATGATCCTGTTTCTCCCCACATCCGCTGACGGCAGACCTGCAAGGCGGAGGCCAGCCCGATCGCGTTCCCGCTGCGACTTCTTGTTGCGACTTGGCTCTGGTCTTGCAAGACTTTCCCTCGGTACAAATCACTCGGTGCAAGCGCTGGCGCAGCCATGGACTTGAATACCATCACAGCCGTAGCCCATCCGCAAACGCGCGCGCAGCTGCCCGTTTGGACGCCAGGTGATGCTTGGCTCGCAGGCGGCACCTGGCTGTTCTCGGAGCCGCAAGCGCAGCTGACACGGCTGATCGATCTCACCGATCTGAAATGGCCGGCGCTGACGATCACCGAGAGCCATCTCGGCATTGCCGCCACTTGTACTGTCGCGCAGATCGATGGACTCGCCTGCCCGCCCGACTGGCTCGCAGCGCCGCTGATCAACCAGTGCTGCCGCGCCTTCCTTGCGTCGTTCAAGATCTGGAAGACCGCAACCGTCGGCGGCAATCTCTGCATGTCGCTGCCGGCCGGTCCGATGATCTCGCTCACATCAGCGCTCGACGGCGTCTGCACGATCTGGAAGGCCGGCGGCGGCGAACAGAAGATTCCCGTCATCGACTTCGTCACCGGCAACCAGCGCAACCGCCTGACGCCGGGCGATCTGCTGCGGCAGATCGATATCCCGATTGCCGCACTGAAGCGCCGCACGGCATTTCGTCAGATTTCGCTCGCCCCGGTCGGCCGCTCGGCAGCGCTCCTGATCGGCAGCTTCGATCCCGATGGCACGCTGGCGCTGACCGTCACCGCATCGACGGTGCGGCCGATCCGGCTCTCCTTTCCCAAACGGCCGGACGCGAATGCGCTTCGCGACGCGATCGTGCAGCAGATCACTGATGACCTGTACCACACCGACATCCACGGCAAGCCGCTCTGGCGCAAGCACATGACGCTGCGGCTCGCCGAAGAGATTCGCGGCGAACTCCTGGGGGCGACGCCGTCATGAGCTTCGAGATCAACGGCAAGACGTTTCCGCAGGAGCCGCGCGCCGGCCAGTGCCTCCGCACGTTCCTGCGCGAGCTCGGTCATTTCGGCGTCAAGAAGGGCTGCGATGCCGGCGATTGCGGCGCCTGCACCGTGCTGCTCGACGGCGAGCCGGTGCACAGCTGCCTGATCCCGGCGTTCCGCGCCGAGGGGCGCGCCGTCACTACGATCGAGGGCCTCGGCGGTGACCACGGCGCGCATCCGATGCAGCAGGCCTTCCTCGATGCGCAGGGCTTTCAATGCGGCTTCTGCACCGCCGGCATGATCCTGACCTGCGCCTCGCTGAACCAGGCGCAACGCACCGATCTCGGCGCCGCGCTGAAGGGCAATATCTGCCGCTGCACCGGATATCGCGCGATCGAGGACGCGCTGCTCGGCAAGATCAATGTCGAGGAGAGCGTCGAGGCCGGCGCCGCCTTCGGCCGCAGCCTGCCGGCGCCCGCAGGTCCCGATGTCGTGCGCGGCAAGGCACGCTACACGTTCGACACACAGATGGGCGGCCTGCTGCACATCAAGCTGCTCCGCTCGCCTCACGCCCACGCCAGAATCATCGCGATCGACAAGTCCGCCGCACTCGGCGTTCCCGGCGTGCATGCGGTGCTGACGCATGAGGATGCTCCATCGGTGCTGATCTCGACCGCGCGGCACGAGAAGGACTGGATGGACCCGGAGGACACTCGCATCCTCGACGACGTCGTGCGCTTCATCGGCCAGAAGGTCGCCGCCGTCGTCGCCGACAGCGAAGGCGCCGCCGAGGAGGCCTGCCGGAGGCTCAAGGTCACTTACGAGATCCTGCCGGCGCTGATCGATCCAGAGCAGGCGATGGCGCCCGGCGCGCCGGTCATTCATCCGGACCGTACCACCGAGAACCGCGTCGCCGACGCCAAGCGCAACCTCGCGGCTGAGACCCATGGCGAGTTCGGCGATGTCGCAGCAGCACTCGCCACATCTGCCGTCACCTACGAGGCCACCTTCCACAGCCATCGCGTGCAGCATGCGGCGCTAGAGACCCATGGCGGCCTCGCCTGGCTCGACGCTTCCGGGGTGCTCAACGTCCGCACCTCGACACAGGTGCCGTTCCTGACCCGGCGCGCGCTGTCCGACATCTTCCAGCTGCCCATGGACAAGGTCCGCGTGTTCTGCGAGCGCGTCGGCGGCGGCTTTGGCGGCAAGCAGGAGATGTTCGTCGAGGATATCCTGGCGCTCGCCGCACTGAAGACCGGACGGCCCGTGAAGCTCGAGCTCACCCGCGAGGAGCAGTTCATCGCGACCTCGACGCGGCATCCGATGCGGGTCCACATCAAGGCCGGTGCCGATGCCGACGGCCAGCTCACCGCACTCCAGCTCGACGTGCTCTCCAACACCGGCGCCTACGGCAATCACGCCGGCCCGGTGATGTTCCACTCGCTGGCCGAGTCCATCAGCGTCTACAATTGCCCGAACAAGCGAGTGGACGGCTACGCCGTCTACACCAACACGGTGCCATCCGGCGCGTTTCGCGGCTATGGCCTGCCGCAGACGCTGATCGCGATCGAGGCCGCGATCGACGAGCTGGCCAGGCGGCTCGGCATCAGCCCCTACGACATGCGCCGGCGCAACATCGTCAAGCCGGGCGATCCCATGCTGTCGCCGCCGCCGTCCGAATATCACGACGTGCTCTATGGCTCCTACGGCCTCGACCAGTGCCTCGATCTCGTCGAGCGCGCGATGCAGGCGGATGGCCCGCAGCCGGAGCTGTCGCCGGAATGGCTGATCGGCGACGGCATCGCGCTGACCATGATCGACACGGTGCCGCCGGCCGGCCACATCGCGGACGCCATGATCGCGCTCAACGACGACGGCGGCTTCGATCTCACCGTCGGCACCGCCGAGTTCGGCAACGGCACCAGCACGGTCCACAGCCAGATCGCGGCGACGACGCTTGCGACCACCGTCGACAGGATTCGCCTGCGCCAGTCCGATACCGCCCATGGCGGCCACGACACCGGCGCCTATGGCAGCGCGGGCACTTTCGTCGCCGGCAAGGCGACCCATGCGGCGGCCATGCAGCTTGCGACCGAGCTGAAGGCGGCGGCCGCAGACGCCTGGCTTTGCGACGTCGGGACTTGCACGCTCGAGGACGAGACGGTCGTCAGCGGCGTGCGGCGCATGTCCTTTATGGATCTCGTGAAGCTTGCCCGCGAACGCGGCCAGCCGCTCGCAGCACACGGCAATTCCGGCGGCACGCCGCGCTCGGTCGGCTTCAACGTGCAGGGCTTTCGCGTGGCGGTGAACAAGGCCACCGGCGAGCTCAAGATTCTCAGAAGCGTGCAGGCGGCGGATGCCGGCGTCGTCGCCAACCCGATGCAGTGCCGCGGCCAGGTCGAGGGCGGCGTCGCGCAGGCGCTTGGCGCTGCGCTCTACGAGGAGATGGTGATCGACGTGACCGGCCGCGTCACCAACCCGAAGTTCCGCGACTACCACCTGCCTTCTTTCGCCGACGTGCCGCGCACCGAGGTCCTCTTCGCCGAGACCTCCGACACCATCGGCCCCCTGGGCGCGAAGTCGATGAGCGAGAGTCCGTACAACCCGGTCGCCGCCGCGCTCGGCAACGCGATTGCAGACGCCACCGGCATCCGCTTCACGGCGCCGCCTTTCAAGCCGGACCGGCTGTTTCCGGCGCTGCACGACAAATTTGGTTAGGCCTATTTCGGGGGATTCATTCATGAGCAGCGAGGTCCATCCTGTCGACGAGGTCCTGCCGGTCCCGCGCCTGCTCGCGCTCGGGCTCCAGCACGTGCTGGTGATGTACGCCGGCGCGGTCGCGGTGCCGCTGATCATCGGACGCGCGCTGAAGCTGCCGCCCGAGGACGTCGCCTTCCTGATCAGCGCCGACCTGTTCGCCTGCGGGATTGCGACGCTGGTGCAATGCCTGGGTTTCCCCGGCGTCGGCATCCGCCTGCCGGTGATGATGGGGGTGACGTTTGCCTCGGTCGGACCGATGCTCTCGATGGCGGCCGCGCCCGATATCGGCCTGCTCGGCATCTACGGCTCCGTCATCGCCGCCGGCCTGTTCGGCATCGTCGCCGCACCCTTCGTCAGCCGGCTTCTGCCGCTGTTTCCGCCCGTCGTCACCGGCAGCATCATTCTCGTCATCGGCATCTCCTTGATGCGGGTCGGCATCAACTGGGCCGGCGGCGGCCTGCCGACGCTGACGAAGGTGGTCGACGGCGTCGCCGGAAGCTTTCCCAATCCGGCCTATGGGCAATTGCAGGGGCTCGGCATTTCGCTGTTCGTGCTGCTTTTCATCCTCGGCCTGATCAAATGGGGCACCGGCTTCCTCGCCAACGTTTCCGTGCTGCTCGGCATCGTCGCCGGCGCCGTACTCGCAACCATTCTGGGCGTGATGCATTTCGACAAGGTCACCGCGGCCTCCTGGGGCGCGCTGGTGATCCCCTTCCGCTTCGGCATGCCGCAATTTCATCTGGTGCCTGTTGTCACCATGTGCGTCGTCATGATCGTGGTGATGATCGAGTCGCTCGGCATGTTCCTCGCGCTCGGCGACATCACCGGCAAGGCGGTCGACCGCGAAGCCCTGAGCCGGGGCTTGCGCGCCGACGGCGTCGGGACGCTGCTCGGCGGCATCTTCAACACCTTTCCCTACACCTCGTTCTCGCAGAATGTCGGCCTGGTCTCGGTCACCGGCGTTCGCTCGCGCTGGGTGACGGTGACGGGCGGCTGCATCATGCTCGGGCTCGGCTTGCTGCCGAAGCTCGCCGCGCTGGTCGAGGCGGTGCCGCTGGTCGTGCTCGGCGGCGCGGGCCTCGTGATGTTCGGCATGGTCGCGGCAACAGGCGCGCGCATCCTCACCTCGGTCGATTTCCGCACCAACCGCTACAATCTCTTCATCGTCGCGATCTCGATCGGCTTCGGCCTGATCCCGCTCGCCGCGCCCGGGTTCTTCCGGAACCTGCCGCATGATCTCCAGCCGCTGCTGGAGTCCGGCATTTTGCTTTGTGCGGTGGTCTCCGTGCTGCTCAATGCCTTCTTCAACGGCTTGAGCGGCGGCGCTGCGGCAGAGGCGGATGCTGCGGCAGTCGCATCATCCGCGCAGCATGTTTAGCTGCCGCGATAGGTCGCGTAGCTCCAGGGCGTGACCAGCAGCGGCACGTGATAATGGTTTTCCGGCTCGCTGATCGCAAAGCGCAACGGGATCTCGTCGAGGAACGCCGGCTCTGACAGCGGCACGTTGCGCTCGGCGTAATATTTGGCGACGCGAAAGCGAAGCTCGTAGCGGCCGATCGGAAGCGGACGGCCGCCGATCAACGGCTGGTCGGTCCGCCCATCCGCATTGGTGACGGTGCGCGCGATGACGCGGCTCTCGCCGAGCGCAGAGAGCTCGATGAGCTCCACTGGGATGCCCGGCGCAGGCTTGCCGGCGTGATTGTCCAGCACATGCGTCGAGAGCCGGCCGTGCACCTTGAGCTTGTCGTCGGTGACGACGAGCTGATCGAGCCGCAGCGCCGAGATGCGGCCAATCTCCTCGATCGCCCGTCGCGTCTCGGTCTTGGCAATGTTGAGCAGCCGCGTCTCGAAGTCGGCCAGCACGGAATCCTTGGTGTGGCGGCGCACGCAGACGATGTAGGGGAAGCCGAACTTTTCACGGTACGCATTGTTGACGCGCTCGAACGCGGCATATTCGTCTTCCGACAACCGGTCGAGCCCGGCGCTGTTCTGCTCGTCGGTCGATTCCGCCGTCAGGCCCGCGGCGCGCTGGGTCTTGTTGGCGAGGTCGGGATGCGCCCGGATCAGCGCCAGCTGCACGTCGGGTTCGGCGCTCTGGATCGCTGCCATCAGCGCGGCGTGCAACTGGTTGATGCCGGTGAATGGCCGCTGGCCGGCGAGCTTCTCCGCGATCCAGGGCGAATATTCGACGACATTGGCGAGGGCCGCGACGAAGCCGGCTTTGTCGGCGGCGTTGAGATCGGCGAGCGGGATTTGCGACATCGTTGCTTACCCGATCTCGAACGCGTCGGCGGCAAGGTGCGCGTGCTTGTCGTGCCAATGCTGCGCGATCTGGAGCCGCGTCGGCACCCAGACGCGCTCGTGCTTGCCGATGTAATCCAGGAAGCGGATCAGCCCCGCGGCGCGGCCGGGCCGGCCGGCGAGGCGGCAATGCAGCCCGACCGACATCATCTTCGGCGCGGTCTCGCCTTCGGCGTAGAGCACGTCGAAGGCGTCCTTCAGATAGGTGTAGAACTGCTCGCCTTCGGCAAAGCCCTGCGGATTGATGAACCGCATGTCGTTGGCGTCTAACGTATAGGGAATGATGAGCTGCTTGCCCCTGGCGCCCTTGACCCAATAGGGCAGATCGTCGGCATAGGAGTCGCAGAGATAGAGGAAGCCACCCTCTTCCATCAGGAGACGGTTGGTGTTGATCGAGGAGCGTCCGGTGTACCAGCCAAGCGGCCGCGATCCGGTCGCCTCAAGGTGGACGCGGATCGACTCGGCGATCTCGGCGCGCTCCTGCGCCTCGGTCATGTCCTTGTGCTCGATCCATTTCAGGCTGTGGCTGGCGATGTCCCAGCCCGCCTCCTTCATCGCAGCAACGATTTCCGGATTGCGCTTCAGCGCGGTGGCGACGCCGAACACGGTGGTCGGCCACTTCCGTTCGTTGAACATTCGCCACAAGCGCCAGAAGCCCGCGCGCGAGCCATATTCGAACATCGATTCGATATTGGCGTGGCGCTGGCCCGGCCAGGGCTGCGCGCCGAGCACATCGGACAGGAAGGCTTCCGAGGCGCGGTCGCCGTGCAGGATGTTGTTCTCGCCGCCCTCCTCGAAATTGACGACGAACTGCACCGCGACCCGCGCGTTGCCGGGCCATTGCGGATGCGGCGGGTTGCGGCCGTAACCGCGGAGATCGCGCGGGTAGCGGGCGTCGGTCACTCAGACTTCCTCGAAGCGGATCGGCAGCGCGCCCTTCCACAGCACGCTCTTGCCGAGGGTCGCGAGGTTCTCCAACCCCGAGGTCACCGTGATGAAGTGATTGCCGGCGAGCTGGCCCATCTTGCTCGCGAAGCTCACGCCGCCATAGGCCATCAGGATCTCGGTCTCGCTGATGCCGCCGGGATAAAGGATGATCTGGCCCGGCGCGGGATAGCTGGTGTGGTTCTCGTAGCCGACGCCGAAATCGAGGTCGCCGAGCGGCATCCACACCGCCTCGCCGCTCCAGCGCACATGGATGATGTGGCTTTCAAACGGCATGGCCTTGCGGAACGCGGCAACGGTCTTGGGCGCCAGTTGCTCCTCGAAGCGGGCATCGAAGGTGTAGTCGCCGGCACGGATAACGAGTTTGCTCATCTCATCTCTCTGGATCGGGGGCTAAAGGCCCCACGGGGAACTTTCAAGCAAAGAGCATTCCATCGGGCTTCGCGCAAGTGGCGCGACACCTCACCTGCGGTCGTAGGACCAGCCGAAAATGCCGCTCCGCCGCGTCTCCGGCTCGGCCTCGGCGGCAGGCGGCGGCGCCTCCTTGAGTTCCGCCGGCGGCGGGGGTGGAGGCGGTGCGGGAAGGTTCTCGCATTTCATCGAGTAGACCAGCTTGCCGTCCGCCGTCCGCCCGATCGGCGCGCAGGGGTCCGGATGCGCCGCCGCAGTCTTCGGAGTGAGCTTGACCTGCGCCGCGGCCGGCGCGGCGATCAGGAGAAGGACCAGCAGATATTTCGACATCGTTGTCGCCCGAAAACCAATTCGCCCCATTCAACCGGATTGCCGGGGGCAAGTCCATCGGGCCCGACCGGGCGATTGCCGAATATTTAGCCGGGACTAAAAAATTTGCTCGCCGCAACGTGAAGGTGGCGCCGCTGATATTCACAAGGCCCCATCGCCATGTCAGCCGCGACGACGAACACATTTCTCACAGCCGGAGCGTCGTCACGGGAGAAACAACGATGCGAAAAACCTTCGCCATTCTCGGCGCCACGCTGATGGCCGCCGCCACCATCCAGACCGCCGCAGCGAGCGACCGCCACCACAGCCGCAAGGCGAAACCTGCCCCCATCACCCAATCGGTGCGCGACTCCAACGCCGCGCTCTGGCCGTCGCAGCCCACCGCGCCCGACTGGTCGCGCTACGCCAACGGCGCCATGTCGGCACCGGCGGGACGGTGACGTGCCGGCGGGGTGCTTTGCTTTGGTGAAAGCAGTAATGACGGAGCAAGTTGCAACGCCCCCGTTCTCTCCCGTGTCCCGGACAAGCTGCAACGCGTGAAGCGTTGCGGCGCAGAGCCGGGACCCAGAAGCCACGAACTTCCGTGTGGCATGGGCCCCGGCTCAGCAGCGCACCGCTGAAGGAGCGCTGCGCTGCGTCCGGGGCACGAGAGCGGAGCGTGACGTACCGCTGCCTCCACATCGTCATTGCGAGCCAACGGGTCCGCGCAAAGCGCGGCCCGATGACAGGCTCCGCGAAGCAATCCAGAGTCTTTCCGCGGAGGGATTCTGGATTGCTTCGCCGCGCTCGCAATGACGGAGTATGAGGCAACAGCGTCGCTCTTCCAGCGGGCATTTCATCTCGCAGATTCACCTTCTCATCTCGCAGACGCGCCTTCCCGATCTCGCGGCGCAATTCGCCCGAGTTTTGCTTCATCGCTCCACCCTCTTCAAGCCAAGAGGGCGCAGGGAAGGCCGGGTGCCGGCTGGCACCCGCGGTCTGCCGCGCGAAAGGCACACGCAGAAAACCGCACAGCAGCATACAGGTGTAGCCAATCACTCGGCCTTCCCTGCGCAGTGGTTGGACGGCTTATGCCGTGCTCTCCCGGGAGCCGAGTTCCTTCTGGCCTCCCTCACCCCAGCGAAATTCACCGGCACCGCGCCGGTTGACGCGACTGCCGCCTCCGCAAGAGCTTGACCGTAGCAACGACGGCCAGGACCACACGGTTTTGCCGTACGCACGGCTCGCCCTTTCGCCGCAGTTTTTCCAGCCCTGTCGACGGAGCCGGAAACTTACGAGCGAGACGAACCTGACAGCGCCGCTCGTCTGGCGCGAAGCCTTGGGCTCACGGAGAGCAATCCGCCCTGCCCGCACCTCTCGCGCCCGACGCTGCCGCGTCCACCGCAAGCCCGGCTCGCGAAAAATGACGACCACATGATCGCCCTTCAAGGTCAAGCCGGGATGGGCGACACATACGACAAATCCGAATTTCGGTAAAGCGGAATATTTTCATGGAAGGGCATTGACAGACGGGCGAAACAGGACGGACGGCGGCCCGTCCCCGAAGCAACAAAGGGGCGGTGCAAAGCACCGCCCCTTTGGCGAAATCGGTGAAGCTTCCCGCGGATCCGACGATGACCCTCGGATTGCACTCCGTCCAGGCTACGGCGAAAACGACCGCCTAGTAGGGCTGATAATAGTAGCGCTCGCCGTAGTAGGGACCGCCGCCGTAATAGCCCGGTCCGCCGTAATAAGGACGCGGGCCATAGTAATAGTTGTCCTCATAGTACTCGCGGCGCCGCTGCTCGGCGATCACCCCCCCGATGATGCCCGCCGCGGCCCCCATGACGGCAAGGCCCGCAGCGTTCGAGCCGCGTCGATAGTAGCGGTGGCGGCGTGCTGCGCTGAAATCGGTGACGTCGGAGGCAGCCTGCCCCGCCGTCACGACCTTTGCGGACACCGGCTTGGCCGGTCCCGAGGACGCCGCAGCCGAGGGCGATGCAGAGGTTGCGACCAGTGCCAGGCTGGCGAACGCGGCCAGTACAATCTTGCGGCCAGCCGCGGAATTCATCGGTCCATCACTCATTTTGTTTTGACCTTCCTCTGCTCTCGCCCAGATTGACCCATGCAAACAATGTATCAATATATAATGCGCAAACCACTGAAATGGTTGCGTAATCGCGGCAATCTGCCACGCTTTGAACGATTGTAAACCGAACGACCAGACGCAGCTTGAACCCTTCAACCTGAGCGGATAATGAACAGCCGCGCCGTTTTTCGGTCGCCGTAAGCGTTTCACGTGAACCAACGCATCAACCGACGCCGTCGGGATCGATGCCATTTGCAGGGTTCAACGTGACTGACGCGTCCTTTTCAGTAAGAGAAATCAGATGATTGCGGTTCGCAAACTGCCGGCGCGCTACGCGCCGATCGTAATGCCTTTTGTGCTATCCATCCTCATGACAGCCGTGGTGTCGGTCATTTCGACGCTTCGAAGCCTCGGCGCAACGCCGGCCTTCCTCGCGACCTGGCCGGGCGCCTGGGCGCTGTCATGGCTGGTCGCCTTTCCAACGCTGCTGATGGTGCTGCCACTGGTCCGCCGGATCGTGGCCTGCGTCGTCGCTTCTCCGTCTCAGTGAACCGGAAAAGCGCCTGGCATCGCGCTTTACGACAGCGCCCCCAGCACGCCGCGCGTCGCCTTGTCGATCTCCTCGACATAGCGGCGGCGGGCGAAGTTCTCGGTGAGGAAGCCGACCACCTTGCGGCTGTCGGTTGAATCGACCACCGCCAGCATCTCGGCTTCCGCCTCGTCGAACACCGCCATTGCCGACTTCACGTTCATTTCCGGGATCAGCACGATGTCGATCAGGCGGGCGAGCTCGATCACCTGGATGTCGTCGGCGATGGTGTCGAGGTCGCCGGAGAACAGATCGGGCAGCAGGACGAGGCCGACATATTCGTCCGCATTGTTGACGATGACGACTCCCGGCCGTGAGCCCAGCGCGAATTCGCGGCGTACGGCGGCGATCGTCGTGGTCGACGGCACCTTGCCGACATCGGAGCGCATCAAGCGCTCGACGGTGAGGTTGCGCAGCCAGCCGACGTCGTTGGCGCTGCGGATGGTCTCGCCGCGCAGATGCAGGCGCCAGGTCGAGAAGGAGTGGCCGAACATGAAGCGCACGCAGATCGAGGTGACGATGCAGCCGGCCAGCACCACGGCGGTGACGTCGACATTGCGGGTCATCTCGAGCACGAGGAACGACATGGTCAGGGGACCGCCGACGATGGCGACGCCGAGCGTCGCCATGCCCGTCAGCATCGCCACCAGCGGATCGATCACGAAGTTCGGACTGATCAGCAACAGCACCGCGGAGAAGAACTTTCCGATCAGGCTGCCGACGAACAGCGAGGCGAAGAACAGGCCGCCGCGGAAGCCCGAGGCGAGCGAGATCAGGCAGGCCGTCACCTTCAGGGCGATGATCAGCGCGATCAGGCCGATCGTCATGTCGTGAAAGAGATCGAGCACCATGGCGCCGTGGCCGGCCGCCAGCACCTGCGGCGTGACAATCGCAAAGCCGCCGACGACGAGGCCACCCATCACGGGACGCAGCCAGACCGGCAGCCAGGCGAACAGGCGCTCGAACATCGGCGAGGAGCGCATCACGGCAATGCCGACGCCGCTGGTGATGAGGGCGAGACCGATCAGGGCCAGGTACTGCTCGACGCCGACGGCGCTGACCTTCGGTATCTCCAGCGAATACGGCGCGCCGCCGAGCCATTGCGCGGTCAGCGCACCGGCGAGCGAGGCGGCCAGGATCGGGGCGGCGCTGCCGACCGAATAGACGCCGACGATCAGCTCGCAGGCGTAGAAGGCGCCGGTGATCGGCGCGCCGAACGCCGCGGCGATCGCGGCGGCCGCACCGCAGCCGACCATCAGGCGCAGATCGTTGCGGCGCAGATTGAAGAACTTGCCGAGCAGCGAGGCGATGCCGGAGCCGATCTGGGTATAGCCGGCCTCGAGGCCGACCGAGGCGCCGCAGCCGTTGGAGATCAGCGTCTGGCTCGACACAACCAGGCTGTCGCGCATCGACAGATTGCCGCCGCGCAGCGCATTTGCCTCGATCGGGTCGACCGCGCTGGAGATCTTCATCCGCCGCCGCGACCATTCCATGATGCCGAGCGCCAATCCGCCGAGCGCAGGCGCGATCAGCGCCGCCCAGGGGCTGACCCAGGCGTTGGCCGACAGGCGGACGTCGACGGGAATGCCGTAGATGAGCATATGGGCAATCTGCGCGATCTCGGCCATCAGCGTCACGATGGCGCCGGCCAGCGTGCCGATCACCAGGGCGAGCGGGATCAGGTAGAACTCGTTGCTGCGCAGGAGCGCGCGCAGGCGAACCATGACGCGGTTCGATCCCTTGCGATCGACGAGATGTCTGATCCGCACGAACACCTTCTGCCCGCCCTACCCTTCCGACATGCCGTAGCCGGCCATGCGCTGACGGACCCGCTCGATCTCGGCGCCCGAGAGCAGCGGCGGTTTCCCGATCTGGAGACAGCCGTGATATTGCCGCGCCAGAGTCTCGACCTCGACAGCGAGCCACATCGCCTTGTCCAGCGTCTTGCCGATCGCGATCATGCCGTGATGGTCGAGCAGGCAGGCAAGCCGCCCCTCCAGCGCCCGCACCGCATGTTCGGACAGTTCCTCCGTTCCGAAGGTGGCATAGGGCGCGCAGCGGATGCTGTCGCCGCCTGCGGCCGCGATCATGTAGTGCACGGGCGGGATCTCCATGCCCATGATCGCAAGGATGGTGCAATAGGTCGGATGGGCATGGACCACGGCGTTGACGTCGGGCCGGGCCTTCAGGATGTCGCGGTGGAAGCGCCACTCGCTGGACGGCTTCTGATCGGGCGCGTGCGAGCCGTCCATCGCCATGAACACGATCTGGTCGGGCGTCATGGCCTCATAGGGCACGCTGGTGGGCGTGACCAGCAGCCCGTCCACATGCCGGACGCTGATATTGCCCGAGGTGCCCTGGTTGATGCCGAGCGCATTCATGCGGCGGCAGGCGTCGATGATGGCCTGTCTCTTGGCGGGCTCGTCCGCTGTCATCGACATCTCGATTTCTTCTCGGCTTCTTGGCGATAGGCGTTTGTCAGACCGGAAGTACGTCAAAGCAATACGGCAGCGCAAGCGAAAGCGACCGGATCGCCCGTCGTCTCGCCGGCCGGTCCGTGGCTCCACGAAATAGACCATGGAATCAACGGATTAACGGATCGTCGCAATCCTACGGCAGGCTCGCCCGGACGGCCGCGATGCCGTTGATCACGAACTGCACGGAATAGGCGGCGAGCAGCATGCCGAGCACGCGCGAAAGCACCGCATTTCCGGTGCGCCCGAGGGTGCGGGCGATCAGGCTCGCGGAGAGAAAGCACAGCATGCAGAGCAGGCACACCGCGAGGACGATCGCGATGATGATCGCGAGCCTCGCCCCGTAGCCGGCATCGCCCGTCAACAGCAGCGTGGTCGCGATCGCGCCGGGGCCGGCCATCATGGGGATGGCCAGCGGAAACACCGCGACATCGGACGCGTGCTCCGAGGTCGCCTTGTCGGCCTCGCGGGCCTCGCGATGCGGGCGGTCGCCGAAGATCATCTGGTAGGACACACCGAACAGCAGCAGCCCGCCGGCGATCTGGAAGCCGGGGATGCCGATCCCGAGCTGCCGCAGCAGCCAGTTTCCGACCAGAGCGATCACCACCAGGATCGAGGCGGCGATCAGCGGCGCGCGCAGCGCGATCGTGCGCTTGACCGTGTCGGGCATGCCCCCGGTCGCGGCGAGGAAAGCCGGCGCAAGGCCGACGGGATCGACCACCAGCAGCAGCGTCACGAAGGCGGACAGAGCGAAGTCGAGCATGCGGGTGGGTCTCACGCGAGGTGGAGCCGCAATCCATAACGGCTCGAGGCGGCCTTCGCGAGGAACATTTGCCCTCCCAGAGTCTTGGTCGCGCGAGGATTAAGGAGGGCATCGCCTTCCCGTGTCACCTCAAGAGGAGGGTTTATGGCCAAACGAGCAAAGAAAAGCACCACCAAGAAGACCGCGGCGCGCCGGACGCGTCAGGCGCCGAAGATGCTGAGCGACCTGTTCCTGGAGACGTTGAAGGACATCTATTTCGCCGAGAACAAGATCATCAAGACGTTGCCGAAGATGGCGAAGGCGGCTCACTCCAAGCAGCTCTCCGCAGCCTTCAACAAGCATCTGCGCGAGACGCAGGGCCAGATCAAACGTCTCGACCAGATCTTCAAGATGCTGGGCAAGCCCGCGCGCGGCAAGCCCTGCGAGGCGATCAACGGCATCACCGACGAGGGCGCCGAGATCATGAAGGATTTCAAGAACGCCCCCGCCCTCGACGCCGGCCTGCTCGCGGCGGCGCAAGCCGTCGAGCACTACGAGATCTCCCGCTATGGCACACTGCGCACCTGGGCCGAGGAGCTCGGCATGCCGGACGCCGCCAGGCTGCTCCAGGCGACGCTCGATGAGGAAGAGGCGACCGATCGCACGCTGACCGAGCTCGCCACCTCCGTCATCAACCTCGAAGCGGAAGAGCAATACCGCGCCGCCGCCTGATCGGCGCGCCGCGCCCAACTGTTGCCTTCGACGCCGCGGAACATCGTCGCGGTGTCGAAGCGTCTGACTGCAAGGGCCTCCTCGGGTTCGAGGGGACAGGCATGCTCCAAACGCGCGATGCTGGAATTCCGGGGAACCGTCCCCATATGCTGGTCTTCCAACCGCAGCGCCTTCCCCGAGTCTTGCCATGCAACCCAAAAATCCCCTCGACTGGATGCTGTCCGAAGCCCTGGACTCGCTGACCCGCGCCGACCGGCTGCGGCAGCAGTTCGGCCGCCAGGAAGCCTGCTGGGAGCCGCCGATCGACGTGCTCGAAACCGAACATGAGCTTCTGATCCTGGTGGCGCTTCCCGGCGTCAATCCCGACAATGTCGAGACGCTGATCCATGACGGCGCGCTCGTCATCTCCGGCCAGCGCACCCTTCCGCCGGAGCTTCGCAATGCCCGCATCCACCGGCTCGAGCTGCCGCAGGGCCGCTTCGAGCGGCGCATCGCGCTTCCCCTTGGCCGCTACGCCATCAGCCGCTTCGTGATGGACGGCTGCGTCGCACTGCGCCTCGCCAAATCCTGAGGTCGATCATGGCCACCGAACAGATGAATAACGCACAGACCAATTCCACCGAGTCCGACGTGAAGATCCCCGACGACGCGCTGATCATCATCCCCGTGCGCGAGATGGTGCTGTTCCCCGGCGCCATCGCGCCGATCGCGATCGCACGGCCGAAGTCGGTCGCCGCCGCGCAGCAGGCGCTGCGCGAGCAGCGGCCGGTCGGCATCGTCCTGCAACGCAGCCCCGAGACCGAGGAGCCCGGGCCGGACGATCTCTATCGGGTCGCGACCATCACCAATATCGTGCGCTACATCACCGCGCCCGACGGCACCCATCACATCGTCTGCCAGGGCGTGCAGCGCGCCCGCATCCTCGACTTCCTGCCGGGAACGCCGTTCCCGGCTGCACGGATCCAGCAGATTCCGGAGCCGACCACGACCTCGCCCGAGATCGAGGCGCGCGCGCTGAACCTGCAGCGCCAGGCGATCGAGGCGATCGAGCTGCTGCCGCAGGCGCCGCCCGAGCTGGCCGCGATGTTCCAGGGCACCACCGCGCCCGGCGCGCTGGCGGACCTGGCGACGTCGTTCATGGACATAAAGCCGCAGGACAAGCAGGAGGTGCTGGAGACCATCGACCTCGCCTTGCGGGTCGAGAAGGTGTCGAAGCATCTGGCCGAGCGGCTGGAGGTGCTGCGCATCTCCAACGAGATCGGCCAGAAGACCCGCGCCAGCTTCGACGAGCGGCAGCGCGAGGCGATCCTGCGCGAGCAGATGGCGACCATTCAGCGCCAGCTCGGCGAAGGCGACGGCAAGGCGGTCGAGGTCGCCGAGCTGACGGCTGCCATCGCCAAGGCGAACATGCCGCCGGAGGCGGACGCGCATGCCAAGAAGGAGCTGCGCCGCTACGAGCGCATGCCCGAGGCCGCCGGCGAAGCCGGCATGGTCCGCACGTACCTCGACTGGCTGATCGAGCTGCCCTGGGCGCTGCCCGCGGAGAAGCCGATCGACATCAAGGAAGCGCGCCGCATCCTGGATGCCGATCATTTCGGCCTGGAGAAGATCAAGAGCCGGATCATCGAATATCTGGCGGTGCGCAAGCTCGCCCCGCAGGGCAAGGCGCCGATCCTGTGCTTCGTCGGCCCGCCCGGCGTCGGCAAGACCTCGCTCGGCCAGTCCATCGCACGCGCGATGGATCGCCCGTTCGTGCGCGTCAGCCTCGGCGGCCTGCATGACGAGGCCGAGATCCGCGGCCACCGGCGCACCTATATTGGCGCGCTGCCCGGCAACATCATCCAGGGCATCAAGAAGGCCGGCAGCCGGAACTGCGTCATGATGCTGGACGAGATCGACAAGATGGGCCGTGGCGTGCAGGGCGATCCTTCCGCTGCCATGCTGGAGGTGCTCGACCCCGAGCAGAACGGGACGTTCCGGGACAATTACCTGGGCGTGCCCTTCGACCTGTCGCGCGTGGTGTTCATCGCGACCGCCAACATGCTGGACCAGATTCCGGGTCCGCTCCTGGACCGCATGGAGCTGATCAGCCTCGCCGGTTACACCGAGGACGAGAAGCTGGAGATCGCGCGGCGCTATCTGGTGCGGCGGCAGCTGGAGGCCAATGGCCTGACGGCCGAACAGGCCGAGATCGAGCCGGAGGCGCTGAAGCTGATCGTCAAGGGTTATACCCGCGAGGCCGGCGTGCGCAATCTGGAGCGCGAGATCGGCAAGGTGTTCCGGCACGCCGCAGTGCAGGTCGCCGAGGGCACGGCTGCCAAGATCGTGGTGAGCCCGAAGGACATCGCCACCGTGCTCGGCCAGCCGCGCTTCGAAGGCGAGATCGCGCAGCGCACCAGCATTCCGGGCGTCGCCACCGGCCTTGCCTGGACGCCGGTCGGCGGCGACATCCTGTTCATCGAGGCCTCGCGCGTGCCCGGCCGCGGTGGGATGATCCTGACCGGCCAGCTCGGCGACGTCATGCGTGAGAGCGTGCAGGCCGCGATGACGCTGGTGAAGAGCAAAGCCAGCCAGCTCGGCATCGATCCGCAGCTGTTCGAGAAGAGCGACATCCACGTCCACGTCCCGGCGGGCGCAACCCCGAAGGACGGGCCGAGCGCGGGCGTCGCGATGTTCACGGCGCTGACGTCGCTGCTCACCAACCGCACGGTGCGCAGCGACACCGCGATGACCGGCGAGATCTCGCTGCGCGGCCTGGTGCTGCCGGTCGGCGGCATCAAGGAGAAGGTGGTGGCCGCGGCCGCCGCCGGACTGAAGCGGGTCATGCTGCCGGCGCGCAACAAGCGGGACTACGACGACATCCCGAAGAGCGCGCGGGACAACCTCGAATTCATCTGGCTGGAGCGCGTCGACGAGGCCATCGCCGCAGCGCTCGAGCCGGCCGAGGCCAAGGTCGAAGCGGCGGAGTGAATGCGATGAAGAAACTGCTGGAAAGAGCAAAGAGATCGCGGAAGACACAGCGGCTGCGCCAGCTGCTCGATCGCGCCATCGACGGGGTTCGCGATGCGCTCGCGGGACCCGAGCCGCGGCTTCAGCCGGTCCCGGTCCGGGTCAGGCGCCGCAAAGGCTGAACCCCTCCGATTCAGCCCTCGCGGTCGTCGAACATAAAAGGCCCCCTCCTGCGAGGGGGCCTTTGTTTTATCAGGCCACCGCGTCCTTGGCAGCCTTGACCGGGCGAGCGCGGACGATCTTCCGGGCCGGCTTGGCCTTGAACATCATCTCTTCACCCGTGAACGGGTTGGTGCCCTTGCGCGCCTTGGTCGCGGGCTTCTTGATGACCACGAACTTGGCGAAGCCCGGCACCAGGAACAGGCCGTTCTTCTTGAGCTCCTTGTGACCGACGTCGGTCAGCGTCTCCATGACGCTCTTGACGTCGCGCTTGGAAAGCTCGGTGGCGGTCGCAATCTTTTCGATCAACTGCGATTTCGACATTTGGGCTGGCATCGTGTCTCCTCTGATTCGTTGCCGGTTGCATATTAGACCAACCGGCGAAGGCCTAGAGCCTTCTGCACAGTTTTGTCGCGATTTTACGGGCTTTTTTGGCCCCCTGTGGCAAAAAACCCTGCTTTTTAGCTACTTCCGGAGCGGGAGGAGCCTCTGGCAGCGGATTTTACCTTGTTTCAAAGGCCCGCACGCAGCCTTGCTAAAGCTGATTCGCTGCTTTCGACAAGCGACGACCGGCCTCTTTGTGCGAGGAGGAGCGCGTTTCGCCCTAGAAAATAAGGCTAGATTGCATCGCCGCCGCCTTTGCAGGTGCTCTCCCTCTCCCCGTTCTTACGGGGGCGCGACGAGCTTCGCTCGCGCTGGGAGGGGCCTCTCTCCCCGCATGAGATCGACGATATAGCTGTACACCCCCTCACCCGGATCGCACCGGACGATGCTTCGCATCGCCGAGGCGATCCGACCTCTCGCCGCAAGCGGGGAGAGGTGAAGAAAGTAGGCTAGATGCGCTCGATGACGATGGCCGGCGCCATGCCGCCGGCGGCGCACATGGTGACGAGACCGCGCTTGAGGTCGCGCCGTTCGAGCTCGTCGAGCACGGTGCCGATCAGGATCGAGCCGGTCGCGCCGATGGGATGGCCGAGCGCGATCGAGCCGCCGTTGACGTTGACCTTGGCGCGGTCGAGCCTGAGGTCGCGGATGTATTTTTCCGCCACCACCGCGAAGGCCTCGTTGATTTCGAACAGGTCGATGTCGTCGATGGTCAGCCCCGCCTTCGCCAGCACCTTGCGCGTCGCCGGCACCGGCGCGTTCAGCATCAAGGTCGGCGAGTCCCCCATATTGGCCATCGCCACCACGCGGGCGCGCGGCTTGAGGCCGTGCGCCTTGGCGTAGGCGGGCGAGGCCAGCAGGATCGCGGCGGCGCCGTCGACGACGCCGGACGAATTGCCGGCATGGTGCACGAAGTCGATGTTCAGATCAGGATATTTTTGCAGGATCAGGCCGCGATAGGTGGTGCCCTTGTCGTCGAGCGCATAGTCGGCGATCGCAGGGAAAGCCGGCTTCAGGCTGCTGAGGCCTTCCATCGTGGTCTGCGGCCGCGGATACTCTTCGTGGTCGAGCGCAAGGCTGCCGTCCTCGCGATGAACGGGCACGAGGCTCTTCTTGAAGTGCCCGTTCGCCATCGCATGCGCGGCACGCTTCTGGCTCTCCAGCCCGAGCGCATCGACGTCCCGCCGGGTGATGCCTTCCATGGTCGCGATCGCATCGGCGCAGACGCCCTGATGCGACTGCGGATGCCGCGCGCGCAGGCGCAGATTGCCGCCGTCCATCATCATCGGACCGCCGCCGCGGCGTCCCTCCATCGACATCATCTCGCAGCCGCCGGCGATGACGAGGTCTTCGGCGCCCGCCATGATCGAGCTTGCGGCCATGTTGACGCTGGTGATGCCGCTTCCGCAGAAGCGGTCGAGCGTCACCGCGCTGGCGCGCACGTCGTAGCCGGCATCGAGCGCCGACATCCGGCCGAGATCGCCGCTTTGGGTTGCGACCTGCGCGCTGCAGCCCCAGACGATGTCGTCGACATCGGCAGTATTGATGCCGGTGCGATCGGCGAGCGCGCGCAGCACCGTTGCGCCCAGTTGCTGCGGATGAATGCCCGAGAGCGCTCCCTTGCCGGCCTTGCCGACGCCCCGCGGTGTCCGGCAAGCATCGATGATCAGCGCGTCAGCCATTGGCGTTGTCCTCTTGTTATGAGTGTTGAGAGGTTTGTGGGTCAGCGGGAGAGGTGAGTCAATGCGCTGCGTTTGCACCCCTCACCCGGATTTTCCGCTACGCGTAAAATCGGGCGATCGCACACGGCCTGAGCGATTGGCACGAAAGCCGTCGCGACGTCATGGCCGGGCTTGTCCCGGCCATCCACGCCTTGCTACGCCGCACGAAGAACGTGGATGCCCGGGACCCGGCTCCGCCAAGGCTTCGCCGGGCATTCGGTGTTGGGCCGGCGAGGCTTCAGCGAAGACGGCAAGCCCGGGCATGACGATCTCTCAGATGGCTTTGCATGGGGGACGCGACTACACCCCCGCCGCGTTCCTTGCGATCACGTTGCGGTAGTAGCTCGCGCTGAGCTTTGGCGTGCGGACCTGGGTATCGAAATTGACGTGATAGAGCCCGAAACGCTTGCTGAGCCCGAACACCCATTCGAAGTTGTCCATCAGGCTCCAGAGGAAATAGCCGCGCACCGGCACGCCTTCGGCGGTGGCGCGCTGGAGCTGGGCGAGATAGTTGCGCAGGTACATGATGCGGTCGGTGTCGTAGATCTTGCCGTCGGGCGTCACCACATCGTCGCCGGAGGTGCCGTTCTCGCTGATATAGATCGCATCCGTCTTCCAGATCCTTGCCGCCAGCTTCGGCACCCAGTAGATCGTCTCCGGCGCGACGCGGAGCCAGTCCGAGTTCATGTGCGGAAAGGATTTCGGGATCGGCAGCGGCATGAAGCCCGCGCCCTGGTCGGACGGCACCACATAGTTCTGCGGCGCGTAGATGTTGAGGCCGAGGAAGTCGACCGGCGAGGAGATGATCTTCAGCTCGGCGTCGGTGTATTTCGGCGCATTGGCGCCCGCGTATTTCAGGAACGCCTCGGTGTAGCTGCCGGTCATGATGACGTTGAGATAGCCGGCATTCATCTCGCGCAGCGCGATCTCGGCGGCGCGGACGTGCTCGGGCGTGTCGATCGCGGGAACGCAGACGTCGATGTTCTCCGCCGGCCCGACCCGGGTGCCGCGGCGGCCATGGGCGCGCACCGCCTGCACCGCAAGCCCGTGCGCGAGCGCGCTGTTGTGCCTGACCTGGTTGACCTCTGCTTGCGGCAGCGTCACGCCGGGCGCATCGATGCCGATGCCATAGCCGAACTGCACGAAGCGGCCGCTCTCGTTCAGCGTGAACACGTTCTTGACCCGATCGGTCAGACGCCCGGCGACATAGGCGGCATAGTCGCCGAAGATCTTGCAGGTCTCCGTCGAGCGCCAGCCGCCAAAGCGGTCCTGGAGCGATTGCGGCAGGTCCCAATGGTAGAGCGTCATCCACGGCTCGATGCCGTTCTTCAGAAGCTCGTCGACCAGACGATCGTAGAAGTCGAGGCCCCCGGGGTTCGGCTTGCCGTCGCCGTCGGGAAACACCCGCGGCCAGGCGATCGAGAAGCGGTAGGCCTTGCAGCCGAGCTCCTTGATGAGCGCGATATCCTCCTTGTAGCGGTGATAGTGCTCGTTGGCGCGATCGCCGGTCGAGCCGTCCTCGATCTTGCCGGGGATGCGGACGAACCTGTCCCAGATCGAGGCCCCTCGCCCGTCCTCGTTGACCGCGCCCTCGACCTGATAGGACGAGGTGGCGGTGCCCCACAGGAAGCCCGGCGGGAAACCGCGAGAGCTGCGTGGCGCGGCATCGGGCTTTGCCTCGACGGATTGGCCCGGCGCCGTCATCGCCGCTGCGGACAGCCCCGCGATCTTCGCGAACTGGCGACGCGAGAACTTGTCCTGCATTGGTACTGTTCCACTTCCATCGTTTCGGGCCGGCACAATGACGAGTTCCGGCCGATTTGAGAAGCGGAGTCCCTGGTGTCACGACTGCAACCAACCAACCAACGCTCACATCTGTCTTCTCTGACGAGGAGCGCCGATAAGGCATTATCGGACCAAACCATGGTTTAGCTTGAATAGACCCCGGTTCCTGAGGTCTCATCCCGACGCTTGCAACGAAGCGGATCGGACGCCCCCCGTGTGGATACCGGGACTTTTCTGTGTCCAAGGCATGAAACTCGCATGACAAGGCACCGGGAGATTCGTAACTTTTCGCTTTGAAGGCGCACGAGGGGACAGGGATGATTCACGCTGGCGTAAGCCCGATGGCGTTGCGTGGTGATCGGCCCGGCCAAGATGTCGTTGCCGGCCTCACGCCAGGCCTTTCGTTCGCTCTGGTGCGACATGCGCCGCGAGAGATGCTGCGCGTTTTGCGGCGCGGCCCTGCCGTCACCGTGGAGATCCATTGGCCGTCGGGAGAGGCAGGCCTCTTCCTGCGATGCCGTATCGAGCTGAGTTCGAGAGACTCGTGGCGGTTGCCGCATCGGCGGCACGCCCATCAGGCTGCGAACCATCAATCATCTCAACTGGCGATCCTTGCCATGACATTTCTGCTCGCCGTCTGCGGCTGGAGCGTCGGCGGAGCCGAGGGCATGCAGCGGGCGCTGTTGGGAAGCACGCCCCGTCCCGACGAAACGGTCATCTCGCGCGAGAACGTGTATCGCTGGTTCGGTGCCCGCCTGCTGTCCCCTGCCGAGGTGCCGGACCTGTTCGCCATTCTGACAAAAGTTTGCAGCCGGGCCGGCCTGGCCCGATTGCCGGATCTCTATTGTCTGCCGGCACCGCGCGACATGAATGCCTATGCACTCGGCGGACCGGAACGCAGTGCCATCGTGTTGACCGAAGGCCTGCTACGCGGCATGACCCGCGACGAAATTGCCGGGATATTGGCCCATGAAGTCGCTCATATCCGCAACAATGACGCCTGGACGATGGGCTGGGCGACAGCGTTGCGACGCGCGATCGATTGGACCTCGCTCGCTGGTCTCGCGCTGCTGCGAACCAGCCATCATCACGGTGGCATGACATCAAGCCGGCCATTGGCGATGCTGCTGAGCGCAGCACCAACTCTCGGCCAGCTCCTTGGACTTGCTCTGTCGCGCGTTCGCGAACTGGATGCAGATGCAACGGCGCTCGAACTGACCGGCGACTCGCGAGCGCTCATCGCCGCACTCGACAAGCTGGAGCGCCATCACACCGGCTCTGCATCAAGCCGCACGTCCGCATTCGTGCATGATCCGACGCGCTTGCTTCGCAGCCATCCCGCCACCTCCGAGCGCGTCGGCACATTGCTCAACCTCGCCTATTAGCATTCGCGGAAGTTGACACCGATGCACATCGGAAGGCTCGCTGACCAGGCAAAGAGGGCTGACGAAAATTCGCGCGGCGATATTTTCGCGGAGTTTGATCGCCGCCAAAATATCGCCGCGCTTTCGCGAAACTATTTTGACGTGAGTACGTTTTTCGCGTCTCTGCTCATTGCAGAACCGGGGAGACACCAGCGTAATTGCCAAGCGTTCGAGCGGACGTGAGACATAAATGAGAAATGGCTGGCCATCGTGCCAGCGAGGAAAATCCGCTCCCACCTTTTTCGACGGCAATGATTTTGCCGCTCTAAAATATCTTACCGTCGGCTTGTCACGTTGAGGGGACGCAACTCGCGCCTCCCAGGCGGGCGACATTGCTTGCGGCTGAGACTTCCGTGCCAAGCAATTGAACTTGAAGCTCCAACGCCGTCGCAGCGGCGTGACGAACCGCTATTGCCAGCGAAGGGGTCGCGCATGCGACCGACCTTGGTAGAATCTTGGGCTGAGGGCACCACCATCGCAAGGAGACCAAGCGATGACGTATTATGACACCCTGCAACAGAACCAAGCGCATGGTTCACCATTCGGACAGTCCGGTCCGCAACAATGGGGATCGGGAGCATTCGGTTCGCAAGGCGGCCAACAGTATGGAGGAGGCGGTCTTGGATTGGGCCAGGCGGCCTATGGACAGCAATACGGACAGTTCGGCGGTCAGCCGACCTTTGGCGCGCCTGGATATGGTCCCGGCTGGGGCGGGCAAACGGGCGGGGGTCAGCAGCCCTGGGGCGGACAACAGCGCCAGCTTTCGCCACAGGACGTGAATGAGGTCGTGCGGCAATTGATACCGGCGTTGCCGCAAATTCTCGCGCAAGCTCAGACTCCGTTCGCAGGAATGGGCTATGCGGCTTACGGCCAAGCACCGCGGCAGCTAAGTCCGCAAGACGTGAGCGAGGTCGTGCGGCAGATCCTGCCCATCGTGCCGCAGATCGTGGGAATGCTGCAAAGCCAGCCCCAAATGCAGCATTCGGCCATGCACGGCGGTATCGGTCAGGGTCAATTCGGAGGCCCCGGTCAATTCGGTCTCGGCTCTCCCACGCAGACTCAGCCAGCGCAGATGTGGGGTTCGCAGTTCGGCGCGCCGCAGTTCCAAGCGGCATTCGGCGGTCAGACGGGCTTTGGCCAGCAGCAGCGACAACTGACGCAGCAGGATGTCGCCGACATCACCCGCCAGCTGATCGGCGTCATTCCCCAGGTCATCGGTAACCTTCAGGCCTACGGCCAGCAGCGGATGATCTGACCGCGCGATAAGGCGCGACCGCCAGAAGCGGCGGTCGCGCCTGCCGTCGCGCACGCATCCTCCGAAGGAGAACCCTCATGTCGGATTCCAATCCCTCCGCCGCATCTGCGTCACAGCGCCACTCCTCAGACATTCAGCAGCTCGTGGGTCTGCTCAGCAATTTGATGCCGCTGCTCTTGCGCCTGCAGTCGCAAGGGTTCGAGCAGCCGTTCCGAACCATGCCCGGCACCTTCCCGATGCCGAACCCGGTGCTCGATCATCAGGCTGCGGAAAGCATGATCGGAGACATGATCGCAGAATCATTACGTTCGCTCTCTGCCTATCTGGAGGCCAACGCGGCACAGCATGCGGGCCTCGAAAACTGCGTCTCGATCGTCACCCAGGCAGCCAACAAGTTTACCGAGCGGGATTTTGCGCAGGCCTTCAACCTGATCTACTTCGCCTATCGCGCGGTCGAAGCCGCCCGCGCAGCCGATCCCCGCCTTCCGCTGCTGCGACAGGCTTCGATTGATCGCACGCAATCCTCCATCCACTGAAATCAAGGAGGCGACGCCATGGCAATAAGTCCAGATGATGCGCGACCGACCTCGAGCGACAATCGACGTAAACCAGCCCGCAGCACTCAATACATGATCGCGCCGGCGGGCCCCGGCGTCAGCGCTCAAACGCTGGCCGAACAGCTCAACCAGTTCGGCAATATCCTGTGGACCCATGACCAGCGCGGCGTCAGTGGCCCGCCAATTGCGATCGTGCGCATGCCTGACGAAGCCGCCGCCGCGTTGCGCCGCTCCACGGCCGGCAGCTTGATCATCGAGCCGGACAGCTATCTGCGAGCTGCATCCTTTGCCCGCCCGGCCTCCTCTTTCATCCCGGCGGCCACGACGATGACCGCACTCGGGCCGGACTTGAAGGTGACGATCCGGGTCCTCAGCGAAGCAGGTGCGCCTGTCGAACAAGCAATCGTGCAGCTCGTCGGCGAGCAGGCGTCAGTTCAGGGACGGACGGACCGTGATGGCAACGTCGATCTGACGCTGCAGGACGAAGTGCCGGAAACAATCGCCGCCATTTTCGTCAGCGCACGCTCCGGCCATTGGGGCTTGTGGCAACAGCAGCCCAATATCGAGGCCGATGCGGTGAACACCCTCACCCTGAAACCGTTGCCGCTACCTGGCCGGCTGGATTGGGGCGGCGAAGCGATGCGCTTCGATCAGATTCCCGGCCACTGCCGTGGAGCTGACGTCAAGATCGCGCTCATCGACAGCGGCGTGGCGACCAGCCACAAGCAATTGGCCGACATCAAGCACGGTATCGATGCCCGAAGTGGCGAAGATCGCTCATGGTCAAAGGACGTCACTGGCCACGGCACGCCTTGCGCGGGCATCATCAATGCGGCAGCGCAGGCAGATCACGGCATCCGCGGCTACGCCCCGGACAGCGAGCTCCATGTTTGCAGGCTTCCCCTGGATGCCCGTTGCAGCGACCTGATCGCGGCGCTCGATGATTGCCTGCAAAACGGCATCGACGTGGCGTGCGTCGGAGTCGGGTGCGAGCGCGGCTCCGTGCTGGTTGAGCAGCACATTGCCATGGTCAAGCAACAAGGCGTCAGCGTCATCGCTGCCGCCGGCAACTCCGGAGAGAGCGTGCTGTTTCCGGCCTGTTCCCCGCATGTCATGGCAGTCGGCGCGGTCGGACGGATGGGAAGTTTCCCGGAAGACAGTCCGCAGGCGGCGCAGGCCGCAGCCGCCAGCGCGGCGGCGGGCGGGCTGTTTGTACCGCCGTTTTCCTGCCGCGGGTCCGAACTCGACCTATGCGCGCCCGGTGTTGCGGTCATTGCCTGTCAGTCGCCGGACGGCTACGCCGTCTGCGACGGCACCTCGCTCGCAGCGGCTCACGTTGCCGCGCTTGCAGCCTTGATTCTCGCCGACCACGCCGACTTCAAGGGCAGCTTCATCGCAAAGGATGCCCACCGGGTCGAACGGTTGTTCCAAATTCTGAAGGATACGGCCCAGCCCATCGGCCATCCGTGGCAGACCGGAGCCGGGTTGCCGGATGCAGCCCGCGCGCTCGGCGTCTGGTCCGATCAGCGGCCCCTTGCCATGCCTCTGAATGCGGGATTGCGCGAGATGCGCAGCGCCATTCGGCAGCTCGATCGGATTCCATTCGGCGAAAGCCAGTCGACGATATTCGAGCCGCCGCGCGGCCCGGCCAACGTGACGCGGCTTCCGCTGAATCCGGCCCCTCTGGCGTTCCAGGCTGCCGGCGCGGGAACAGCGACGGTGCATGAACTCAGAGCCGCGATGGCGCTCGCGGGTCTAGCGGAAAGACCTTAGGGGATGATCGGGACCGGCAGTCCTATAACGTCACCCGCATGCCGGCATAGAACGCACGGGGCCTTGCCGGGCTCAGCGAGCGCGGGTCGTTAAATTCCGCACCGCCATTGGCGAAATTGGGCAGGGCTTCCCTGTCGAAGAAGGTGCCAAGGGTCGAGTAGCGGTTGTCGAAGATGTTGTTGACGCGCGGCGCTGCGGCCGGCTTGGCGTCCGCGAGCTCGAGGGGACCTGTCATTCCGGCTGCGGACAACCCCGCGATTTTCGCGAACTGGTGACGCGAGACCTTGTCCGACATTGATGCTGCTCCGGGGTGATGCTGGTGCGGCAGCACAATGGCGGGTCGCGGACGGTTTGAGAAGCGAGCTTTGAGGCAGGTCGGATGCAGAATTGCGCTGCGTGGGCCGCGACATATGGATGCGGGCGGGCCGGCGATGGCTCCCGCGATCAGCGCGAGCGCTTCGGCAGCTTTGGAAGCTTGCCGGGATTGAACGCGGGGACCTGTCCGTCTTGTTCACGTGCCGGCGGCTTCTGTTCCGTCAGAATGAGCGTTCCCTGGAGGATCATTCCCGGCACTTGTTGTGCCGTCGCCGTGTAGGTTGCGATCTTGCCGGGGCAGTGTCCCTCGATGTCCAGCGTGAGTTCATCATCGATGCCGAAGACCGTCGCACGTCCATCGGTATGACGCTTCGTCAACACGGTTGCGGTGAAGCGATCGCCGTCGACCTTGCAGGAGCCGTGATACGTCATCAGGCTGTCGCGGCCCCAAATCTGGCCGTCGGCGACATGGACGATACCGGTCCCCTGATCGATCGGCGTCTTGTACCACGCCGCGTAGGTGCCATCCTTCAGCATGGGAGCCGTCTCCCCTGGTATTCCCCCGCAAACAATCCGCATGATTAGCGCTAAGAAAGCGTTAATCGCGCGGCCCGTGCCAATCCGGTCGGTCCTTGCGCAGCTCGGCTTCCAGGTCCTCGATGATGCCATGAAGCAGACACGCGGCCAGCGGGTCGGTCACTTCGCGTTCCAGATGCCGATAACGCGCGATCCGGGATTCCTGTTCTCTCAACTGGTGCTCTGTCATCAGACGGGCCCTCCGACAAACCGACGCGGAGACAGCCAAACAGTTTCGTTAAAATTTTCGGATCATTTGCGATGGTTTCCAACTGGTTAAGGGCGACGCGGCGTCAGCACGTCGCTTGAAAAAGCGGAGTTGGCTCGGTGCGGTTTTGCTACGGGTCAAAGGGCCGACGTCGCCCAGGAGCGCCGCGGTGCCCGCCAAGGGCCGGACGCGGACATCGAGAGCGCGGCGTGATATAGCCAATGCACGCCAGCCGCTACGAGAAAGAGGATGCCACGCCCACTTACCC
>NZ_LBKA01000200.1:0-38830 GCF_028128955.1 Bradyrhizobium sp. CCBAU 11386
CTTTGCTGTCCCGACGAATGGCCGAGCGCTCAATGCGTTTCGGTTCTATCTGACCGATCTCTGGAGGCGGACGCTTCGGCGGCACAGTCAGCGGACCTGTCTGACCTGGGATCGCATAACGCAGATCACCGATGACTGGCTCCCCAGGGCTCGCATCCTTCATCCATGGCCGAAGCTGCGCTTCGCCGTCAAACACCCGAGGTAGGAGCCCGGTGCCTTAATTGGGCTCGCCGGGATCTGCGCGGGGGGCGCCCAGTGATGGGTGTCCCTACCGCGAACAGAATGCGTTTGCGCTTTCAAGGATTTGCTTTCGGCAATATGGGCACTGCTGAGACGGCGGCCGAAGGATGAGATCGACGATGGCGAAACGTTGAGGCGGAGGCCCGTTGATTCTTTTTTTTCGCCCCGCGTATGCGAGGCGATGATGTTGCAGGAAGGCGTAGGCAATCATTGTCATCAGGGCGTGGCGATGAAGACCTTGCCATGATCGCCCTTCGAAGTGATCAAGTCCAAGCTCCTCCTTCAACTGCTGATGCGCCTGCTCACAAATCCACCGTGCCTTAATGGTCTCATCGACGCTGAGGACAATGGCTCGGTTCGGGTAAAGCCAGACAATATCGCGCACCTTATCGACGAATAGCGGATCGCTCGACAGTTTAAATGTCTGGCTGCGGTGCGGCTGCAGGCCGAACGCCGTCCACTTTCGGCGGATCGTGGTGTGAGAAAAGCCAGTTTCCGCAGCCATCGAGCGGATCGACCAGTGCGTCCGTCGCGCGGCGTCGTACGCAATGTCCGCTCGATTACCTCAGCAACCTGATCGTCGTCGATGGTTCGAGGACGGCCAGGGCGGGCTTCGTCAAGCAGGCCATCACAGCGATCCTTCAAGAATCGGCGGCGCCACTTGCCAACGGTGTGTTCATGGATGCCAAGTTTGGCAGCCACCGACTTGCTTCGCAGACCATCTGCACACCGCAGGATCGCGCGGCAGCGCTCAGATAGCGATCGGGCAACGCGATGACGACGAACTTGCCTCTCCAAGTACGCCCGCTCCTGCGGACTAAGCACCAGCGGCGCGATCGGCCGGCCTCGCACACCCGCATTCGCCACGAGCACTCTCCTCTGTAGAGATTCGAGCTATCAACCAATGTGACGAACTTGCGTTCCAAAGGACTAGTCCCATCAGTAGGACTCGGTGAAATTAAATCAACGGCGACACAGCGCCGTAGTCGGGGAAGCGCAGAGGGCTTCCTGTTGAAATCACACGGGCCGGGTCTGCACGCGCCACCGCGCGTACACATTCAGCGCGCGAGCGGGCCACTCTCGGGCAACGTGGCCCTTGTCGGTATCGAGACCAATGTGAGCAACTTGACGCTACACGCCGCGACGAAGTGCCTGCAGAGCCTGTGAATTCACTTCGGCACGCGACTTGCTCTCTTTGCGGCATCATCACCAATCGCAGTGCGATGGTCTTCGGGACGGACTCGGCGCGCGTCGCTGTCAGTGTCTAGTCCGCTCCGACGGTTTGCTGCGGCGATAACTTAAGGGCGCTCGGTCGTGGGCCGAGACAATACAGGCAAGTGTTGGATGCGATCTGGAGTATTTCTGGTAGGAGCCACGACAATTGCGCTCGTCGCAAACGGTGCTGCGAATGCGGCAGACCTTGAGCCAGAAGTGAAACTGCCGCCGGCGGTGTGGAACTGGTCGGGAGGCTATATTGGCGGGCACCTCGGCGGCGGGTACGGCCGAACCTCCTTCAACAATCCCTACGGTCAGTCAATCTATGGCGATGTCGTCGATACCCCAGTGTTTCTCGCGGGTGGCCAGGTCGGCTACAATTGGCAGAAGAACGGCTGGGTCTTTGGTGTCGAACTCGATGCCAGCGGTGCTGTCTCAGACGGCACGAATACTTGCCTCGCCGCCTCCGGCTTTGTCGTGAGTGCAAACTGCAAGGCAGGTCCCAACGTCTTTGCCACCGGGACCGGCCGCATAGGTTACGCGTTTGGCGCGCTGGGCCACACACTGGCCTATCTCAAGGCTGGCGTAGCCTGGCAAAACAATCGGGGCGACGTCGTCAACAACGATGAAGGCGGCGCGCCACAGGAGAAAACCCATTTCGACTATGGTCGCCTCGGTGGCGTCATCGGGCTGGGCGTCGAGCAAGCGCTTACGCCTGCATGGTCGATCAACGTCGAGTATGACTATCTCCATTTCGGCGGGCCGAGTGTCGCAACGCCTCCGACGGTGCAGAATCCGCCGTTCGCAATTCTTCCGGCGAACATAACTAGCCTCTCCAGCAGCTATCACATCGGAAAGATCGGGTTGAACTACCATTTTGGCGCCGACCCGTGGGCGGTGCAATGGCCCGATGCACCGCTGTACGCAAAAGCCCCCGCCAGCGCGCCGCCGATTGCTTACACGGCCGGTTGGTCGTTCGAAGGCGGATCGCGGCTCTGGCTCAGCCGGGGACGCTTCCAATGGGACCACAGCGCAGTCGGCCTTGATGACCCCAGCATTCTTGGATCGAGGCTCACCTATCACGGACTTGACGGACTTTCCGGGGAGCTATTTGGCCGTCTCGACAGCCCGTGGGGAGTGTTCCTGAAGAGCAACGTTGGGGTTGGTCGCTTCAACAAAGGAAACATGAACGATGAAGACTGGGGCGGCGCCTATAGCAACACGATCCATGGCCAGGCAAACGGGAGGTTCACCTATTACACGGCCGATGCCGGTTACGATTTCCTGCGCGCCGCCAACTACAAGGTCGGGGGATTTATCGGCTGGACCTACTACGAACAGAACTCCGACTCGAGGGGGTGTGTACAGATAGCTCGCCCGCGTCCATGCTTGGCGCCGGACGACGACAGGGTCATTGGCAGCCAGAATACTCAGTGGAATGCAGCTCGGATCGGCCTGAGCGCCGAAACCATGCTCACCGAGCGTTGGCGTTTGAACGCTGACGTCGCTTACCTGCCCTGGACCGATTTCAAGGGGCGTGACAACCATCTCTTGCGCCCTATGACCACCTTCGCTGAGCAACGGGGCAATGGTGGCGGGGGCGTCCAGCTCGAAGGCGTGTTGTCCTACTTCATTACCAAGAACTTCAGCGTCGGCGTCGGTGGCCGCTATTGGGCGATGTGGACCAACAGGCGGAGCGACACGTTGTGCAGCGGCAGCGGCTGCGTTGGTGCACCACCCATGTTTGCGAAGCACAGCATGGAGCGCTGGGGTACGTTCTTTCAGGCGTCCTATAGGTTCGATTGAAAAGATCACACCTATAGCCAAGCTCCAGGCTTTCGACGCCCCCCAAGCTTTGGTAGTGGTCATCCACCTCCGCGCCATCTAGACGCCGGCAATATTGGCATTAGCGAACCTCGTCACATGAGGACGGCAGCGCAAAGAACTAGCTGCAGTTGCCTTTTTGATTGGCTGCGATCCGACATCGCGCTAACCCAGTAGGCCGTAAGCGTGACGCAAGCTTGCGAAAGATGCGCAGTTCGGTCGATCGTCGGAAAAGCTGGACGCTGATCAACTACAGCCTGTTTTGGAGGACATCGAAGAGGCCGTCGCGGCTCTCGAAGCAGCCGAGGATCACGCCAATCCAAGAACCTGCGAGAAGCGAACTGCCGAGCGCACAGCCAACCGCGGTCAGCTGCCGGAGTATTTGCCGCACATCGTCGAGACCCTGATGCCCACTGCAACCTGCCGCCCGTGCTGCGCAGGCGTCCTTTTTGAAAATTGGGAGCGATGAGAGCCAGAGGCTCGACGTCGTACCGGCGCAGTATCGCGTAATCGTCACTCGCCGGCCCAAACTGGCTTGCCGCGCTTGTCATGGCGTCGTCCTCCAGCATGCCGAGCCCGAACACTGCCCACGGAGCGGCTGGTCAGCGCATGTGATCGATGCCAAGTATCATTGGCATTTGCCGCTTTATCGCCAGGCGCAGATGTTGGCGACGCACGGCATCGCCATCGACCGTCAGCCAACCCGGTAGCCTGGCTACGTAGCGGCTCAGGGCGATCACGTCCGCAAGCGTGGCCGGCTTGGAGTGAGCACGTCTGCATACTTCTCGAGAGCCAACCTTCTTTCCTCGCTGATCGCGTCGGCGGCATCAAACTCGGGACCTGCGCCAAGTTTCGCGGATACCGATACCGCGGCGGCGTGCTGCACGGAAAGCTCGCGGTGACGCTCAATTACATCAAAAATCGTATCAAATTCAGTCGCCATGGCGCATTTGCCCCAGGCCACATTAGATCGGCACCAACCAATCCTGGTAGGTGCTTCCAGTCCTTCTCAGCGATACTGCTTGGTAGCACCCTTGGGAATTGAGCCTCTCGGGGCGCCGCGGTGGTCGGTCTCGCTTTTCCAGGGGCGAAGGCTGGCCACCGAAGTTTGCAGCGCGTGGTAGGGACAAGCGCTTCCGGGGGCGTGAGCGCCGAGTCACCGCCGCCAACTTCACTGGCAGCGCGGGCGCGGTAGGGACAGCGTCGGGTTCTCACTCCCCACGGCGCCGAGTCATGTCCGCGTGCCTCCAAGTCCGCGTGTGCGCCGCAGAGTGGAGCAACCATGATGCCCAAATTTATTGCCTCGTACGATCTAAAAGAGGCCAGGCTAGACCCGCCACGAGCGCTTTCTTACAAATGCGATCGAGTGCGGCTGGTCTCCCGGGAGTCTGGACCATGACGACACTCTATTTGGAGGGTTCGTTTGTCGATCAAACGCAAACGGTCGCAGCACTCAACGCAGCAAGGGGGAGACGAAAAATGAGCTTGGGAAAGATCTGCTGGACCGATCCCAATGCAACGATGGCCACGAATGCCCGCAACCGGCGGCTGGAGCCCTCTTACAAGCAGCATACGGCCGTCGATGACAAGGTCGGCGTCATTCTGGACGTCGCGGTCACAACTGGACAAACGAACGAAGGCGAGATGATCGAGCCGCAATTAATCCCCTCCAGCAAATGCCGGGACTAAACACCTGGTTTGGAAACGCAGTCGCTGTTGGAGCTTGCATACGGACGGCGCGGGCCGCTCGCCGTCGAAGGAGAGCGGCAATCGCCGTTCTTGAACCGGGCCCGTTTCTTGAGCCGCTGGTTGGCTGCTTTCGGGCGACGCTCCCTGTTGCTGATCGCGCTGCTGCTCCTCTGGTAGGCAGCATCCAGGTTTGGATTGGTAGATCCGGTCTTCCTGCCACCGTTCACGGGGGGGGGGGCATCGTACGCTTGCGCAAACCGGCGATCATTCACTACTCTTGAGCACAGCCAGCGAATTCACACGGCGCTTTGCGCCATCAGCAATCGATATGGCCATCTTCTCCGGAAATCCTTTTGGAAGCGCATTCAGCACCTGATCTATGGCTTTTGCGGCTGTATCGCCGAGCTGCTGGATGACAACCTTGACTGTTTTGTCGGGTAGACCGCAGCTTTTCGCAGTCTGCACGAAATGTCGGCCGAGAACCGTGTGGACGACGTAATGCCGGTTGCTGCCGATCGCCATGGCCAGCTTCATTTGGTTTTGGCTGATCTGCCCAGCGTCCAAGCTTGGTTGGGTCGAAATGATGTCGTAAAGCGGGGCAAGATGAAAACGTCCGCCCGGCGCCAAATGAATGCTAAAATTCTTCGCGTGGCCATCGGTGGCGGCAAGCAGCCAGAACACGATCTGCGCCTTGAAGAAAATGGTCTGGTCGTCCTCAGGCGTATCGCTGCCCTTGAGCAAATCCGAGATTTTGCGGATGCCGGGTCCGCCATCGGATTCATACTTTCGCGCGGGTGGAACGGACAGCGCCTGGCAGCAGTCTTCCTGCGGCAGCCGCAACAGGCGGTCGTCGCGCGTCCAGATGCGATCGAACCGCTCAACTGCGAGCACGCGGCGCCCGGCGAAATCGATGATGCTTGATTTGGCGACAGGCAAGCCGAGTGCCGCAACCAGCTCAAGGCACAGATGCTCGTTTTCAACGCTGCCGGTCAGGTCGATTCCGTTCGGCAACTTCCCGATCTGCGGCTTGATAATGTGCGTAGTTGCGGTCGTGCCATGAGGCACGTGCCACTTGTCTTTCCAGTAAAGCAGCGCTGTCTTTTCCTGCTCGCCCGCGAGAGAAATGCGGAAGTCTTGGTCGGGGCCGATGCCGAGCGGATTGCTGGCAAGGTTGCCGAGAATGGCGGCGATCTCCTGATCGCTAGCGGCGCGGCCATCAATGGCGCCGGCGCCCCCGGGTGCGGCACTGTCGGGAAGGAATTGCAGCGCCCCGATGCAATCGCGGCCGATTGCGGAGAGCAGGCTGTAAGCGTCGGCGCCATCAGCATGCGCGCGTTCGGCGACGCGTCGGCGGATGTCGTCATTATCGGGCAGAAGATTGTCAAAAACAGCGACGACGGGATCGCCGATATAACGATCCTCCCGCAATGGCAGCGACACGGAAACGGGGATGGCATTTTCCCACGCGAGCCACTGCTTGTCGTACTGGAAATCGACTGCGCCGCTGCTCTCGCGCCGCAGCCGCCCGACCAGCCGTGCGTTGAGGTATACGTTGAGCGGCGCACGGGCAGGGCGACGCGCCATCAGAACAGATCCTCAATCGCTTCAGCCGTCAATTTGGTGCGCGGCCGGATGACCAGCTCGAGGTCGAGCGCGGCCAGCGCATCCATCAAGATGCGCAGCTGCGTTGCAGGTTCACCGGCCTCCAGCTTCGAGACCGTCGCTTGACGCGCATGCATCTTCTCACCAAGGTCCCCCTGGGTGAGCTTCTTCTGCCGCCGGTAGCGCCTGATCCCGGCGCCAACTTGTTGCGGAGTGCGAGCGATCGTATGCATAAAGGCGTGATACGCAAACGCGTATAATTTGTCAATATACGCGACCGCGAATATCTATATATTATACGTCTTCGCGTATATTTAGGCATAATACGCAATTGCGTATGAAACCCCGCGATCCCACGGCCGCTCTTATTGAAGTTACTAAAAACTAAAGCTGATGATCGATGTAGAGCTGGTGGCTCGAATCTGCCGGTGGGCGAGAGAGCCTCCTCGACATGTCGAAGTTCGTATCACTATCGTGCCAAGCAACTCCTTGTATCCATTTTGCTGCAATAGTAACAACAACAAATTCAATGACTTGAGGCCGGATTGTTCCCGATCTGAGACCGGACACTAGCTCCGATCGGACCTTTGGAGTCTCGACAGCGATTGAGCTGGAAAGCTATATTAGAACATACTAAGAACTGATCTTCCGGTTGTATTTTCAAGACCCACTCTCACTAACATTTTGCCCGGCAGGCCGTGCATTTAGCGCCGCCAACTCAGGATGAAGTCGGGCCCAGGAGCCGCGTCATTGACCTTGTTCCGCCATTTGCATGACGACGCCTTTTTAGCTTTTTCGCGCGATCACAAGCACCTGTACGCAGCGTGTCTGCTCGATCTGCACGAACGCTTCTTTTCAGGCGCGCCGTCGTTTCCGACCCCGCAGCAGGTGGTCCACGCCATCTACGACGTCATGCGAGCCAACCCCGTCCTCTGGAACGAGGGCGATGATTTGGGCAGCCTGCCGGAAATGATCTCCGCGGGACGCCGCCGGATCCGGAAGGCCGACGTCGCGCTCGCTTCCGAGAAGGGCGACAAGGCGCTCGGTCTTGCCCGACAACTGTACGCCCGGCTGCTTGCCTGGGGATGGCTTGAAGAGGAGGAATACGGGCTTCGCGTTACCGTGGACATGGCTATGGGACCGCTGCTCGTAATCCAGCGGCTCGCGAGCCTCAATAAGGATCTCTCGCAGCGATTCGGCGGCTTGATCGTGCAAATCCGCCTCAACCTGGAGGCCGTCGAAAAACTGAGGCCCGAGATCACCGACCGCAAGCAGCGCGAAGCCGCGCTCGCCGTCCGCGAGGCGCGTAATCAGGCCGACCAGTTCACTAAGAGCCTGCGGGCCATTCTGGCCGACCTGAAGCGCGTCCGACGGACCGTCATGGAGTCGAAAACAGTCGCTACCCGGCTGGAAGCCTTTTTCGAGGAGTTCGTCGAACAGCTCCTGCTGAAGGATTTCGAGTCCATCCTCACCGTCAACCATCCGTACCGCTTCCGCGACGCCATCGTCGATCTCGCGCGGAGGATCTCCTACACCCCGCAAACCATGCAGGTCCTCGCCGAGGAGTACACAGCTTCCAGCATGGCAGCCGACATCGAGGACGGTCGAATGGCCGCGACCGACGACCTGCTGGCCATCGAAAGCATCTTCGATCAGATCGGGGAGATGTTCGATAGGATCGAGGCCTTCCGCAGGCAGCTCGAAGCCCGGGTCCGCAACACCATTAAGTACGCCGAGCGGGGCGGGCAGGGACTCGTCGGCCGGGCCGGCGACCTGGTGCGGCGCCTGGATGCCTTACTGCGGGACGGCAGACACCACAAGGCGACAATCGAATGGAGCATCGAGCCGCTGCGGTCCCCCTGGTCGGAACACCATCAGGCGACGGCCAGGCAACCACGCCGTCCCGTCGAAGCAAGGGAGCTCGCCGAGCCGCCCTCGGATCCGTTGTATGAACTGCGCAAGAAGCTCCGCCTCGAGTACATCGCTCGCATCGCGCCCCGCCCCGAGGATGTCAGACGATTCCTCGAGGGCCAGGTGCCGCCCTTCGCGACCAGGGAAGCCCGCTTCATGGAAATCGATACCGTGGACGACTTTCTCGCCTTCGATTGCGCCCGCCGATATGCGCTGACGGGCGAGATTCCGGCGCAGGTCGCGGCCGGGTTCGATCTGGAGCCGCGCCCAGACACGCCGCCCCACGACAGCGAATGGCTTCGGTGTGCGAACTTCGTGGTCAGGCGATCCGGCCCCCTCCGGAAAGCAGAGGCAGCCCATGCTCAGTGAGTTCGAAAACGTCGAGCGCTCCTTCGGCGCGGAAAAGGCAGCCGACCTCCGCAAAGCGCTGCACTTCCTGCTACGGCGGCAGTTCGTGTTCGCGGGAGACCCCCGGACCGGGACAGTCTACAACACGATCATGGATGGCCGCTTCCGCGACGTGGTCGACGGCTTCTTCGATAGTTGCGGATACCGCGTCCATCGCGATCCGGAGGCGCAGTGGGCCGGCATCGTCGCCATGGACGAGGACGTGCCGCTGCCTCGGATGAAGCTCGATGAAACAATCGTCATGCTGGTGCTGGCGGCATACTGGCAGCAGGAGGTGAACGTCGGAGCAGTCGAGGACCGGGCCGTCGTAGTGGCCACTTTGAACGACCTGTTCGATCGCTACCGCGAGATGGCGCAACACGGCGGCGGTGGCGCGATCTCGCCCGCCCGCTTCCGGGACATCCTGCGCGAGGCCGCCCAACGTAGTTTGGTCGAGATCGGTGATTTTGACGACGAGCAGCAGGACTGCGAGATCAGGATCCGCCCGATGATTAAGCTGATCAGTGGCAGCGATGCCCTCCAACGGCTTGAGCGCTACGTCCGTAGCGAGGAGGCGCGGTTTCCGCAGCCCACAGGAGGCGAGGCATGATGGAGCTACGCCACCTGACGATGGTGAACTGGCACCTGTTCGACGTCGCCGACATCGACGTGACAGGACACGTCGGGGTCCTGGGCGAGAACCGGTCCGGCAAATCGACAATCCTCGACATGGCACAGGTCGTTCTCACCGGCGGGAGCCGGCGGTTCTTGCGCCTGAACGCGGTCGCCGGCGATAGCGGAAAATCGCGCAGCGGCTCGAAGCGCAGCGTCGTCGATTACTGCCTTGGGACGCTCGGCGAAGATCAGCGCCGGCGCGACGAGGCGCGCACCTACATCGCGCTCGGTTTCGAAGACACGGAAGGCGCCCGGCCACCGGTCACGATCGGCATGGCGCTCGAGGCGCGCAAGTCCGACAGCAGGGAGACCGTGCTGGCACTGTTCGTCGCCGTCGGGACCGTTTTGAGCTCCAAGGACTTCATCGAGCAGCGAGGAAAGTCGCAATTCCCGGCGCAGTGGGAGGACGTGCGCGCCCGGATCGCCGCGGCGGTCGGTGAAGGCAACTTTGTCAATCATCGCGACCGGGCGAGCGACTACGTCCGCGAGTACATGCGCCATCTTCTGCCGCATTCGCCCTATGGCGAGCAGAACGCCAGCGCCCTGCAGAAATCAATCGTCAACGCGATGACGCTCGACCACAACCAGACGGCCACGCAATTCGTGCGGAACTACATCCTCGAGGACAGTCCGATCGGCATCAAAGAGCTGCGCGAGTCGATCCAGACATACCGCAACATCAGCGAGACCATCCGGAAAATGCACCTCAGGCTCGAAGCCCTAAGGGCGCTTCGGGTCGTCCTCGGCACGCTTGAAGAGGCGCTCGAGACCAAGTTCAGGGAGGAGTGGATCGCAAAACGTGCGACTTGGCTCGCGGCGCGCGCGACAAACCTGGATTTCAAGACCAAGCGGCGTACCGAGATGGCGCGCCGGGACGCCGCAGCAAAAGAACTCGAATTCATCGACGACGACGTCAAGGCCATCGATAAGGAGATCGAACGCCTCATGGCCGCGATCGCCGAGCACGATGCCAAGACCGGCAGAAAGTCCCTGCAGCAGACCGCCGATGTGGCCGGGCAGGCGGCGCACCGCGCCTCGGCGGACTTCAAGGCTCGCATGGAGGACATCCGTCGCCTGGAGCCGCTACGCGCGATGTGCGCAGACGGTTTCGAGGACTTCGTTCCTGCGCTTGAGCGTCTTCTGACCGCCACCGCCGAGGCCGACATCGGGGGCGTCTCCGACGAGGTCACCGCGGCCGAGAAGTCCTTCGCGGCAAGCGGCGCGAAATGGCTGCCGAAGATCGACGAAGCACGTCAAACGATCATCGCGGAGCTTTCCGGGCTCCGCGGCCGGCGCGACGAGGTGCTCGAACGGATCCGACAGCACGCCGCGGGTGGGGCGCGCGCCTATCTCGGCGACGACACTGAACTCCTCTGCCGCAGGCTGCGGCAGAGGGGAATGGTCCCGCGCGTGCTCTGCGACATCATCGAAGTCGCCGAACCCGAGTGGGTAGGAGCCGCCGAGGCGCTCCTCGGCCGCGACCGGGAAGCCGTGTTCGTGGACAGAGCGGATATCAGCGCCGCCACGTCAATCTTCAAGGAAGGTCGCCGCGAGTTTCGCCATGCATCGCTAGTGAGCCTAAACAAGCTCGAGCAGTTCAGGGCCAAGCCGGAGCGCGGCACTTTTCCCTCCATCTTCCGGAGCCAGGATCCGGACGCGATGGCCTTCATCATGCGCCGCTACGGCAATGTCCGTCTCGCCGACACGCTCGACCAGTTCAACAGGCCCGGCCGGGCGATTATGAAGGACGGCCTCTACGACGACGGACTCGTCCGGAGCCATCGCTGGATTGAATCGTCGCAGCATAAGATCGGAAAGGCAGCCCAGGCGAACGCCCTGCGATCCCTGCAGGATCAGGCCGAGGAGCTGGGTCGGATCCTGACCGGCAAGGGGAAGGAGGCCCATGCCGCGGAGCAGGCTTTTGCCGCTCTGAAGAACATCTGCGAGGGACGTAATGACCTGGGGGCTTGCGCGGCCGCCTTCGCGGCCGCGCAGACTGAGGTCGCTGAAGCTCAGGCCAGGCTCGATGCCCTCGACGGCGCGGGGGACGGCGGGCTTCGCGACAAAAAGAGGGCGCAGCAAAAGCTGAAGGAGAAGAGGCTGGAGGAGAGAAAGACACAGCAGAAGGCGTTCGGCGAGCATGACGGCGAGGTCAGGTCGGCGGAGAGGAGGCTCGGAGAGGGCGAGAACGTGCCCGGCTCCGAACTCAACCTCAGGGTCGCCCGGTCGATATACCGCAAGTTCTTCCCACTCTACTCCACCGCGAAAGGCAGGGCCGTCTACCGCGACCGCCTCGATGCCGCAGCCCAAAAGGGCTTCGCGGAGAAACACCGGGCCATCGCCGAGAAGGCCTTGAAGGATGCGAACGCGTCCGACAACGAGCGCGCCCGGATCGAGCGACGGGTCCGCGAGCTTCTTTACGATTACTTCGACCAGTTCGGGATGAGTTCGCAGGTCGGCGCGGAAAGCGAGCCGCTGCAGGAGGTGAAGCCATGGATGGAGCAGCTCATCTCGGATATCGAATCCAACGAGTTGCGCCAGTACGAAAGGCAGGCGCGGGAAGCGGCGGAGAAGGCGTCCACCCTGCTGCGCGGCGAGTTCATCAACGCGCTCACGGCCCGGATCGGAAAGATGGAGCGGGAGCTGCAATCGTTGAACCGTAGCCTCTACGCACATCCCTTCCATAACGAGCGATATTCATTCCATCGCACCCAGATGGTGGAATTCCAGCCCATCCTGAAGATTATCGAAATCGCCAAAACCTCTCCGGAGGCGCTCGATATGCTGTTCCGGGGCGACGTGCCCGATGACTTCCCGCACAAGGATACGATCGTCGCACTCGAGGCGCTGCTCGAGGACCCCGACAAGGATTTCACCCAGTTCGAGGACTACCGCAACTTCTACACCTTCGAGATCCACATGGAGGATGTCGCCACCGGCCGCTCGACCCGCTGGGAGCAGCGGCGCGGCACCGGGTCTGGCGCCGAACAGCAGGTGCCTATCTACGTTGCCATCGGCGCTTCGCTGGCGGCCGTCTACGGCAGCGCGGAGCGTCGTGCCGGCAAGCCCGCCGGTTTCGCGCTCGCCATGTTCGATGAGGCCTTCTCCAAGATGGACGGTAAGAACCAGCGGCAGATGATGAGCTTCTACAAAAACCTCGGCCTGCAGTTCGTGATCGCGGCGCCGTTCGAGAAGCGCGTCGCCGTGCTCGAGCACATGGACACCATCGTGGAGGTGGACCGCATCGGCGAGCAGTCCAGGGCCACTGTGGTGGAACTGAAAGAGAAGGCCAAGCGCGAGCTGATGGCCATCGATCCGGACCTGATGTCCGAAGATGAGCTCGCCACCCGTCTGGCCGCCGAGTAGCCATGGCTCGGCGTTTCACGGATGCGATCGGCCTGCTGAACGACCTGCTCAACCGCTTCGAGGCGGGGGCCGCAAGCCCGATCGCCCACCCGGACTACCCCGCTTTCCCATCAGTAGTCGCGGCGGACGCCTTCCTGAAACAGATCAGGGAAGCCGAAAGCGCCGGCGCGGTCTCCCTTGGTTGGGGGCGCGGCCCCATGCGCGACCAAGTGGCACATGTGCGGCTGGCCTCGGCGGAGATCCTATACCGATATCTCCGCCGTACCCCCGCGTCGCGCATCGCGGAGGATGCCGCCGTGCGGCTTGTCGCCGGGGCGGCGATGCACGACTCTCTGAAGAACAGCGCTTCCCAAGTCGCCGAGGTATGGGGGCGGGGGAAAACGTGGCACGGGTTCGCTTCGTCCGATGTCGAGACACTGCGCGACGCGTTCGTTCTCGCCCAGGCCATCCTGGCCGACAAACATCTTGGCGTCGACTACAAGACCTTCTCGAGACGAACGGTGGGGCACAGCAAAACGCTCGAACGGATCGAAGGCGCGGTCGTGCGGTTCCTGAGCGGCATCCTGGAGTTTCCCCCCGGCGCGCGGCCACGCGAGGCGCTCCGGGCAATCGGCCTTGAGCGCTTCGCGCCACCGCTGCTGATCGCGGGCAAGATCGACCTCGATGGAGCCGACCTCTCCGGAATCTCTCCGCTGTATCTCGGAATCACTCCCAAGGAAGCAGATCGCGTCCGCTTCCGGGAGCCGCCAGCCTACGTGCTAACGATCGAAAATTTCGCAAGCTTCAACCGGCACATCGCCGAGGCGGACCCCGGCCGATTAGGAACGACCATGTATGTCGGAGGGTACCCCTCGCTTGCCACCCAGCAGGCGCTGCGGACGATCGCAGGATTGGTATCCGAACAGACGCCGATCTTTCATTGGTCGGACATCGATCCGGACGGCACCTGGATCTTCCACACCATCGAGCGCGCCGTCGACCGACCGATCCGTGCCCACCTCATGAGTGTCGAAGTTGCCGAGCGTTTGGGACAAGTGCCGTTCAAAAAATCCGCACCCGCTCGATGTCCACCGGACTCCGGTATCGCAGCTCTGGCAGCGTACCTGGCGAAAGATGGAGCCAAGACGCTCGAGCAGGAAGAACTCGATCCAGTCCTGCCAGAGTTTCATTAGAAAATGCGCGCGGACGCTCGTGGTTGCGGCTTTGGCTGTCTCGCTCAGGACGTCATTTGTTTCAAGCGCGACAACAGCACCGCCCGCAACTACGTGCTGCGGGCAAACCGACATCGTTTCTTCATAAAAACGCTCAACCAGCATTGGCATGCCAGTTGCTTGAAGATGGGACGAAACCACCTGTGACTATGATGCTCGTTCAGCATCCGGTTGAAGTATTGAGATGAAATATGCCCGCTTGATCGATGGCAGAGGTCCCCCGATGCGCTTTCCAAACCGGGCGCCTGCCTCGCGAACTCTGCCATCTTGGGATCGCGCTCCGGTTTGCCGGGCAGAAGCCGATTGTCTTGGGGGCTCGCAACGAATGGTGGTTCTCAGCAAGAACGCCAGCGTAAAGGCGTCCTCAGGACGATCGTTTGGCATCGGATTAGCCCATGGTTCGGGGTGGGGCATCTGCGACATTGCAGAGCCTGCGCTCTTGAAGCTAGGTGTCGGCCTTGCATCGGGGCTTGCAGATGGTCAATGAGCTAATGCAGAACGATTGGGATATTGAGAAAATACTCAGGCAACAGGACGAGCTCAAGGTCAAGCTGCTTCGCGCCCAATCGGTTGTCGCCGAATGTAAGGCAGGATTGGCGGATCTGGAGCGGAGGCTTGAGTGTCGAGCGGTCTCGATCGATGAACGCCAGCGCAACTCTGCGGCAAACAATTCAATACGCAACGCACGGCCGCCTAAATCGCGAAGCCTCGATAATCCTGTTAACCCGGATGCTGCCGTGGCGTTTTCGCCTCGATGGGACCGCTGAAAGCTGCCGCCGCGCACGTTAACGGCGACAGGTTTTGGGACGGACCTGGCGAAGATCTCGAGGCGCATGGTGTTGCGAACCCGGCGGGCGAACTGGACAATTAGGTGCGGCCTTGCCGATAGGCTCGGCTTTTTGGCTGATCGCGGTGCGTCCGCCAGGGATGCGCGCAGAGCAGCACCAGATAGGGGACGTATCGCCGCGTCTTTGGCTAGAGCCTCCTGTTTCGGGGCTGCTCACGTAGATGTCCTGAATCGAGTGTCAAGAGCTCTCCACTTCCAGCCAGTTCGGTCGTCTTGTCCGTCTTTAAGTCGTTGAAATTTCCGATTAGGCGTCCATGGAGGGGGCGCGAGCGGGCGCGTTCAATGACCACGATGGTCCGCTATGGCCGTGGGGCAGGCGACGTGCCGAGCGGTGCTGACCGCGGAAGCCGACCATGTCTCCGGCATCGCATGGATGATGACGGAACTCACTGACTATGTCCCGCAAGCGATCACTCCGGAACAGGGCGGGTAACGGCAGTCATCTAAAAATTCGTGAGACACCAGGAAGAGGGCATCCGGTGCGAATGCGATCCGGTGCCGGCCGTAGCCTCGTCAGCTTCTCGAAAGCTTTCCCGAATACTCACTGCCCACCGATCCTGGACGAGAGGCTGCGTGGACTCACGCGCAATTGTAGTTGCACAAATGAAATCGGGGACCGGTTGGGAGCTCAATCAGTGTGAGCAGGCTGACGTTACGAAGTTGTTGGATTTTCGTACTATCGCAGAACGCTTCATCTTTTTCGCGCATAGGCAAGGTGCTGCTGCGCGATCTCAAGTCCAGGCGTCTACTGCGTCGGATAAATGTCATCTTGTGCGCGCCAGTGACGCGCGCGGCGACTCGATCAAGCCATCGCTCAATACCAGAAAAGGCACGCGACAATGATGCGCGTGACAAAAGCACGAGCAGGTCAATGACAAAGCGTTTTCGCAACTGGGCCCTATTGTCCATACTCGCCTCCATGGTTGTCGGCCCCGCCGCAAAAGCGCAAGACCGCCGGACTATCGCCGAACCTGTCGCACCTGATACGGTCTGCGATCGCCCTGTGCCTTCCGGCAAGAACGATACAGTTAGCCTACAGGAGGCCATTGAACATTGCCCCGATGGCGCTGCAGTTTATCTCGGGCGCGGCGAGTTTCACTCAGGTCCACTCGAGATGAAATCGGGCGTGACCTTATGGGTCGGACGCGGTGCGACACTGATCGCCATCCCCGAACCTGCCGCTTACGACAAGGGCCTCGGACAATGTGGTCGCATTGCGGAAAAGGGCGACGGTTGCCGGCCATTCATCAGCTTTTCTAAAACGCGCGGCGGCGGTATCTACGGAGAGGGCATCATCGATGGTCAGGGCGGCGCACTGATCGGCGGCGGCGCGGAAACCTGGTGGCAGCTAGCCCGCCGCGCCCAAGCCCAGGGCGGCAATCAGAACGCCCCACGCTTGATCCAGGTCGATCATGCGCAGGATATCACGTTCTCTGGTGTCACCTTGCGCAACGCTGCCAATTTTCATGTCGCGATGAACCGGGTTGAAGGTGCCACGTTTTGGGCCCTCACGATCGATTCGCCGGCGGATGCCCGCAACACCGATGGCATCGATCTTGGCGCCAGTCAGGATGTGACCATCACCCACAGCTGGATCCGTACGGGTGACGACAACGTCGCAATCAAGGCCGGCGACAATGGCTCAAGCAGCCATATCTCGGTCATTGATAATTATTTCGGCTGGGGGCATGGCATGTCGATCGGCAGCGAGGTGAATTCCGGGGCCAGAGACATATTGGTGCGTAATCTGACGCTGGATGGTACGACGTCGGGCCTGCGCATCAAGAGCGATGTTAGTCGAGGCGGTCTGGTCGAGAGCGTGACTTATGAGTACGTGTGCCTGAGGGGCAACCGGTGGCCGCTAGCTTTCGATACAAAATATGATCCGCGCGCTCAAGGCACGAGGATTCCGGTCTATCGGCAAATCGTTCTGCGTCATGTGCATGGCGACACTGGTGTGCTGCTGATGCGCGGCGTAGACGGGCGGCATGCCCTGGACGTGACACTCGAAGATGTCCGATTTGCCAATTCCGCGACTTGGCAACTTGAACATGCGAACGTCACCGCAAATCACTCTGACGTGTGGCCCCCGCTGCCCGGACGAGCTACACAACCGCTGCTGCGCGGATCGGAGGTATGTTCCAGGGCATTCCGCGACGGCAATCGGTAAGCACTACACCCGGCGCCGAACTCAGGTGGTGAGCTCCGCATCTGGGGCCAAGATTACTGGTGTTGACGAAGGTCGGCCTCACGTCCCGAGTTGGTTGCAATTGGCCGACGGTTTTGCAGGGCCGGAAATGCCAAGGTGACGCAGGTTCTGGTTTGGCGATGAAAATCTCGTGTCGATGCGCGGCGGCTATCCCGCTGAGAAACGAAGTGTAAAATCACATGCGAATTTTTGTGCCGTCTGCTGCGCTTCTGGCCGGCTGCTTCTGCATCCCGGCAGCGTACGCTCAGCCCCTATTGGTGTCGCATGCCGGAAATGCAAACTATCACTCCGTGCAGCAAGCCATCGACGCATTGCCGGCAGAAGGCGGAGATCTCTGGATCGCGGCGGGCATCTATCGCGAGAAGGTCAAAATCACCAAATCCGGTGTTCATCTCGCAGGGACTGGCAACAAGCCGGAGGATACGGTCATTGTGTATGGCGACGGCGCGATCGATGTAGGAGGAACGGCCCGTTCGGCGACGCTGGATGCAGCTGGCGATGACTTTCGGCTCGAGAATCTGACCATTCAGAACGACTACGCCCTCAATCCGGCCAATCCACCCTCGCAGGCGGTAGCGCTGTCCGTTACCGGAGACAGGGACGTCGTTACGCGCGTCCGCCTGCTTGGCGCCCAGGATACGTTGTTTGCCGGCAAGGGACCGAACGGCCGAATGTCACGACAATACTTCTCGAACTGCTACATCGAAGGGCATGTCGATTTCATATTTGGCAACGCCAAGGCCTGGTTCCGTAAATGTGAGTTGCACGGTATCGCCAATCAAGCAGTCATCTATACCGCTCAGGGCAAGGCAGCGCCGGATGAGGACAGTGGCTATGTTTTTGATCATTGCAGGCTAAGTGCCGACCCTGCCGCGCGCTATATCGCGCTTGGCCGCCCCTGGCGTCCCTACGCCACAGTGGTCTTCCTGTCGACAAAGGTAGATGCGCAGGTGATTGCGGAAGGCTGGCGCGAATGGGTTCCGGGCGAGACCAACAAGTTGAGCACCAGCTATTATGCCGAATATAGATCCTTCGGCGCCGGGGCTAACCCCTCAGGCCGCGAGCCTCACTCCCATCAACTGACACATGGCGAAGCTGCGAGATGGTCGCTGAGAGTGTTCTTCGGGGGCGCCACAGATTGGCTGCCAACAAACCATCTGGATGGAAGACAGAGCAACGTTCACGGTGAAGGGCTTCGACGGCGATCCTCGGAGGAATGACCGAAGGAGAGCCTGATTGTGATGGAAGTCTTGTGCAGCAACCCAACAGCCGCGGGGGTGCGGCGTGGCAGCGCCGGCTTTGCTGCTGCATGTTCAGATGAGCTCGTTACGGTCTCGATTGCTCGCTGCGAATTCCTGCAGTTCGTTAGCTTTCTAAACTGACAGCCACGGGCCGTCCGGTGCGACGATCTCATCGGTGGGCTATCCCCACATGCTCCAGCTCGCAGTTCATCTTGTCCGCTTTGGCGCATCGGCATCGGAAAGCTCCACGGACTGTCACGTCAGCGCCGTCGTCATCGGTCGAGAACGGCTGATTTGCTTGTTTCGGCGCCCTGCGCAGATCTCCGAAGAACGAAGTGGGCTGATGCTTCAGGGCTATCGTTGTCCGGCCGGTGATAGTCAGGCTCCTCGTAGCTCAGCAAGCAGCCGTATCCTCAATTAGCCAATACGCGCGTGCAAGTACGGTGGAATCTGACGTTCTTCCATGCCGACTCTGAAGCCGTACAAACGCATGTATCGGCTCTTCCGTCAATTCGCCCGCATCCATGCGGCCCTCGATAGCAGCCGACGAGATCCCCATGATCGCCAGATTGGCCATCGTCGCTTGGGGAAAACACCCGCTGCATGAGTCGAGCCATGCCGGTTTCTAGATCGGCGCTCCGCGCACTCGCTGCGCATCACGCGAAGGTTCTCGGCCACCAACCGGCGCACGAGAGGGAAACGCAGCGGGAATTAACAGCCTCCTGCAGCAAAGGCGGCTTCACAGGTTGAGGCCGTGATCATTGAACACCTTGTCTCTTAGAGCGCCCTTGATCTCGCGGGCGATTTCCTTGCGGATCCCGGGTCCTAACTCACGCTTGGCATCGTCAACGAGGTCGGATTCAGCGCCGCTTAGGCCCTTGTTGGCGAGCTCTTGCGTCAGCCGGCTGTCGAACTCATCACCCATTGCATCGATGAGTTGGTCCTGCATCGTAGCATGGTCTTCAGGTGCAATGCGGCGCACCACATCGTCCCAAGGTTGCCAGTCCGTCGCCAAATAGTCGGCGAATTCCGCCGCCTCCTTGTTCCGCACGGATACTTCCGCAATGTCGACGTCAGCGTCGGTGACGTGGGAGACCTCAAAGAAGCGCATGTCCGGCGCGATGTGCTGCAGGCCCAGCCGCTCGCGCAGCTTGGCCTGATAAGCAAGAAAGACCTCAATGGCGTCGATGTCTTCGGTGTTGTAGAGCGAGCCCAGCGAGAGAGCCTTCTCCCGCGCAATCCCCTCCAGCGCGTCCAGGCGGAACATGACGCGCCCCAGATCGACGAGATCGGGAAGCCGTGCCTTGTTGTCATAGACGCCGTTCTCGACGTCTGCGATAAGGCGTGCGGTTTGCATGCCGTTCCAAGTCAAAGTTCTGCGATCCTCACAGCCGTGGTTGGCGTCCAGGGCCAGTTGAAAGTACTGCGCACGCAATTGCGGGTTTTTTGCCGCCTGTCGCAGATCATTGGCCACCGACTGCCGGAATTCTTCATTGCTAGAGTTGACGGAGTCGAACAGCTTGCCGAGAAAAAGCGCGTACTCCCGGGCGCCCCGCTCTTCTGCACTGCTTTGCCAAGCGGCCAGCACCTCTCGATCGCCCTCCTTTGGATTGCCCCTGAGCCAGTCTGCGACCGTTTCAGTGAGAGCATCGGCCTGTCCATCGTCTGTCCCGGACAGTTCACTTTCGTCCTCGCGCGAAAGGTGGACGGCCGGACCGACATAGCCCTCGGCGCTTAAGACTGTATCCAGGTTCGTCAGCACCTGCTCGGGCAGCGGATTTTCAGTCAGAACTATGCTGGTACCAGCGCCCAGCTGCGTCAGCAGGTCCTCGGGCAGACTGGTCAACTGGTTTTCGCTGACATCGAGAAACTGGAGCGAAGCAGGGAGGGTCTCCGGCAGTCCCGTCAATCGGTTTTCGCTGAGGTCGAGAAACTGGAGCGTGGCAGGAAGGACCTCCGGCAGACTCGTCAACTGATTGTGGCCGGCGTGGAGAAACCGCAGCGAAGCAGGGAGGACCTCGGGCAGATTCGGCAACTGATTGTGGCTGAGGTCGAGAAACTGGAGCGCAGCTGGTAGGGCCCCAGGCAAGCTTCTCAGCCGGTTGGAACTCGCGTCGAGGCCTCTGAGCTCGGTCGGAAGCGCGGGCAGGCCGGTCAGCTGATTGCCCCTAACGTCGAGACGCTGGAGCGAAGCAGGAAGGCTATCGGGCAGAGTGGTAAGCCGATTGAAGGGCACATCGAGCACGACGATACCTGTCGGAAGTCTAGGCAGGCTAGTAAGAGACAGCGACTCGAGATCCACTCTTGTGGCCTCACCCCGAGCATTCAGTCGCCTTACCGCCTCTTCACGATCCTCGAGCGGACCCACCTCCGGTTCTGCAGCCCAATGCTCAAGCACCTCGTTCTCGTCTCCCTCCGCATGGGCTGAATCCGCCGAGTTTGCTGCATAGCCTGTTACGACTCCGTCCCACTGCGCCGTAGCCCCGCTTCCCGGGTCCTCTTGTTCGGAGGACCCGGAAGGGATCACATCGCCGCGCTGAATCTGTTCTGCCTGAAAACGATCCATTGAACCTCCTTACGAGACTGAGCAGGCTCAGTCCACGACGATACGTTGTAGGCCTAAGACACTTAGCTTTCGATAAGCTGACAAGAGCTATCGCCGGAAAAGGGGCAACGATGGCATCGAAGCCGGCATATCTGTCGGAGCACTGACTCGATGATGGCTGAGGGCGATTTTTCTTCCGCCTCCACGTTACCGCGGATAACCAAGGCAGGAGCGCCTTAGGCATAGAGCCCAGCGCGGCTGGCGCCTCATCTCAACCGCGGCCAGTGGAGCCTTCGGCCGAGTACGTGGCAACGAAAAGTGGCAGGCGCTCCGAACGCCAAAGCGCTGGCGGTGTCCTATGCCAAGGCAATCCGTGCCAAGCTGGTCTTTGCGAAGCTTGACCGGTTCAACCTCAAACCGGCTTGCTTCGATCACCTCTGGCAACCGAGCGACCTGGGGCTGCAGCGACACTCGTCAACTGATCAAACGTTGGTCAGAGCCTAGATTCCGGCAGGTACCCAATTGACTATCATCGGAACGCGCCACCTCCCCATGCGCCTCGGATTATCTCATCACGACGACCTGCATCGGCGAGAAGTTCATCCTGCCCGCGTTCACCTTCAACTATCGTGTTGTCTGGATGACGAGTCTCCCCACGCGCTGCAGCGACACTCGTCAGCTGATCGACAGGTAGGCCTGCTAAGGGCAGAACGCTGCCACGTTGACAGTTCTCCGGGACTTATCTGGTCAACGAAATGGCAGGAAGCCTCGCAGCAGTATCGATCAGTTTGCCGTGTGTGACCCTGTGCCGGCTCGAGTCGGGCGGGAGCCGCAGCGCACGTGCGCTGGCTCTCGAATGATCATGACAACCCGCCTGCTTCGCGACCTGGAGAAGCGGGGGTATTCTTGTTCTGACGATGGAGAAATTGATGAACACAGGACAGGCACAGTGGAGTGCAGGTTCTTCCTCGGCCGCTTCTGAGGCGGGGGAGCAGGAAAGTTACCTCAGCGGCTTCAGCCGAGCCGTGGCGGATTTGGTCGAAGCCATGACAGGATATCGGACCCCGGCCTCCGCGCGCGCGCAGATCCTGGACAACTGGGTTACCGAAGAGGGGCAGGGCGAAGCCGAGAATCGGCGACAGGGGCGCACACGAATTAGGGGGGCGGACAACACGGGCTCGCACTCGCTGGATTTGTCCTCCCTCTCCCTGACCGCTTTGCCCGCCGCCCTGCCGCCAAGATTGCTGGAACTGCGCGCCAGGCACAACGAGCTAAGCAGCCTGCCCGCTAGCTTCCCACCCGGTCTTCAGCATCTTCTCATTAGCCATAACCGGTTGACCAGTTTGCCGGAAGCTCTTCCGGCGACCCTCTCTCGGCTGGAGGTGGCCGATAACGGCTTGATCAGTCTGCCGGCCAACCTTCCGGCTGGGCTCGAGATCCTGAACGCAAGCGACAACCGACTAACTAGCCTGCCGGACGCGCTCCCGAACAGGCTCACCTCGCTCGCGGTTAGTGGCAATCAGCTGACCGATCTCCCCAACTCCCTCCCATCGGGGCTCATTGAACTCGATGTCAGCAGCAATCAATTGGCCAACCTCCCTGCCCCCCTTCCGAGCACGCTCCAATCGCTCAATCTCAGCGGTAACCGGCTGACCAGCCTGCCTGAGGATCTTCTTGAGGGTCTGGTACCGAATCTTAGTTTCAGCTACCCGCATTTGGAGAACCTCGAGTTCGGGGATAACCCGCTGCCGGACGACGTCCTCGCTAATCTGGCGGCGGCTGAAGCGCCACCGCAGCTTGCGCAGCAATCTCTATATGAGGCTGCCGCGCACTGGCTCGCAGACGACCCGGCGACGCTGGCCGAATGGCAGCACTTTGCGGATGAGCCAGGCGCCCAGGACTACGCGCAGTTCCTGGAGAGGCTACGAGGAACCGTGAATTACGGCAATGACGAGTTTCGGCAGAGAGTGGCTGATGATCTGCGGCAGTCGGCGGCCAATCCGAGATTGCGCGAGCAGTTTTTTGCGCAGGCATCCGAGGCCAACCTGAGCTGCGAGGATCGAGTTACCTTGCACTGGAACGGTATGCAGACCGCGCGCCTCAACGCTGACGTCGAGGACGGCGTCTATGACGATCGTCTTTGCGAACTGATCCAGCGCGGCCGTGTTGCGTTCCGCTTGGAGGCGCTTGACGAGATCGCGCGCGACAGGGTCAACTCGCTCCTCAGCGTCTACCCGGACCTAGACGAGATCGAAGTCTACCTGGCCTATCAACATCGGCTGCGCGAGCCGCTCGAGCTGAGTCACCTCGCCCCTAACATGCAATACCTGGCGGTCTCTCGTGTAAGCGAGGATGATGCGACGGAGGCGCTGGACCTGGTCCGGGCGCGGGAAGCGACCCAATTCACCGACTATATGGCAACCCGCTGGCAACCTTGGGAGACGGTGCTGAGGCGCATCGCACCGGACGAACATGCAGCGATGCAGGACCGGCTCGTCGAAGCCATGGGCGAAGAGTTTCAAAGCTGTCTGGATCGGCGACTGGCCGAACATGGTCTGGTAGGCGACGTCGATGCCGAGCGGGTGCTCGGAGCCCAAGTCCGAAACCAAATCGCAGGCGAGATCAAAGGCGAGGTCATGCACCGGCTGCTCGCAGAGCGCGGCCTGGAACAATGAGACTTCGCAAGAGTCCCGCAGGGATATTTTTCATTGCTCTGTGGGGCTGCCTCAAGATCATCCTGAGCGCTCCCAAGCCGTTGACCAGATGTGTCTCGATCAGCCTGCTGTCTTTCTCATTTAGGCGACCAGGCTTGTCGAACAGCGTCAGCGGAATGGTAGCTTTCCCGACATGATGGAGCATCGCCGCGAGCCCAAGTCGCCCCAATGCTTGCTAGCGAAATCAGCGCCGCCGCAGACAACACGTAAGCAGTGCTGAAAAGCGGCCCTCGTGAGCCAATGCGAACACAGGCTTTGAATTTCGCTTTATTTGGCTGCTCGCAACATTGGCGTGAGCGGCGGCGAAGAACCATGTTGTATTTTGCCAATGACCTCGAAGCCGTGGTTTTGGTAAAAGGGAATGTGCTCGGGATTCGAGCTTTCCAGATAGGCGGTAATGCCCTGCTGATCGCATCGTTGAAGAGCGTATTTCATCAGCAATGTACCAAGTCCTTGCCCGACCCAGTTCGGATCGGCCGCGATGAGAGGCAGGTACCAATGCGGCTCGGGCGGATGATGTTCAGCCATTTCCTGCCGCAGGAGCGCCATATCTCCGGTGATCTCTGGGTTCAGGGACTGCGCCATTAGTTCGTCTAACGCGGACTCGTCTTGCTGCACGCCAGGCGGCAGCCACAGGGCTGCGGCGCGGATTCCTCCCGTGACGTATGCTGTGCCGTGCTCGAATGCTGGTCCACCAGAGGCGTTAACGAACCGAGGCATGCTCCGAAGATATTGGCTTGCGTCAGGCCAACTCCACCGCATCAATGGATCGGCGGCAAAGCCGAGCACAATTGTCCAGACGGTGCTTGTTCGAATGTTTGCATTCGCACATTTAATATCCGACTCCGCGGGCATAATGTGGGTTCCAAAATCTCTGTCTACCTGTCAGAGTTACGTGGCACGACAAAAAGAAGACGTGGCCGATCAACAGATTCCTGATATCAACCGGCTGGACCTGGGTTCCGCCCGCTGATGGCTATGTTGCGTAACGGCGTCCGACACCGGCTCGCCGTGCTCAGCTTCCGGAGCGCTTTTGTTTTCATTGGAGCAATCGCTGTGCCATACCGAATGTCGAGCCACGGCATCGTCAACTTAACTGACCGCTGAACTGAAGGAGGCGATTCTCAAAGGTTCGAGAGTCGGCGATAGCGCTTGTCATGGAGATGTCGCGCCAAGTCGAAAAGGCTCGCTCGTGCCAAGCACGCGTGAACTATGAAACTGGGCGCCAGTGGGGACCCAAATTCGGCGTGGCGTTCTCCGATCGGATTCGCCAGCGCGCTGCCGCTCGCCGTGACAAATGGCATCTGGACGAGATCGTTATCTCGATCCCGGGCGAACAACATTGGCTCTGGCGCGCTGTTGACCAGAATGGCTTCGTTCCGGACGTCTTGATCCAGCGCCGAAGAGACTCGCGCGGTGCTCAGCGGCTCATGAAGAAGCTCTTGAAATCCGCCGGCACGCCGCCGGCGTGACGATCACGGACAAGCGTTCGTACGGCGCTGTGGGGGCGAAGATGGCCTTTTACGTTGAACATCGCCAGCACAAAGCTCTCAACAATCGGGCTGAGAATTCTCATCAGCCGACGCAGCGACGCGAGCGTATCATGAAGCGTTTCAAGTCGTCCCCTCCGGCTCAACGGTTTCTGTCAGTTCACGTTCCAGACATCGTAAGTGGATCCGTAATCCCCGGAAAACTGACGAAACCTCAGACTTTCTCCTCAGCAGAGGCATATCCGCGCCTGCGCTTGGTGCGCTCCAGCCGTCCGAATGCTTCGCCCGCTCCCGCGCTGTCCTCGAAGGCTCGCATCAAGACCTGCCCGCTCGTGCCAATCGGGCCCCAGTTGCGGATCAGTGAGACCCCGCCGAACAAGGTCGGCTGGATCGAAAGCAAGTAAAACCGCCGCATGTTGCGGGTGGCGTCGAAGCGGCGAAGGTGAAGTGGCCCTAGGATGAGGTTTGGCATACGTGAATTCTCGCTTCCTGTGGAAGCGAGGTCCAGTGCTTTCTATGAATCGATCAGAGCCAAACGATTCATTCTCTCGCCATCAATCGCACCAGGCGGGTGTCTTCGGACTGTGGCGATGATGTGGTGGCTCCACGGCCCGATTTGAACCCTACTGTCTCGTGGCAAAACCGAGACCGCAATCTGAACTGATCGAGAAGCTCATTGAATCGCGTCGGAGCTGGCAGCCGATGTACGAGGCTAAAGACTATCGCGTGTGCTGCCATCACTTCGTCACTCCGACCGACCGCGCCGTTTACCCGGCGCAGGAGCCGTTACTAACCTACTCTGAGGCCCTCCGGCAGGTGCAGGCCGAGCAGGCCAAGGGCTATATGGTGACCTGGGTCATCGATCGCACCGGAGCAGGCGCCACCAATGAGATCGGTGGTTCGAACGCATCGGTTCGACGTTGATCGTAAGCGCAGCTCTGCGGCGCTTTGATTGGCGCATGACGTCTGTTTTGATCAGGGGGTGTACCGGCACGGCTTCCACTTTTCCGACAATGCGTTTAACGCTGGCCTCAAGCGCCTGCCTATCGTCGAACCGTTTTAGAGCTCTTTCAGGCGATCGCAGCCGTGCCGAAAATCGAGACGCAGCAAAGCCGTTTCCACGCCGAGTCACAAGAGGAAACTCAACCAGGACTCGCGCTGGTCAGCGTCATCAGAAGTTGCGCACGCTCGACAGGACGATCGAGCCAGTGCGTCGAGGCCTATCCCTGCATAGGTGGACGCGGCGAAGCGGCGGGAAGGCGCTTGGATGGTGCATTGGAAGGCTTGGGATCCGGCAAGGTCCCGATTCGCGCACTGTGCCTCGGCGGCCCAAACACGAGGGCGCAGAGAGGGGCTTGTTTCCGGCGCCGGCATTTTGGCTGAGACGCGAGCCCGTCAGAGCGTTGCCGCCGCCGCTCTGAAATGATCGTGAAACCTTCCGATCGTGCGAAACTCTTACCTAACCTCACTTGCTCCCCTCGAGACTTTTGGAAGATATCCCAACTGCCGTTCCAGAGCAGCTAAGGTTCGACGGGCGGAATCCAATCTCGCACTCGCCTCGACCAGGGCCGTTTTATCCGACCGCGCAACCGCTGCGGAGCCGGTCTCAAACAGGTTGTTGTTGAGATGCGGTCCGCTTCGTCTCGCAGAGCACGCTCCAAATCGAGCAGCGTGCACGTCAGCGCTCGATGCGCGCACGTGCCCTCTCGTTCCAGGTTTTCCGCCACTTCGAGCGCCGCACGTTAGTGTCGTATCGCTGCAACGACGCTGCTTTCGAGATCGGTGTTGTCGCTCGCTTCGCAGTGGCGGGTTCCTCACGTCCCAACCCGGCTCTCAGTGCGATGCGGCCGATGCGCTCGGCCTCCCGCGTTTCAGCCTGCTTCAGCTGCTCCTGAAGCCGAGCAATTTCATCCATGATGTGCCGCGAGGGCTTTTTCATTCCGCAAGACCTTTCCTGTCACTTTGCGCGAAGCGCCAGACAGGAAAGAGCCGGGGCAAGCGCGAAGCGCGACCCGGGTAATTAACGGGGTCGGCGGAGCATTGGGAGATCATCCCGCCGTTCCGAAGGAGCGGCTTCCCAAGGGCGCGATCGCGTTTGTTTGCGCATGAATTCCACTCGCGCTTGCGGAGCTAACGCAAAGCTGGAGATGCGATTGATGCTTAGATCCAACGAGAAAGGGCGCCGGCGAAATCTTGCCGGTATCGACGACCGCCTCGAATTCCGCACTTGCCGTCAGCTTATTGCTACCGGTCGCTTTCGCGAACTCTTGGCACAAAACCGTCACTACCAATGATTGTAACCGTGTCCACATGATGACCATACGACGATCACTTCTATAGTTGTATTTTGATAAGTTCACAGGATAAGGTTGCGACGGCACCTATCGCCCGTTTCAGCCTCTGCATCGCTCTTACCGAGACTGCTCTGATGATCCACGACCTGCGGTCCCACGGCACTCACCTGCTGATCGATTTGTGGGGAGCGCGCCATTTGGAATACGCGCATCGCATGTAGCATGCCCCGCACATGAACTCTCCAGCGCTGCGAAACATTCTCAGGCCAAGTATGGATACTTATATGGCTCTCGGCCAGCACTGCTGCATGTGCATCGCATAATTTGAGCCCAATCGAGGGCCACCGGCGTCGTGCTGCTCGAGCCTGCGCATCATTCCTCGCGTTCGCAGATCATTGAAATGCCCGAGCCCTTCGACCTCAATGTTCGACAAGCCGTTAATATGCGCGCCGCGAATTGCCTGTAGCACGGGACTGAAGGTCTGTTCAATTATCGGGATAGTTCGCTCCGGCTTGGCGTTGGTTGAGCGGCGCTATCATTGATCTGCGCAGGGGTGTGACAAACCGTGATTTTTCGAGATGTCAGCCTCGAATAGGCTGAACTCAAGCGTAGTCGACCTCGGAACATCACTGGACCATTCGAGGCTTTCCCAGCTCTACACCGAGTCGACTCCCATCCTCACCTTACATCGATGCCGATCCCGTAGAGATATAGAGGGAGTACCGTTGCGACCAGATCATGGACGTTTGAGAATCGCCTCCGTTCGGCTCGGCGGTCGATTAAGCTGACGATGCCCTGCGATGGCTCGCAGAGCTCTTGCGTGTCAATCATCCGAGCTTTTCAGCCAAATTGAGGATATATGCGAACGCGCTGGCGCCCCTCGCTTTCTACCAGCTCGGCCCTGTAAGGCACCCCGTGAATGTCGAAATGCGTTGGCCGCCCGACCTCCGGCATGATGCGGTGGCTCTCCAGGGCGGGAACTAGGTAAGGCGGAAGGAATCGTTCGCGGTGCTCCCATCCGCCCCGGATCAGAGGCCCAAGATCCACCACAGCCTCACGGGGCTCGGCTCCAACGATTAGCGAGGGCTGATGGATCGGCTGGGATGGCCCGGGTTCATTTGACTGGTGCGCGTGCGGATGATGGATCAGGAAGACATCTCGCCGCCCCCCTGGTGTGAACGCTGCCGAATAGCGCTCACCGTTGATCGTAAACTGACTTGGTCCAAACGGGCTTGGCAGCAGATTGATGTTTTCCAACACGTCAACCAACACGTCGGAGGCCGCTTGGGAGCCGTGGCGCCAGTCCGGTCCAACGATCGCCCCGATATCTCGCAGTTCCTGAGCTGGCCCTGACGGTCCGGCAAACGACGGCACTCCGGCAAATTGAGGCGCGGCCGCTGAGCGCGCGTCGTCACGCAAGTCGTACGGCGTGGGCGGATTAAGCAGCGAATCGCGGCCGCCGTAGATGTTTGACGACGGAGCCCTCACGGACGATGGTGACGCCGGTTCTTGCATCTGTTGCCCGAGCCAATCCCAGGCTCCCTGGCTCGGGGCTGCTGGAGTCGCAGGAAGGCCGAGCGGTGAATTGGGCTGCGGGACCCAATGTGGCACCGGCACGGATGAGGCGGGTCCGTGGAACTGCTCGCTGAGCCAATTCCATGCTCCCGCGCTGGGCGTGGCCGGCATTGCGGGAAGCTGCTCCGGCGAGCCGGGCTGTCGAGTGTCTTGAGCGGCGGACGCCACCGGCTGCATACCCGCTTGGTCCGCCTGCACGACGTGTAAGTAGTCCCACGGAGCCGTCACGGGCGATGGTGACGCCGGTTCTTGCATCTGTTGCCCCTGCCAATCCCAGGCTCCCTGGCTCGGGCTGGCTGGAGTCGCAGGATGTCCGAGCGGTAGATTGGGCTGCGGGGCCCAATGTGGCACCGGCACTGGTGAGGCGGGTCCGTGGAACTGCTCGCTGAGCCAATTCCATGCTCCCGCGCTTGGCGTGGCCGGCGTTGCGGGAAGCTGCTGCGGCGAGCCGGGCTGTCCAGTGTCTTGAGCGGCGGACGCCTCGGGCTGCATACCCGCTTGGTCCGCCTGGACGTCGTGTAAGTAGTCCTGAAGATGCGAGATATCGGGACCGTATACTTTACCCCCGTCTCGCCTGAACGCCGCCAGATCTTTCTGCAGCAGTGCATCGTCCTGCGGAGTGCCGTTCAGTCGGCCAGCTATGCTCTGCTTGTTCTGGGTTCGGAGCCAAGCGCTGAAATCGCGAAAACGGGAAGCCCGGTTCTGGTGATCCTTCCTCTGTCGCGTCGTTGAGGCTCCGTCCAGGGCTTGCTTCAACGCGCCATCGATGAGGGGGGCATCTTCGGGATAAGGAACCCGGGCGTGGCGTGCGGGGATAAGGGGGGCAGGTCCGGCTTCATCCGCAGACGCGAGCTGCTGGAGATGATTCAGAGCCGACCTGAGGCGGTTCTCAGGATCCTTACCGGAACTCCTGTACTCCTCAAGGTCGGGGGCTAACTTATCGTCTCGCAACTGAGAAGCCAAAGGGGACTTGTTGTTGATATGGAGCCATCGAGCCAAGTCCCTAAGGCGGTAGTAGGGCCTGACCGTTGCGTATGAGCTCTCGCCCTGCCCGGTGGCCCGAAACCTTGCCAGGAGGTCCGCATCTTCGTCAGCGAGGTCCAGGCCTAGTTCGGCCAGCGGCGGGAGGCTCCCCGGCGCGAACCTGTTCAGTTGTCCAACGACAGCCGAGCGGCCACCAGCCCTAAGATAGTCCCGCACATCCGTGACAAAAGAACCATGGCCGGAAGAATGCTGGTCGAGCCGGCCGGCTATGGGGGCCCGATTGTTTTCGCGCAGCCAGCCGCTTAGATGGCGCAGATTAGCTCTCGATCCACTGATGGTGCCGGCGGGCATACCCACAGTCCGGGCTGCAGTGGTGAAGGCGTAGATAAGCACCGCGTCCTCGGCATGGGGCTCGAAGCCATCGCGCTCGGCGCGACGCCCACGAACCTCTGTGTTGACCACAGATTCCTCTTCCTGCCTCAGGTCCCCCTCCGACGGACGACTGCGCTTCGCGAAATCCATACGAAGCTCTGAATAGACCGCGTCGGAGGACGAGCCGCCGTACGACTTTTCCCGGCGGTCCCCTCCAAAGACCTTACCGAGCCCTGATTTGACCCGAGAGAACAGTCCACGGGGCTTATTGTCCTTCGTCCGGGCCGTAGATTGTGCTTCCGAGGGCGCTGCGTAGCGCATGCTCCTGATTGGACTGCCCCGCAGGTCAGACCGGTAATCGTTTGCAGCCGAGCTAACGGGCGGAACATCGACACTGTAACGCGTGCTGTTGAACGAACTGTCCCGCAGGTTAGACCTTGGCGGCATTCGCATCGAACCACCAACGTCCGTGCGCTGAACATTTTCATGCGACCGCGCGGCGGCTGGACTGTCGGGGGAACTAACCTCAGGCGAACTCTCCTCGGGGGAGCGGAGCTGTAGCTCACCCAACTGCTGCTCAAAGCCAGCTTGATCCGCAGGCTCGAGGTCGGCCTCTTGCCGCGCACGCTGCAGCTCCTGCTGCTCTGCGTACCAGCGCATCCAATAGTTCGGATCGTTATAACCCGCTTCCATACCACTCTTCTCCCTGGATGAGATGACTCTTAATAGCTGCAGGAGCCACGCTCCGGTGCACTGACCACAGAGGCTCAAGATTCAAAAATTAACGGTCAAGGCCAACATGAATCGGAGGACAGCCATCGCGCGCCGCTCCAGGCTCGTTCATGACTCGCACCAGCCCAACCTTGGCTGCCGAAGAGCCCTGCGGCGTCCGGGGCGGCAGGTGACCACTCGCCAAACCTCAATACAATCCCGGAAAACGAAAGAAGAATACGCGCCGCATCAGACAGCAAGCGCGTTCGCGCTCCTGCGGACAAGCTCGCATGCAGAACATCGGAACTGAAATTGGGACGGCCCCATTGCCCATGGAAGACACCCGGGATTTGATACTTGCACTGCAAATCCTGCTTTCTCTTCTTCAGTTCCATGCCCTCACATTCGCCAACCGGGTGGTGCCGGCACAGCCACATACTCGCATGCACCTGACGTCTTGAGACGTTGAAGCCTCTCCATGTAACTATGAGGCTCAGAGCGATGGTGCATGTATGAGTTAGACTGTACAACCTGACGCTACGTCAATTTCAAGCCCCCATCGCCGTCGCGGCGAGCTTGGTTGGCTGGGCCCGGCCGCCAGATCAATCGATCCGCATACCATTTGGAAGTTGTTGCCCGATGCTCCTTGGCCGCACTCCGCTGCCGACGTTGAGGCGCCCGACCCGACGTCATCATGAGGCGCTGCGCGGGCAGCCTCAACTTAATCGACCGCCGAGCTGAAGGAGGCGATTCTCAAAGGTTCGAGATTCGGCCATTGTGTTTGTCGTGGAGATCTTGCGCCAAGTCGCAAAGGCTCGCTCGGCGAAGCGCGACGGAGGTCGGCAGTGACGGCTCCGGGATAGGGGAATTTGCACTGGACCGTAAAGTTACCGGTGAATGTCTCACCCTTGCTCGAAGTCCAGGTGCCGTAGAAAGCTCCGTCGCGGCCACCGTCGTGCGAGTCAAAGAAACCCTGAACGGTTTGGCCCCAGACTTCGGATACCATTGAAACGCACAACTGCTGAAACGCCTTCCAGCCTAACGATGAAGTTCGTAGGTGGCCGGAGCAGTAAAGGCGATTGATGCACTGGGGCGAGTCATTGGGTCAGGTGCTGGCCAGCTCAGGTATTTCGAACTTCTTCGCCATGGCGGGCGTCTCCGCCCAGGCGTGACCGGGGATGCGTTTTACGAACTCGCTAAAGACAGTAACGAACGCGGCCCGCTCGGCTTCGGCATCAAAATCCTCGGCGTCATCCGCGGCAAGTAGCGGGCGCACATCTGCCAAAAACGATGGATCTTCCAGCTTCGCCCACACGCTCCTCGGCCTCGGCGCGAGAAATGGCTTGGCTGGAAGCACCTAGATATTTGCCAAACAGCTCCACGATGCGTGCTGCGTCCAATCCGTCGAACAACGCAACAGCTTTCGCAAGGTCGACGAGGTCCCGGCCCTTGTCGCGTTGGAGAAGCGCGCGGAGCTTCGTTGCAAGGATTTCCTCCCGGCTGAATGATGCAATGTCCGCCTTGTCATTGAACCAGGGATTCTTAATCTCGAACGAAAACGACTTTGCTCCGTCATAAGCAATGCGCTCTCGTGTGGCTATCTCGACTTTGACGCGGATCGGCTGCGAGGCGTTTTCATCTTCGGGCTCGATGGTGAAAGTGAGTCGAGGCCCTATCTCTCCGAGGTCGCAATGCGCTCGGCCCAATTCATACCCAAAGCAGAGCCCACCACCGGACTTGCCATCCGAGACGCGGCCGCGCAGCCCGCGGCGCGTCTTGTCGGCGAGATCCTTCAGGAAGAGGGCGTTCATCGTGCCCTGGAGACCGACGTGCAGATGCGTCACGTCACCCTCCGACAGCGTAACGATACGCACACCGCCGAAAGCCATTACGCTTGAACAGTCCAGCGATATCCTCCTGATCGCGGCTCAGACGATCCATCGCCTCTGCGAGCACGACGACGAATTTGCCGCGCATCGCACGCTGATCAGTTCCTGAATGCCGGGACGCAACAGCGACGCGCCAGAGATTGCGCGATCGGTATAGCTATCGACGACCGTCCAGCCTTGCTTCTCGGCGTGCAGGCGGCACAGCCGCAACTGATCCTCGATTGAAGCGTCTCGCTGATTGTCTGATGAGTGGCGGGCGTAGAGCGCGACCTTCACGAGGCGACCTCCTTACTCCGGAAGGTGGTCCCGCGTCCGGCTATCAGTTTTGGCTCGAACGAAGTTCCGCGCGGCCTGTCGCGCCCGCAGTCGGACCAGATTGACGAGGCGTGGATCGGGTTTTGATGACGCAAGCGTAACCGGTTCGCGGGTCGCGTCGGCGACCACAAGAAGCCGTTCGGCTGTTGTACGTCTCGGTCGCGCCACGATCGCGTCCTTGTCCTAGCGCGGAATACCCCGCTTCGCGACCATGATGCCCAGCAACAGCGCGTCGGCAAGGCAAACGAATTGGAGCGGATTCTGGCGGGTGGCAGCGCAGCGGCGGGACGCGGGTCGACCGTCGTCGTAGCCATAATATTTTTGTGATCGCCCCCTTGGAAGGGGCGTCTTGTCATGGTGGCACCCCCCGCGGCACCCATGCCTTTGAGGGGCCATCTTCATTTGGCGAGACCGATAACAATTCCACCAGCCTTGCACTCCAAAGAAAGTACGGTTATATATCTGGATATAGCACGGAGGGACGCGATGAGCAACAGTGCGCAGAAGAGAGCCCTCGAGAATTATCGTTCCCGCCTGACTAAGCGTGGCATCGCGCGGTTCGAGATCCAGGCGCTCGATGCCGACCGCGATCTGCTTCGATCCCTTGCCCGGAAATTGACGGAGGACGGTCCGGAAGCCGGGCAGCTTCGCCGGACCATACGGCAGGCAGTGGCGGGTGAGCCTCCAAAAGCGGGGGGGATTCTCGCCGCGCTGCGTCGCTCACCTATGGTCGGCGCAGATCTCGGCCTCAGCCGCCCGCGAGAAGAGGGGCGTAAAGTCGATCTGTGACGCGCTACCTCCTTGATACCAATATCATCAGCAACATCGTAAAGCCGGAGCCGTCGGACTCGCTTCTGGCTTGGATGGGTGCTCAGAAGGACGACGACCTCTTCATTGCTTCGCTTACCGTCGCCGAAATCCGCCGAGGCATCTTAGAGAAACCAAAGGGTAAGAAGCGCAATAGCCTTGAAACTTGGTTCGCGGGCCCCGAAGGTCCTCAAGCGCTGTTCGCTGGCCGCGTCCTGTCGTTCGACGAGAAAGCTGGCCTCGTGTGGGCGCGGCTGATGGCCAACGGCAAAGCCAAAGGCCGTTCGCGAAGCGCGCTAGACACAATCATTGCCGCTGTAGCCGAAGCCAACCAGTGCGTCGTCGTGACCGATAATGAAGAGGACTTCGAGGACATTCAGATCATCAACCCGCTCCGTAGCTCTGGAAGTCAGGAGGTAGGCAGGTGACGATAGCTCGGACGGTCGGGCCGATTCACTTCGAGGATTTCAGCGGCACCGAGTTCGAACGCCTCGTGTTCGCCTACCACCTTTGCGATGGCTGGACTGACGGGCAGTGACCAAGGGCGTGACATCATCGGCACACGTCCGTTCGACGACCAACCGGACGAGCGCACTGTCATTCAATGCGTCAATCGCGGCAGCCTGACCCACGCGAAGGCGGAGAAGGATATGGCCGCGGCGGTGAACGCAGTAACCGGCAAACCTGACGCCTTCAAGTTCGTTTGCCGCGGCAGTGTCTCCGCCCAGCGTCGCGATGAGGTTCGCGCGGCGGCCGCGAAACTGGGTGTCCCTAAAGTTGCGATCTGGTCCGGCGCGGAATTCGAGGAGCATCTCCGGCTTCGAGCCGAATTTCTCCTGCGCCGCCTAGTCGAGGGCATTCCGTTTCCCGCCAACGAAGGCGAGCTGCGCAATTTCGTCGATAAGTTTCAGGACATCGATGACGAGCAAGCCCTCGCTTGTTCGCCCGCGCCTTCGACCGGCCAGCGTTTCGGACGCCATTCCAGCAAGAGACCAATCCACACGCTTTCCGGCAAGCCATCGTCGAAATACACCGACTTCCCTCGCTTCACCACATCCGCGATGTGGGCATCCGCAACGCTCTGGAGCTGACGGCCCGTGAACTGGATCAGCTTCGCCGCCGATTCAAAGCGCTGCTGTCCTCCGGACAAATCAGGCCTTGCGGTTGCGGCAATCCCACTTGCCCAACCTTCACGCTTACGGACGCAGCAACTCGCGAGATGGACCGGGCGCGCGACCGAGTGCTTGCCGCTTTCCGACGGTCGTATCCCTCCTTCAAGGTCGTCCTAGAATGACGCGGCCCCGGCTTCAGGAGCCCATTAAGGTCGCCAACACGTGGCCAGATCGGGGACCTCCACGTAACCGATCTTCTTAGCGATTTTTGTTACGTCGATGGTGGCGGCAATACTGGTCGGGCCGCAAAGATGCTCTCGGCGATCCGCCAATCGGCGGGAGTGTCGATCTCATACCATCTCAGACCATCGCACCGCACTGCCGCAAGCTTCAGGCCGCGTCGATCAATCAAATAAGCGAGCAGTTCTTCAGTATAGGCCCCCATGGCGCCGGAGCCGATGATTTCGTCCAGCGCGGGAACGATCGTGCTCCTGAGGGTCGAAGCCGCAAACCGCAGCAAATTTATCGTCTTGTAGAGGGGAGGGCCGTCAGCGGCGAGGTTTCCTGCAGTTTGTTTCATCCGGAATTCCGAAATCAAGCCACTATCCGAAAGTACAACGGCTGATCCTTCCATCAATTCGTTGAACGGAGCTACGGCAGCTGCATCAGGAGCGTCGCTCTTCATCAAATAGCGCAGAACATCCTGCTCGAAAAAGACGTCTCCTTCGAGAATATAGCAGTCGCCAGATAGCAGTATGTCGCGCGCAAGCCACAGCGAATAGGCACTTCCGGTACTGTCAAAGGCGGGGGAGTGGAGATACTTGATCTGAAGTGTGCCGAAGCGGTGACCGCATGCGTATTCAATAGCGTCCTTGCGGTAGCCAACGACGATCGCCACCTCTTCCACGCCGGCCGTGTCTAGATTTTGCAAAGCATTATGGAGGATAGTCGTACCGTTGACTTCGACCAAAGGCTTCGGTCGCAGATCCGTTAGCGGATGCAAGCGAGAACCGAGGCCGGCGGCGAGGATGACGGCTTTCTTTGGTGCATTGATAGCCATTTCAGTCGCTTTGTCGTCGAGGGATATCTCGTCTTCGTCCCAAACGTCGAGAATTCGACGCGCTATGTCAGGCCGCTCGAGCCAAAGACATCAATGGGCGTTGGCCCACGCCCCCATGAGCGCTCTTCGTCGGTCCAAGATGCTGCAGGCAGTTGCGGCTGCGGCCCGAGGTCTAGGGAAAGCTTGCAAGGGAGAGGTCCCATTTCAATAAGGACGAAATGTCGTCTGTGTTGGCCGGCTCAGTGCGCTCATAGATCTCAGCAGGTTGTTGCGACGGGTGAGGGGATCGGGACGGGGCACCGCAGGTGCATAGGTCAGCCTGGTAAGAACTTGCGCGCCATGATGAATATCAGGACTGTTGACAAGTACCTCGGCGTAAGGTGAAGCGAAATGCTGTAGCGCAGCAGATGGTTGCATGGCGAGGGTCCTTCGGCAGCTTGTATGCAAATGCGCGAATGAGGCTATTGCCGGGTATCGTCAGAATGCAGATATCGCGCTTCCGCATTGGCGAGTTCATTGTACTTAAGCAATTCGAAGAGCTCATCGAGCGTCGCAATATTGGGCTCAATGCTGCCAGTGGTCTCCTCAGCGAAGATGCGACCGCAGGCCTGCCGCATAGCGGCTATTGCGGCCCGCATGGAGTGGTTGGCCCAGATCACCGTGGAAATGTGGGCCTTGCGATAGGCAGAGACCGGTGTTCGATAGTACTTCGTTGGAACAATCACCACCGGCAACCTGTTCTGCCAGGCGCGCACAAATGCAAGGATCTCGTCGGCGGCGCTCCTTCGCGAGTGAATGAGGATCGCATCGGCTCCAGCGTCGGCGTAAGCGTGAGCGCGAGAAATTGCTTCGTCCATTCCCTGGCCGCCGATCAGCGCTTCTGTGCGGGCCACAAGGACGAAGTCTCCCGCGACTGTATCCTTCACGGCGCGCAAGCGGCCAGAGAATTCATCGATGTCCGCGAGGGGATGCAGATCACCAACGAACGAGTTCATCTTCGGAAAGCAGCTGTCCTCCAGCGCGATCCCGGCAGCGCCACGCTGACGAAGTTTGCGCGCCAGCAGGCGAGCGTTGTTAAAGTTGCCGAAACCACCGTCCCCATCGACCAGAACCGGCAGCTGGCTCGAATCCACGATCCGCTCGACGACGTCGACCAGTTGAGTCCAGGACGCTTCATTGGCGTCGCGGTAGCCCAGAGAGGAGGCTATCGATAGGCCCGATGCCCAGAGGCCCTTGAAACCTGCGCGCTTGGCGATAGCGGCCGACAGACCGTCATGTGCTTCCATGAGGAACGAGAGTTCGCGGCTGCAGCAGACCTGAGCGCGTAGCATGTCGACAAGCGAGGAAGCACCGGATTGAGTGAAGCCGTTGGTGAGGACAGATAGTGACTGGTCTTGCATGCTGAGTCCTCGTGCGCTTGTCCGGCCGACGATCGTCATGGAACGTGACATGTGTCTGTCATCTAGATCAATTGCGCAGGTTGGTAGTTGACGCGATCTCAAGCTGTCGGACCCCCCGCTGCAGATGCGCAGGAACTCCGGCTAAGGCCAGACCATCACCGGATCATCAATCGTTTTTGGCGGAAGTAAGCTCCTGCGCTTAGGACGTCTGCCCGCGCGCGCACCGGCTCGGTGTACCAGCATTCCGCGATCCTCGATTGCTCGAGCGCTCGGGTACGAACGAGGAGATGGATGCGTGTCTGAACCGGAGACGCCAGCGGGCTAATGATTGAACCGAGCCAAATGCTCTGATGTCGGCTATGCAACATGCTGTCGCTTTCACGACCCGTCCGATTGGACAAATAGCGTTCAAAAATCAAGCTGAGCGATTGGCTCAAGCCTTGATGGAGGCGTGCAAGCAGCAACCCGTGTGCAAGGAGCGGCAGTGGTGGCTTACAAGAGCATTGGATCTAAGTGCAATGTCCGCAACGAGTACGGGGTCGACCGTTCCAGAGATGCAATGTCTGGCAACGCGCGGGTGGTATTGTCCGCATGATCGATTATTGGATACTGGTTCGGGACAACATCGCTGCGCGCTCGCGTTGCGGCGCTGCGCCTTTTCCGGGTCCTGTACCGGCCGGCAACCATATTCGTGAGGCCGTCGAATTCAGATGGATCGAGGCCGAGGTCCGGCGGATGGATTCCGATGGACCAATTGCAGCTGATTGGAGGAAGGTTAGCACGCTGTCGCTCAATATTCTGACGAAGCAATCAAAAGACATTCTGGTTGCCTGTTGGGCAACCTATGCTTTGTTTCGGGCCGAGGGATATGAGGGTCTTGCCATTGGCCTCAGCATCTTGCGCGGCATGGTCGCGACGCACTGGGAGGGGCTATTTCCACCATTGAGGCAAGAAGGTGCACGGGTCGGAGCGCTCGATTGGCTCGTTGGTCACCTTGGGCCGGCGGTGTCTGAAAGTGTGCCGACCGCAGCCGACTCTTCGGCGGTCGTCGCCGCCTATGATGCGCTTGATGATCTCGCTCGCCAACCCACTGGGAAATTGGTCAACGGGCAGCTCGTTTTGGAGGGGGGCTCCGGGCGCTGCAA
>NZ_LBKA01000201.1:0-39571 GCF_028128955.1 Bradyrhizobium sp. CCBAU 11386
TCGGCGGCGCGCGGCGCGGATCGCGGCCGGGCATCGGCACGTCGAGCAGCGACGGCTCCGGCGCAGGGTCCGGCGAGACCAGCGTCGGCAGCGCCGCGGTCGCCGGCGGCGGCTCGCCGCGCTCGATCGCGTCCAACCGGCGCGTCTCGCGATCGATCGTGCGCACCGCGAGCCACGAGGACAGCGGCGCAAGATCGACGGTGCGATTGAGCTTGTCGGGAGGGCCCGCCGCGAACAACTGGATTTCCGGCGGTGCACCGGAGAGCCCGGTCATGATCGGCGTCAGGCTGGCGCGGATGTCGGCCTGGTCGGCGGGAATGTCGTAGCCGCCGGAGACGATGGCGCGGGCGTTCTTGGCCTCCAGCGGCGTGGCGCCAACGCGCAGCCGTCCGTCGCGGATCGTGAACGGGATCTGCGCCGAGGCGACCGCAATGGGACCCGCCGCCAGCGCGGGCTCGACCAGCTGCCGCAGCCTGTTGTCATCGGCGACCTGGCCGCCGTCGCTGGCGCGGATGGCGATCTCGAAGGCACGCGGGTTGAGGCCACTGATTTCCGCAGAGTCCAGCGTCACCGTGCCGTTGCCGGCAAGCGCGCCGGTCAACGCCGCGACGCTGCGGCCCTGGCTGGTCAGTGCCATCTGCACCGAGGCGCGCCCCTTGGGCAGCGCCAGGTCGCGGTAGCGCAATGTGGTCGCATCGACATTGCTGAGCTCGATACGGGCGTTCAGCGCAACGCCACTCGCGCCATTGCGCGCGTCAAAGCTCGCCGACATCTCGCCGCCGCCGACGCCGCCCTTCAGCGCATCGAGCGCGAGCGACTGGCCGTCACTCCGGATCGTCCCGCCGAAGGGACGCAGCTCGACGCCGCCCGGCAACGTGCCGCGCAACGCCTGAAAGGCGATGCGGCCGCGCCAGCCACCGAGGAGCCCCGCGCTCAGCGGCTCGCCGGCGTCGTGGCCCGCAGCGCCAATGGCCATCGCGAGCGCGGGCGCAAGATCGAGCGAGTCGAGGCCCACCTCGCCGTCGATGCTCTTCTCCTGGTCGAGCGTCACCGCCAGATGGCCGCGCAGATGCGAGCCGGCCGCGCTGCTGTCGAGATCGTCGAAGGTCAGGCGATTGCCTGATAGCGAGACGCGGGAGGACAGGCTGACGGTCCGCGACGACTTGTCGGCCGCGCCGGTCCCGAACAGCGGCGCGAGGTTGACGTTGCGCACGCGCAGGCTCACGGACGCCTTCGGCTCCGGCGCGGACAATTCGACGCTGCCCTGCGCGTCCACGTCCAGCCCGCCGCCGCTCAGCTTTGCGTTCAATTGCAGCGGACGGCGCCAGGCACCGCTTAACCGGCCTTCGAACTGCGAGGTGCCCTCGCCTGCGGCCACCGCGCGATCGAGGCCGAGCAGCGCCAGCAATACGCCGGCCTGCGGGGTCGACAGTTTCGAGTCGAGCGTGAAGTCGCTGTTGCGCAGGCGGTCGATGTCGATGCCGCTGACGGCCGCCACCGGCGTCTGTGCGGCCAGCGTCGCGGTGGCCTTGAGCTGCGGCGCGTCGAGATCGAGCACGGCGCGCGCGTCGCTGCGATCGGCATGCTCGGCGTTCTTGTCGAGGCTCAAATCGAGCTTCAGGCGGGTCGCACCGGGCAGCGGCGCGATGGCATCGAAGCGCGCGCGCACCGAAGGCGCAAACGGCTCGATCAGCGCGGTGAGTTCGCGCAGCGAATTGGCCGAGGATTTCAGCGCGAGCTTGCCGGTGGCTTTGGTGCGGTCGAAGCTGCCGCTCGCCTCGGTGGTCACGCCGCTGGTCTGGCCGAACCGCAATTGCTCCAGCGACAGCGACGCCGGATTGTAGCCGAGCTTCGCCGCGAACGGCCGCAGCTCCTGGCCGGCGGAGATCGCACGGCCGACATCGAGCGAGAGCTTTGCCTCTTCCGGCCATTCGCCTTGCGGCCCGCCGAGCGCGCGGACAAAACTCGCGGCGGCGTCGAGATCGAGACGGTCGGCCTTGAGCTCGGCATCGATCCGCGAGCCCTTGCTCGCGCCGGTCTGGACGAAAGCAATTCGTCCCTCGACGGCGCCGCCCTCGATGTTGGCCTTCAGCCTGTCGATGGCGAGATGATTGGCCGCAATCGTCACGTCGCCGGCAAGGCGCAGCGGCCGGGTGCTGCGGCGGTTGACCTCGCTGCGGCCCTGGAGCCAGGCCACCAGCGTATCGGGATCGGAGGATTCGACGCTGAGGCGGCCGCTGAAGCTGTCGGCGCCGGGCGCCGCGCCGTTGAGCGAGAGCTGCGTCATGCCGGGCGCGCGCAGCTCGAGCCGCTGGAAGGTCCAGGACCGGCCGTCGGTCTTGAGCTCCGCCGCGATGTTCTGGAGCGGACGGCCGCCGAGCATGATCTGATCGGAGTTGAACTCGATCTGCGCCGGGATCGGCGCCTGCGGAATTGCGGCAAAGCCGGCGCGCAGCGCCGGCAGGATGCGCAGCGGCTCGGCGTCGTCCTTGCCGGCCAGCTTGTCGGCATCGATCTGGCGCGCCGACAGCACCGCACGCAGCAGCGGCGAGGCGCCGAATCTGAGATCGCCGACGCCGCCGGCTTTCAACGCACTGTCCTCGGCACCAAAGCTTGCGTCGATCTGGTCGAATTTGGCCCCGGCGGGATCGGCCTTGAGTTTTGCGATGAGCTTCCAGGGCGTCGGCCCGGCCTCGCCTGCCTTCTTCGCCGCCGGCACGGCGAGCGTCAGCGCGCCGTCGAATTTCGGCAGGCGGTTGTCGAAGGCGAGCACGCCTTCGAGATCGGCGAGGATGGCGCGCTGGCCGGGATCGATGTTGAGGTGGAGACGGGTGGCGCTGCCGTCGGCGCTCGGGCCGGAGGAGATGCGGAACGGGTAGCGCACCCCGGAGGCGGTGAAACTGCCGTCGCCCCGCACCGAGCCGGCCAGCGAGCGGACGTCGCCGGAGAAGACGATGTCGCTCAGCTCCAGCGTCGCGCGGCTGGCGGCATCGTGCAGGGCGATGCGGCCGGTGAGATTGAGGCGCTCGATCGCCAGCGAAGCCAGATTGAAGGTGCCGCTCGCGGTGGAGGGCAAATCGACCCGCCCCCTGGCGTCGAGGCCGAGATCGACCGCCATGCCATTGACGGTCAACTCGGTGGCGCGCCATTCGCCGCGCATCAGCGAGGAGAGGCTGAACTCGACGTCGAGCTTGTCGGCGCGCAGGCGGCCGAGATCGTTGTTGCCGCCGAAGGTGACCGAACGCAGCCGCAGGGTCGGCGCCGGCAGCAGCCGGGCGTCGAGCTCGCCCGCCACCCGCACCGGCACGCCGATGATCCGGCCTGCCTCCGCCTCGAACTGGGGCCTGAACTGGTTCCAGTCGATGAAGTAGGGCCCGATCAGCGCGGCCAGAAGCGCAATGATGAAGGCAATCGCCAATCCGAGCAGCGTCGTCTGCACGGGTCTCCCCTCGGCCAAATCGGCACCCGGGCCAAACCTTGCCCCTTGGAAGGCTTCAGGCGCGCCGGAACAGCCCCTTATATAGGGGGAAGTGTGGCGAAGTCACAGCGACTGTTGCGCGCGGAGGTTAACGCGTGCCGCCGTCTCACCAGCTCGCCGGCAAGCTCTTCAGGCCGCGCAGCACGAAGGTCGGCCGCCATTCCGGGTTCTCGACGTCGTCGATGCGCAGATCCGGCAGCCGGCGCAAGAGCGTGGCGATGGCGATCTCGGCCTCGATCCGCGCCAATTGGGCCCCCAGGCAGAAGTGGATGCCGCCGCCGAACGACAGCGGCTTGACGTTGGGACGGGTGACATCGAGCCGGTCGGGGCGATCGGGGTAGACTGCCGGATCGCGGTTGGCCGAGCCGAGCAGGCAGAGCACGGTCTCGCCCTTGGGGATTTTCTTGCCGCCGAGATCATCGATGTCCTCGAGCGTGACGCGCCCGGTCATCTGCACCGAGGAATCGTAGCGCAGGAACTCCTCGATCGCGCCCACCATCAGCTCCGGCCGCGCCTTGAGCAGCGCAAGCTGGTCCGGGTTGCGATGAAGCGCGAGCAGGCCGTTGCCGATCAGATTGACGGTGGTCTCATGGCCGGCGCCGAACAACAGGATGATGTTGGCGGTCAGCTCCTCGTTGGTCAGCTTGTTGCCGTCTTCCTCGGCCTGCACCAGCTGGGTGGTGAGGTCGTCGGCGGGATTGCGGCGGCGCAGCTCGAACAGCTGCTGGAAATACATCTGCGCCATCATGTTGCCGGCGTTGCCCTTCGCGATCTCCTCCGGCGTGAGCGGCACGGGGTCGAGCAGCCGCCCGCCGTCGCGCGAGCTCTTGTAGAAGACCTCGCGATGATCCTCGGGGATGCCGAGCATGTCGCAGATGATGGTGACAGGCAGGCGGAAGGCGAAATCCTCGATCAGGTCCATGTGGCCGCGCTCGATCACGGCATCGATGGCCTGGTCGACGATCTCCTGGATCCGCGGCCGCATGTCCTCGACCCGCCGGGCGGTGAAGGCCTTCACGACGAGGCCGCGCAGGCGGGTGTGGTCGGGCGGATCGGCCTGCAGCATCCAGTGGCTCATGCTGCGGAACACCGGCTCGTCCATGATCTGCGGGCCATAGCGGCGCTTGGAGCGCTCGACGTAATCCTTGCCGAAGCGCTTGTCGCGCATCACGAGGCTGACATCCGCGTGGCGGCTGGCGACGAAATGGCCGAACGGCGTCACGTGGATCGGATCGATCGCGCGCAGCCGGTCGTAATGCGGATAGGGATTGCGGATGAAGTCTGGCGACAGCGGATTGAACAGCGGATCGCCGCCGGCGGGTTGCGCTTGCTCGTTCATGGTGACCTCAAATCGGTTGCCGCATGACACGAATACGCCGGCAGCCCCCTGCTTGCGCGGCGTAACCATCCCGTTCGAATTATCAACTCGATACATTGTTGTATCGAGTTGCATTCTGCCCTAAACTGGTCCGATGTCAAGGGTGAGAACCAGGCCGACCAGGGACGATACGCGCGACAAGCTGTTCGAGGCGGCCGCGCGGGTGTTCGAGGCAGACGGCATCGGCGGCGCCAGCATCGAGGCGATCGCAGCGGCGGCAGGCTTCACCCGCGGCGCGTTCTATTCCAACTTCAACAGCAAGGACGAGCTGATCATTGCCATGCTCGAAGACCATGTCGCGCAGTCGATCCGGCGCAACATGGACATCCTCGCACAGCACGACAATCTCGACGATTTCATCGCGGCGCTGCGGACGATGGACCGCAGCCGGCAGGATCCGCTCGGCCGCTCCCCCCTCCTCCACATGGAGATGATCCTCTACGTCGCGCGCGCCGAGAAGCGGCGTCCCGAACTCGCCAAGCGCCTGCGCGCGCGGCGCAAGCTGATCGCCGACATCGTCGAGGCGACGTTGAAGGGCAACGGCCGGAACAACACGCTGAACCCGCCCTGGATGGCCTCCGTCGTGCTGGCGCTGGAAGACGGCTTTCGCCTGCACCGGCTGATCGATCCTGAGACGACGCCGGCGGACAGTTTTCTGCGCGCGATCACGGATCTGCGGCGGAGGACGGGGTTGGCGGCGGGCTAGATAGATATGCTTCTTAGCAGCGAAGCAGACCAGATCTAGTCAATCACCTGATCGGCGCCGATCAGAAAACTCTCGGGGATTGCGAAGTTGAGCGCCTTGGCCGCCTTCAAGTTGATGGTCAGCAGGAACTTGGTCGGTTGCTCTACCGGCAGATCGGACGGCTGCGCTCCCTTCAAGATCTTATCGACGTAGACGGCCGTGCGCCTCACCATCAAGTCTACGTCGGGACCGTAGGACATCAGTCCACCCGCAGAGGCCCAAGCGCCCCAGCCGCCGATCAGCGGCAACGCGCGCTCGTCCGCGTAGCCGACGATGCGCGGCATCAGATTGACCATGAGCGTCGACGTGACGACGTAGATTGAATCGACTTGAGCAGCCGTGGCTCTATCGAGAGCAGGCGAGAGCTCGTCGACTGTACGAACCGGTAGCGACAGCAGCTCGACCCCCAAGGATTTCGCGGCCCGCTGGGTATCTCCAAGCTCATTGTCGAGATGGTTGGGATTCCACAAGAACGCAACGTGAGAGATACGCGGCACCGCTTCCTTCAGGAACTGCAGTCGCTTCGAGCCGAGTTCGTCGTGCAGGAAAGTCACGCCGGTCGCATTGCGCTGCGGCCGACTCAGGCTGGCCACGAGGCCGAGCTTTACGGGATCGGCACTGACAGAAAATACGATCGGAAAGTTCTTGGCTGCATCCCGCACGTAAGGCGCGATATCGCCTCCGAAAGCCATCATGATGGTCGGCTTGGTCGCAACGAGTTCGGCCGCAAGAGAGGAAAGCCGGCTCTCGTCGTTGTCGGCGTGACGATAGTCGTAGATGATCGTCTTGCCTTCCACATAGCCAAGCGCGCTCATACCAGCGAGGAAAGGTCCGAGCGCCGCATCAGTCGGTTGTCCCCCGTAGCGGAGAATACCGAGCCGGGGCGGCAGTCCACCGCGCGTCTGGGCGTTCGCTCCTCGCAAGAGCAACGCCGCTGCCGTGCCCCCCAACACGACTTCTCGCCTTCTCACTTGGCATCTCCCCCTGACAACGATCGTTGCTTCAGAAAGTCGGTGGACGGAAGCATAGTCCGTCCCGCCGCCATGTGCCAACACCTGCTCGATAAACGCAGTGCTTCCGCGTCAGATCGGAAGCCCGTCTTCTCGTCCGTTCTCGCCTTCGTGATTGCACGTCCTTGATATTTTGGACCGAATGGAGGAGCGCGGGTGCATGGAGGAAGCCCTGCGCGACGTCGCAGCCGAGATCGGCCAGCATCTTGCGCTGCGCCTCGGTCGCGACGCCTTCGGCGACGACGGTCATGCCGAGGCCCTGCCCGACGCGGACTGCGGCGGTGGCGTTCGCGAGCGCGCCGGGCTATACGCGGACTGGTGACGTCCTTGACTTGGTGGCGTGACGCGGTCGCGCATGTCACGTGGAAACGTCAAAGGGGGCCAAATTGGACCGAATTAGTCTTCACGATCCCCTTTTTACCACCTATGTCGTTGCCGCCACCCTGATGATCCTGAAGGCCGTGGCGATGTCATGGCTGACCGTGATCCGCATGGTGCAAGCCAAGGGGGGCTACCGTTCGCCAGAGGATATCAAGAAGACCCCGATGAATCCTGCGCCAGATCCAGCGCAGCTTCTTCCCAACGAACGTGTCGAGCGGATCCGCCGGATCCAGATGAACGATCTCGAGAACTTGCCGTACTTCCTGGTCGCGGGCCTGCTCTATATCCTCACACAGCCGTCGCTGCGGCTCGCGCAGTGGCTGCTCTACGGCTACGTTGTTTCACGCCTGCTGCATTTTCTGGCCTATCTCACCGGGCAAATCCACGAAATTCGCGCGACGCTGTGGACGGTCGGTTCGCTCATCCTCATCTTCATGACCGGTCGCACGCTTCTCGTTGCACTCGGCGCTTGACGCTCAATCGGCCACACCGGCAACCTGCTGGGCCGAAAGGTAGCGTTCGAGAGCATCGTCTTGCTTGAAAAAGCGCATGGCGCGCAGATCGCGGATCGTTGTCTTTTGCGTTGCATCGCGACGCCGCGTGATCTCGCGGGCTTCTTCCTGGCGGCCGGCGGCGACCAGATTGGCCGCCAACATACGATGGCCGGTGCCATTGCCCGGATTGTGCCGAACCGACTTGCGCGCCCAGGCGATGCCATCCTCATGGCGCCCGAGCGCAAAGCAGGACGCCGTCAATCCTGTCATCCACAAATGCAGCATACTGTCGTAGGGACTGAGGACGAGAGAACGCTGAAGGCATGCGACGGCGTTCTCGTAGTCGCCTGCCATGCTATCGATCATTCCGAGCGTACCCCACGCGAAGGCCGAACTGGGATTGAGCCTCACGGCCTCGCTGGCATGAATACGCCCCTGATCGTTGTCGCCGGCCGGCCCAAAGAGCGTGAAGCCATAGACCGCATGGGCAAAAGCGTCCGTGCCGTCCTGCTCGACGGCGCGGCGCGCCAGACCGAGCGCCTCGGTCGTGGCGTCCGGCGGGGTGCGTGCGCCAAGCGGCGAAGCCATGACGAGTCCCCAGGCGAGCGCCGCGAGCGTCGGCGTGCGCGTCTCATCAAGGCTGAGAGACTGTCGAAGCAGGTCGATCGCCTTGGTGATATCCTCTCGGGTGCCGCCCCAGAGGTGGTGAAGGGCACGCAGGTAGAGATCGTACGCAGAAAGATTGGTTGCCGGCTTGCGACGTGCTCGTTCGATTTCGGCGCTCCGAACGGCGGGATCGACGACCGCAGCGACGCTGCTGCTGACGTCATCCTGCAGATCAAAGATGTCGGTCAGTGGGCGGTCATAGCGATCGGACCAGACCTGAGCCTCACTGCCGCTATGGGTCAGCTCGGCCGACACGCGAATGCGGTTGCCGGCCTTGCGTATTTGGCCGCTCAAGACGTATTGGACACCGAGTTGTTGCGCAATTTGCCGGCTGGTCATTCCCTTTTCCCGGAGGGCAAAGCTCGACCCGTGTGCAATCACCACAAGGGCGCGAAAGCGCGACAAGGCCGTGATGATGTCCGCGGTGACACCGTCGGCAAAATAGTTCTGCTCGGGGTCACCGCTCATGTTCCGGAACGGCAGAACCACCAGGGACGGCTTCTCGCCGTGCATGACGAGCGGGGGTGAGGCCTCCGGCGCGACCTCACCTGCAGCCGGCGCAACGTTCTGCGCGTGATTGCTCCGCAGTTCCGCGGCCAGCGACCTGGTTGCCAGATCGGGCTCGGTGCTCAGCTCACGCTTCAGCAAAGCAACGACGTCCCGATAGTATTTGAGCGCCTCGGCGTTACGTCCCGTTGCGGACAAAGCGCGCATGATCAAGCGATGCGAATCTTCGCGCAGGTTATTGAGTGCATTGGCGCGCTGGCCGGTTCGCAGGGCTTGCTCCGCACGTCCCTCAGACAGCTCATGCCCACCGAGGGTCACCATAGCGCCCAGAGCCAGCTCCGATAACCGCTCGCGTTCGCCGGCGACCCATTCGCTCCAGCTTTCTTCGCCAACGCTGATGTCATCAGCCAGGCGCCCGCGATAGAGGTCCGCCGCTGCACTCAATGCATCACGGCTGCCGTCTTGGACAAGCTCCTCAAACTGGCTCACATCGCATGCGATCACAGCGGCATTCAGCGATACGAGTTCGCCATCGCTCTTGAGCGCATCCTGACCCAGGATTTGACGTAGCTTGAAGAGCGCTTGTCGCAGATTTTGCTTCGCTTGCGCATCGAGGTGAGATCCCCACAGCAAGGTCGACAGTTTTTCGCGTGACTGCGGATCAGGAGCCATGCAGGCCAGGAAAGCCAGCAACCCCGCGAGCTTCTTGTTCGGCAGGCTGACGGCGCCATCCGGCCCCGTCAGTACGCAACGTCCCAGAAGCGAGAGATTAAAGTTTGGGCACGCTGCAGATGTCGTTCTGGCCACTCCGCCTCCGATTCAATCACACGCGCCCATTTGGTATACACTCTACAGCAATTGCCACCCTTGCGAACATTATTAACGCGCCGATGACGATTGAATAACGCCGGCGAAGACGACCGCAGGTTCTGATCCCATTGCGACGGGATGCCGATGGGTGAACCGACGCTCGGCAATTTCATCCAGAAAGCAGTCATGTGCGCGCGTCACCTCCTCGCAGCGGTCGCAGTTCTTTTCATGGTCCTTGCGGGGATCGACGCCGCGCTGACGGCCCTCGCCGCTCCGAGTGCCGGGGCGGCTTCGGATTCGGCACCTCCGGTCGCACCGCTCCTTTTCGGAGGCGACTGATGGACTCCGGGTTCACAACGGCCATCAAACAGGAGATCGCATTGACCAGTCTGGACGATCAAATTCACGATCGGGATGAAGCTACAAGGCCCAGAGGTCGTCGCGCCTCATTTCCTGAGGCCGCGAATGCGCCCCGGGCAAAGTCCCAAGTGCCCATCTCCGACACTATTCCCCCCGCAAAGGATTTTCATCTGCGCGGTTTGGCGCCCCTCACGCTGTTCGTCACCTGGTACCAGCGCGCCCGCTTCAGGGCGGAGCTGCGTGCCGACCTCAGGCACAAGCCCGAATACCTCAGAGACATCGGGATTTGCCGGCACGAGGCGACGTCCGAAACCACCCGATTCTTCTGGGAGCCGGTCCTGCTCAGGCGCAGCCTGGCCGGATGCGACCGGCAATAACCGCCGTTCGTCTCGTGACCCTCGCCGGGATCGACGTAAGCGAACCGGGCGAACGCCGCCGTAGCGGCCATGCCAGCAAGCGCGGCGGCAGATTTCGATGCAGGTCTCAATCGTTTCAGGCGGGCCCGGCGCGCGCACCCACCTGCGCCATGCCGCGCAGCATCAGGAGAATAGCCATGAAGACCGACGTCCCCGCGCCACCTCGGAGCTCCCTGGCATCAACGATCATTGCTGCACTACACGAATCTCGCCGCCGAGAGGCAATCAACGTCATTCATCGCTCCCCGCATCTTGGATTCGATCGGGTCGAAATCAACCTTTGTGACCCGGCGCCATCGCCGGAGACGAAAACGCACGCTCGTCAGATGCTGAACAAGCGAAGGGGCAAGAACGTGGGACGATTGAGCGAAACACAGCTGATGGTCCTCATTCTTCTGGGATTCGGCGTCGTTCACGTGATTGGCGGCGTCCTCATCGCGCGCGCGGCACCCGCGCAAGGTGATCCTTCCCTGGTCGTCGCAGCCTGGGGCGACTGACGGTGCCGGCGACGGAAGCTGCATCATTTGATGTGAAAGATCGAGAGGCCGACGTGACAGCAATCATAAACGCGATTTCCCGGACGGCCGTCTCGGTCACCCGCGCCGACGTGGCAAAACACGCTCTGCTGCTGGCCGGAGCGTGCGCTTTCGTGTTCGTGCTCTCGCTGACCGATGGCCTGGATTTAAGCGCCGGACTGTTTTGACCATCGCGGTGGCGAGAACCACGAACGCCGCCGGCGCCGTGCGCTGACACCGGCGGCCCGTCTTCGGCGGGTGTCGATGGGTGTCACGCGACTCCGGATGTTCGGCGCCGGCGTCATGATGAGCGTCTCGCGGCGGATCCTGACGGGAGCGTCATCGACCGCTCCTGTCCGCTTCCATTCGCAGAGTGGACATGGCACGCCTTCGCGGGCCGATTAGTGAGGAGTCCAAACTCTACGCCGAGCGCTTCACCACGTCGCGATCTACCGGCGTAACGCCGAGCCGCCCCGGCATCGCCCTCGCCTGCTCGGCGCAGTGCTCGACCAGCCAGCGCTCGAATGCGACCGGGGGGAGCGCGGGCGCATAGAGGAAGCCCTGCACGACGTCGCAACCGAGATCGGCCAGCAATTTGCGCTGCGCCTCGGTCTCGACGCCTTCGGCGACGACGGTCATGCCGAGGCCCTGCCCCACGCGCACCACGGCGGTGGCGATCGCGAGCGCGCCGGCGTCCTTCTCGATGTCGCGCATGAAACTGCGGTCGATCTTGAGCTCGCGGATCGGCAGGTGCGCGAGCCGGCTGAGGCTGGAATAGCCGGTGCCGAAATCGTCCACCGAGAGCCCGACGCCGAGCTCGCGGATCGCGTTCATCGTCTCGATCGCGGCGATGCTGTCCTGCATGAACGCGCCTTCGGTGATTTCCAGCATCAGCGCATCCGGCGGCAGCCCGTATTCGGCGAGAATGTCGGCCAGCCGCGCCGCCAGCGTGACGTTGCGGAAATTGATCGGCGACAGGTTCACCGACACGCAGGGAATGTTGAGCCCGGCGCGGCGCCAGCTCGCCATCTGCCGGCAGGCCTCGCGCACCGACCACAGGCCGATCTGCTCGATCAGGCCGCACTCCTCGGCGAGCGGGATGAACTTTGCCGGCGAGACGTCGCCGAGTTCGGCATCATGCCAGCGCGCCAGCGCCTCGAGGCCATGGATCGCGCCGTCGCAACTGCGGATCTGCGGCTGGTAGCTGAGCGTGAGCTCGCCCTCCGCGATGGCGCGGCGCAGCGCCGCGATCAGCGCCAGCCGTTGCTCGGTCAACCCGTTCATCTCGGCACTGAACAGCCGATGGGTCGAACGTCCCGCCTGCTTGGCCATGTACATGGCGGCGTCGGCCTGCTGCATCAGCGTGTCGATGTCGGTGGCATGATCGGGATAGAGGCTGATGCCGATGCTGGCCGACATCTGCATCTGCCTGGATCCGAGCCGTAACGGCGCAGCCAGCGCCTCGGTGATCCCGGTCGCGACACGCCCGGCACTCTCGGCGTCGCGACGGGGCAGCAGCACGACGAATTCATCGCCGCCGAGCCGGCCCAGGATGTCCTCGGGCCCGATCTGCTCACGCAGGCGCTGCGCGAGCTGGATCAGGAGCTCGTCGCCGGCGGCGTGACCGAGCGTATCGTTGACGTCCTTGAAATGGTCGACGTCTAGGAAGGCCAGCGCGACGTGGCTGCCGGTCGGACAGGCGTCGATCGCGGCCGAGATCAGGTGCCGCAGCTGCGCGCGGTTGGGCAGGCCGGTGAGGATGTCGTGATAGGCAAGCCGCGCGATCTCCGCGCGCGCCTCCTTGCGCTCGATCGCAAACGCGCCGAGGTTGACGCAGGCATCGACGATGCGCCGGTGCCAGTTGCTCGGCGCGCGCGGTTCCCGGTAGTAGAAGGCGAAGGTGGCGATGACCCTTCCGTCCTTGGCCTTGACCGGGGTCGACCAGCAGGCGCGCAGGCCAATCCCGAGCGGCATCGCCTTGTAGGGCTGCCAGCGCGGATCGGTGTCGAGATCTTCAGCCAGAACCGGCTCGCCATAGTAGGCAGCCGTTCCGCAGGAGCCGACATCGGGGCCGATCGCAACGCCGTCCAATGCGCGGGAATAGTCCTCGGGCAGGCTGGGACCGCCGAGCGGGTGGATCAGGCCCGCGGCATCGACGTGAAGCAGCGAGCAGACCACGTCGGGCGCAATCTCCTCGACGCGGCGACACAGCCGATCGGCGATCTCGGCGATCGGAACCTCGTCGGCCAGCGCGCTCATGATGAGCTGCTGGAGCGAGCGCAGCTGCTTGGTCTCGGTGATGTCCTCTAGCAGCGCGAAGATATGCTTGACCCGGCCCTTCTTGTCGCGGAAGGCATCGATCCGGGCGCAGACCCAGATCTCCTCGCCGTCCTTGTCGTAGGCGAGCAGCTCGGCATCGCCGCCGCGCCCGCCATGCATCAGGCGCTTGACGAGTCTGGCGACGGCCTTGCGATCGGTGTGGCGGCCGGCGATGAGCTCGCCCGCGCGGCGCCCTTCGGCCTCCTCGCTGGCATAGCTGAACAGCGCCGTGAACGCCGAATTGACGTAGACGATGTTCTGCTCGGTGTCGGTCACGATCACCACACGGTTGGTCTGGTCGGAGACGGCGTGGAGAAGCCCGATCCGCGCACGGCGTTCGGCCTCCGCGGTGACGTCGCGTGCGAACAGGATGTGATGGACCGCGCCATCGATGGTCGCGGAGGACAGCGTGATGGCCGCCTTGATGCGGCTGCCGTCCCGCCGCACGAGGCTGAGCTCGTCGCGGAAATCCGTGACCGCGCCGGCCTGGAGGCATTTGAGGGTGAGAACGCCGGCGTCGCGACCGAGCACCTCGGCCCGCGCGAGCTGCCAGATCCGTTCCGCGGCGGTGTTGAAGTGCGTGATGCGCCGCGCGTCATCGACGATGACGACGCCATCGTCGGCGCGTTCGAGCGCAGCCAGCAGCAGTTCCGGAGTTTCTGTCACAAGACAATCGGAGGCAGACATCGTTGGACCCGGAGTCATCGGGAAGAAGCGGCAACCGGTCGAGGCTAACGCTCCGATGGTGTCCAAGACGTTCTTGCAGTCCCGTCGCGTCCCGCCAAGACGCGGCATGCTTAACGGTCCGCGAAAGAGACGAAGGTAATCCGATGCGTGTGGAACCTACTCCGCGCGTCCGCCCTGGAGCTTGTGCAGCCGGCCGGCCACGGCCCGCACCTTGCCGGGCGATGCCCGCCATACCGACAGCGCCGACAAGGCGCTCACGACGATGGCGATGGCGAAGGCGAGCGTGTAATCACCCGTGCGATCATGGAGAAGACCCGTGAGCCAGGGACCAGCCGCGCCGCCGGCCAGGGCCGCCAGCATGATCGTGCCGAAGATGCTGCCCTGGTGCTTGCCCTGGAAGATCTCGAACACCACCGCGCCCATGATCGAGGTGAGGCCGTAGCCGAGCGCACCTTGCGCGAACACCATGAGATAGACGAGCCAGAGCGAAGGCTGGTACTTCAGCGCCATCAGCGCCGCGAAACAGATCGCAAAACCTGCGCAGCTGATGGCCCAGACCCATTCCCGTCCAATGCGGTCGGAAACATGGCCCAGCACGATCTGGCCGGGAATGCCGAGCAGGCTGACGATGCCGAGCGCCCACACCGCGACACCGGGGCTGAAGCCGATATCGAGCAGGAACTCGGTCTGGTGCACCTGCACCGCGTACCAGATGTACAGGCCGGAGAAATAGCCGACCGCGATCCACCAGAACCGCGCCGTCCCGACGGCGCGCTTGAGTGTCCACTCGGTGCCGACCCAGACGGGATCGACGATGTTGGAGACCGGCTTTGCGGCGCCGGCGACCGGCGCGGCATCGCCATCCGGCTGAAGGCCGATCTCCTCGGGGCGCTTGTGCAGGAACAGGTTGATCGGCGCCAGCACGATCAGGATGAGCAGGCCCATCGCGGTGCAGGCCGTGCGCCAGCCGCTCTGTTCGATCATGTGCTGCACCCATGGCAGCAGCGTCACCGAGCCGATGCCGACGCCGGCAAAGGCGATGCCGATGGCGAAGCCGCGCTTGCGGATGAACCAGTTCGGCAGGAACAGCGACTGGCCGGAATAGCCGAGACAGACGCTGCCGGCGCCGACCATGACGCCGATGGTCACGTAGAGATGCCAGGGTTGGCTGGTGAGCGGAGCGAGCAGCAGCCCGCCGCCCATCAGCGCGACGCCGAGCTCCATCACCGCGCGTGGACCGGCGCGGTCCATCAGGCGGCCGATCAGCGGGCTGACCACGCCCGACACCACGAAGCCGAAGGAGAAGGCGCCTGCGGTGACGCCGCGCTCCCAGCCGAACTCGGAGATGATCGGCGGAAAGAACAGCGAGAACGCGGTGCGCGCGTTGACGCCGATGGCCATGGTCACAAAGGTCACCGCGACCACGACCCAGCCGTAGAAGAACGGAAGCCGCATGTTGTGCTTATTTCCCCCCTAGACGATCCTACGGACCATCCGGGGATGCCTGGGTCAAGCGCTTTTCGCGGGGGCCCGTCGGGTGCACCGCAATCGCATTCGAGAGAAACGCAGGCTGGAGGATTTCTTGCGGCCCATCCTTCGAGACGCCCGCTTTAGGCGGGCTCCTCAGGACGAGGACGGAGTGTGCGGCAGCAGTTTCAACAGGCACCGATGCCGCTTAGCCTCATCCTGAGGAGACCGCGAAGCGGTCGTCTCGAAGGACGAGGCGAGCCCTCAGGCGGCGTCGAGCTGCGAAGGCCGGACGGACCCGTCGAATGCGATCTGGTCGACCGGCTGCGGACGCCCGAACAGATAGCCTTGCGCGAAATTGACGCCGAGCGCCTGCAGCCGCTCGAACTCCTCGCATGTCTCGACACCCTCGGCGGTGACCGACATGTCCAGCCCGCGCGCCAGCGTCACGATCGAGGCGATGATGGCGGAGCTGCGCGGCTGATGCGTGAGGTTGCGGATGAACGTCTTGTCGATCTTGATCTTGTCGAACGGAAACGTGGTCAGATAGCTGAGCGACGAATAGCCGGTGCCGAAATCGTCGAGCGCGAGCTCGATGCCGAGGTGCTTCAGCCGCTCCATGAATGCGAGGTTCTCGACGCCGCGTTCCAGCAGGACCGATTCCGTGATCTCGATCTCCAGCCGCTGCGGTGGCAGGCCGGAATCGGCGAGCGCCGCGCAGATCATCTCGAACAGCTCGGCCTCCTTGAACTGGATCGGCGACAGATTCACCGCGACCGCGAGGTCGGAGGGCCAGCCGGCCGCGTCCGCGCAGGCCCGCCGCAGCACGAATTCGCCGAGCGGAACGATCAGCCCGGTCTCCTCGGCAAGCGGAATGAACTGGTCCGGCGGGATCAATCCGCGCACCGGATGCCGCCAGCGCACCAGCGCCTCGAAGCCGCGCCGCTGGCCGCTGGCCGCATCGACGAACGGCTGGTAATGCACCTCGAGCTGGCAGCGCGCGATGGCGTCGCGCAGGTCACCTTCCAGCGTGCTGCGCGCCTCGAGCTCGGCCGACATCGCCTCGTCGTAGATGGTGAAGCAGTTGCGGCCCGCCGACTTCGAGCGGTAGAGCGCAAGGTCGGCCTTTTTCAGCAACTGCTCCTGGTCGCTGCCATGATCCGGCGCGATCGCAATGCCGATGCTGGTGCCGATCTCGACGCGATGTCCGGGCAGCAGGAACGGTTCGGCCACGAGCTTGGCGATCCGTCCCGCCAGCTCGGTGGAGCAGACCCGCTGGTCCTCGCAGCCCTCCTGGATGATGGCGAACTCGTCGCCGCCGAGCCGCGCCAGCACGTCGGTGGCGCGCAGCGCGGATTTCAGCCGCTGCGCCACCTGGCGCAGCAGCGCATCGCCGGCGCCGTGACCGAGGGAGTCGTTGACGTTCTTGAAGCGGTCGAGATCGAGCATCAGGATCGAGAAGGTCGAACCGCTGTCGTTGAGCTGGCCGTTGAGATCGTCGAGCCGGGCGAGGAAGAAGGCGCGGTTCGGCAGGCCGGTCAGGATGTCGGTCTGGGCGAGCTCGAGCACCCGACGGTTCGCCAGCGACAGCCGCCGCGAATTGCGGCTTGCCAGCATGAGATAGGTCGACAGCGACAGCGTGAGCAGCATGCCGACGATGAGGACCGCGGCCGCGCGATCGTAGGACGTCTCCAGCGCGCCGCCGGCCGTCGGCATGGCGCGCACCTGCCAGTCGGTGTCGCCGATCTTGAGACTGCCCGACCAGTGCAGGGCCCGCGCGACGTCCCGCATCGACTGCGGCGCCGTGGCGGCCGACGAATAATCCGGCAGGATTTGTTCGAGGCTGACGATCTGTCCCGTGAAGGGCGGATAGACGTTGACGCTGACCGCGGGGCTTGCGCCGGTGGTCACGCGAATGGACTGGACCAGCATCGGCAGGTCGAAGACGCCGACGACGAAGCCGGCCAGATTGCGGCGCCGGTCTGTGACCGTCTCGCGCGACGTCCCTTTGGCGTAGACGGGAATGGCCACGAGGACGTCGGGCAGCCGGTTGCCTTCCTTGGGTTCGAACAGGCGGGTGCGGAGGGCCGCGATCCGATCGTTGTCGCGCGCCCGCTCCAGGACCGCACGACGTTCCGGGACGGTCGCATAATCCATGCCGTAGACCTGCGAGGTCTTGGGCTGGGTCGAGTAGAACACCGGGAAATATTCGTCGCTCTGCGGCGCGACCGCGAAGGCATCACCCTGGAGCGACTTGATGCGATAGCCGGACACGCCGTCCGCGATCGCGGCGGCCTCGTATTCGGCGCGCTCCCTGCGGTTGACGCGCGGCGGCCAGGCGATGCGCAGCATGCCGGGATGGCGCTCGAACAGGCGGGTGCTGAAGGTCTCGAATTCGCTGCGGGTGATTTCCTCGTTGGTCGATTCGAACAGCGTGCGCAGCGCGACGAGCCTGCTGATATACTCGCTCATGCCGTTCTGCATGACGATCGCTTCGGTTTCGGCCGCGTTCTCGAACTCGAGCTTGTTGACGCGGTTTTCCCACCGCGCAACGGCGGCCGCGCCCGCGATCGAGAACAGCAGGCCGACGGCAACCGCGACCAGCGCAGGGCGATAGAGCCCGAGCAGCGGCGCGGCACGCCACCATCCGGTCATCCGTTTCCGATCCTGATCGTTCTGATCGCGACCGCCCATCTTGATCCGCAAGTCCCCCATCGGCGCGGCGGCTCGAACTTCTGGTTGAGCCGCCGGAACCACTATCGGACCAGGATCGGGGTTAAGAACTGCAAAATTTCGGAACCCGGTCGTCCGGGATTGCGCGGCTTAGTTAACAATCGACCTGCAAGTTTGCAGCAGACTGGCAGTAACTTGCCGGTTTTACCCGGAGTCTTACGGATCGTCGGCGCGGCGCCGGTTAGCGACCTGTTCAGCACGCAGAACTATCGTTCCCGCAACGCGTCCTGCATCCGACAAGCACCCACATGACACGATCGCGATCCGCGACATACGTCGCCTTGACCATCGCATTGCTGACCGCGGCAATGCTGCCCGCGAAAGGCGACGAGGTCGGCGTCAGCGACGATGCGATCCTGTTCGGTCAGGCGGCCGCGCTCGAAGGCCCCTCCTCCGCGCTCGGGCAGCGCATGCGCCAAGGCATCGTCGCGGCGTTCAACGAGATCAACGGCAAGGGCGGCGTCCATGGCCGCAAGCTCCAGCTCATCAGCCGCGACGACGGCTACGACCCCGATCGTTCGGTGGCGCAGACGCTGCGGCTGATCGAGGACGACCAGGTGTTCGCGCTGATCGGCGCGGTGGGCACGCCGACCGCGATCGCGACGATACCGATCACCAGCGCCAGGAACGTCCCCTTCATCGGTCCGTTCACCGGCGCCGAATTCCTGCGCGACCTCGAGCTTCCGAACGTCGTCAACATCCGCGCGAGCTACGGCGCGGAGGCCGAGGCATGGATCAAGCACCTCACCGAGGACCGCCGGTTCACCCGCATCGGCATCTTCTACCAGGATGATTCCTTCGGCCGCGACGGACTCGTCGGCGTGAAGCGCGCGCTTGCCAAACGCGGCCTCGAGCTCGCCGCCGAAGGCACCTTCGAGCGCAACACCCGCGCCGTCGCCTCGGCCTGGCGGATGATCAAGCGCGCCGACCCCGAGGCCATCGTCATGGTCGGGACCTACGGTCCCTGCGCCGAGTTCATCAAGCTCGCGCACCGCAGCGGCGCCTCGCCGACCTTCGTCAACATCTCCTTCGTCGGCGCCAATGCGCTCGCCAAGGAGCTCGGCCCCGACGGCGAAGGCGTCATCGTCTCGCAGGTGGTGCCGTTTCCCTGGGATCGCTCGCTCAAGCTCGTCGCCGATTACCAGGCGGCGCAGACGGCGTTCGACCCGACGCTGACGCCGGACTTCGTGTCGCTCGAAGGCTATCTCTCCGGCCGCCTCGCCGCCGCGGCACTGGAAAAGGCGGGGCCGAAACCGACGCGCGCGAGCCTCCTGCGCGCCATCAACGACGTCGGCCGCTTCGACATCAGCGGCAGCGTCGTCACCGTCGGCATGCAGATGATCGACGCCCCGCCGAAGGTGTTCCTGACCGTGATCCAGAAGGACGGGACGTTCAGGGCGGTGGACCGGCTGTAGCTGCAGCAGGAGGTCGTCATGCCCGGGTCAAGCTCGGCCATGACGACGCGGAAGCTTCAGTGCGCACGGCGACTACATGACTTGCGTTGGCCCCGCAGCGTCAAGGCCGCCGCGTCCAGCGCTCCGCGTTGACGGCGCCTTGCGGGACCTCGCCCCCGACGATGGCCTCGACCTGCCGCACCGTCTCCAGCGACTGATACTCGATCGCCTGCGGCGTCAGCCCGCCGACATGCGGGGTGGCGATGACGTTGGGCAGCTTGGCCAGCTCCGGCGTCGGTCTCTGGTCGGGCGCGCGGCCGACATCCATTGCCGCACCGGCGATGCGGTTCTCGCGCAGCGCGCATGCCAGCGCCGCCTCGTCGACGAGATTGCCACGCGACAGATTGATGAAGACGGCATGCCTCTGCATGCGCGCCAGCGCCGCCTCCCCGATCAGGTTCTCGGTCTCTGCGTTGGCGATCGCAAGGCAGACGACATAGTCGGATGCGGCGAGGAGCTCGTCGAGACCGACCTGCCTGATGGCGCTGTCGCCGACTGTCGCAAAGGGATCGGAGACCAGCACCTCCATGCGCAGCACCTTTGCGATCTCGGCGAGATGGCGCCCGATACTGCCATAGCCGATGATGCCGATCCTGCTGCCGGCGAGTTGGCGGCCCATCCGCGCCTCGGGTTTGCGTCCGGCCTGATAGTCGGCCGTCGTCCGCGACACGCCGCGGGAGAGATCGACCATGAAGCCGAGCGCGAGCTCGGCCACCGCCTGCACGAAGCCGGGGCCGGCGCGGGTCACGAGCACACCCGCCTTCGAGGCCGCATCGACGTCGACGTTGCGGATGTCCACGGCGCAGCGGACGAAGGCGCGCAGATGCGGCAATTGCGGAAAGATCTCGCCGCGTCCCTCGGTCATGCGATCGGCGACGATGATGTCAACGTCCCTGGCCGCGCGGACGAGGCCGGCCGCATCGAGCGGCTGATCGCCCTCGTGCAGGATCACCTCGGCGGCCGCGCGCAGGCCGTTCAGGCTGCGATCGCCGTAGTAATTCCGCCGCATCTCCGGCGTGTGGGCGAGCAGGACTTTCACGGCAAGACTCCTTCAGTAGCCGAATGCCCGCGGCAGCGCCGTCGAGAGCCATGGCACGAAGGCAATGACGAGCAGGCAGAGGAACAAGAGGCCAAGATAACCCATGATCGGCTTCACCGTCTGCTCGATCGGCACGTTGCCGATCAGGCAGGCGCCATAGAGTCCGAGCCCGAGCGGCGGTGCGAACAGGCCGATGCCCATCGCGATGACCAGCACCACGCCGAAATGCAGGGGATCGACGCCGAGCTGCACGGCCACCGGCAAGAGCAGCGGCCCGAAGATGATCAGCGCGGCCGCGCCTTCCAGCACCGAGCCCATCACGATCAGCACGGCGATCGCGAGCAGCATGAACAGCCAGACGCCTGACGTCTTGGATAATCCGAGCATGAAGTCGCCGACCGCATGCGGCACCTGCTGCAAAGTCAGCGTGAACGCAAGCGACTGCGCGGCGGCGACGATGAACAGCACGAGCCCTGCGCGCGTTGCGGCCTGCACGAAACTGTGCGCGGCCGATTTGAAGCCGAGCTCGCGGAACACCAGGCTGCCGATAACGAGCGCATAGGCCACGGCAAACGCCGAGATTTCGGTGGCCGTGGCAAAGCCGCTCTTGAAGCCGAAGAAGATCATGAAGATCAGGCCGAGCGAGGCGATCGCGCCGCTCCACAGGCCCGACACCGGCATCTGCGGCGCAACGTCCTCGGCATCCGCCGGTCGCTTGCCGAAGATGATGGACACCGCGATCAGGACCAGCGCCATCAGCGCCGCCGGCAAGAGCCCCGCGACGAACAGGCCGCCGATCGACAGGTTCGCGACGAAGCCGAGGATGATCAGGTTGATGCAGGGCGGGATGGTCTCCGCCATCACCGCGGACGCCGCGAGCAGCGCCACCGCGCCGCCCGGATTCTGCTTCGAGCGGCGCGCCGCCGGGATCAGCACCGAGCCGACCGCGGCGACATCGGCCATCTTCGAGCCTGAGATGCCGGAGAACAGCACCATCGAGGCCACCATCACGACGTTGAGGCCGCCGCGCATGCGCCCCACCGCGCGCTGCAACAGCTCGATCAGGCGCACCGACATGCCGTTGGCTTCCATGAGGTAGCCGACGAGGATGAAGAAGGGGATCGCCAGCAGCACGAAATTGTCGATGCCGCGCGCCATCTGCTGGGCGAAGATCACACCCGGCAGCGCGCCCTCGACCCAGATGAAGATCAGCGCCGCCAGCGCCAGCGCAAAGCCGATCGGCAATCCGCCGAACAGGGTCACAAAGAAGCCGATCAGCATCAAGGTGCCCGCCGACGGCACCGAAGACGGCGACAGATAATCCCAGGCGAGATAGAGGCCGGTGACGACGATGATTGCAACGAGCCCCCTGACGATATCAGGAAGCGGCCGGGCGCAGAGTTGGTCGATCGCGAACACCGTCATGAACAGCGCACCGATGCCCATCGGATAGAAGGTGAGCTCCAGCGGCAGCCCTGATCCGGTGGTCTGGCCCGCCGTCAGCGAGCCCAGCTTGATGGCATGATAGGCGACGTAGCCCGAGATCAGCACCACCAGCAGCGCGCCCGCGGCATCGACCAGCGCCCGCAACCTCGCCGGCAACAGGTCGCGGAAGAAGGACACGCCGACATTCTCGCCGCGTGCCAGCGCGCTCGCCGCGCCAAAGAAGGCCGAACCGACCATCAGGCCGCGCGCGACGTCGTCAGACCATTCGACCGGCGCATTGAAGCAGAAGCGCAGCAGCACGGACGCGCAGACGACCACGAGATCGGCGGCCAGGAGAATGGCCGCGATCGCGTCGCTGACGCGAAGCAGCAGCGTAATGCTCCCGTGGCGGCCGCCCGAGAGCGGCACGGCGGCTGTCATCGTCATCTCAAGCTTGAGTCGCGCGGATGATGTCGATGACCGGCTTGGACTCCGGCCGCGCCTTCATGAAGTTCTCGGTCTGCGGTGCGACGCGCTTCTTGAACGCCTCGCGGTCGCATTCGGCCACCGTCACGCCCTTCTCGGTCAAGGCCGCCAGCGCCTCCTTCTCGACCGCAAGCCCATGGGCACGCGTGTCGATTGCGGCCTTCTTCGCAGCATCGAGAAAGCCCTCGCGCAGCTTCGGGTCCATGCGGTTGTAGGTCATGTCGCTGAAGTAGATCGCAAGCGGCGAGAAATTGTGCTGCGTCAGCGCGTAGAATTTTGCCGTTTCGAAGAACTTGCTGGCCAGGGTCGTCGGCGGATCGTGCTCCAGCCCGTCGAGCACGCCGGCCTGCAATGCCGTGTAGATTTCGCCGAACGCCAGCGGCGTCGCAGCGGCCCCCATCAGGCGCAGGCATTCCGTGATGACGGGATTTGGCAACGTCCGGATCTTGAGGCCGGCGAGATCCTCCGGCGTCTTCACCGGCTTCCTCGCCAGCACGCTGCGGGAGCCGAAATTGTAGGCCCACGCGATGATGCGGATATTGCTGCCCTTGAGCAGCGCGTCCTCGATCGGCTTGGCGGCGCCGGCGTCGAACGCCTTGGTCTGTTGCGGGAAACTCGAGAACAGAAAGCCGAGGTCGAAGGTGCCGACCAGCGGCGTCAGATTCGCCGAGATCGACGAGCCTGACACCATGAGGTCGATGACGCCGAGTTTCACCGAATTGATGACGTCGATTTCCTGACCGAGCTGATTGTCCGGGAAGAAGGCGACCTCGACCTGCTCACCGAGGCCGTTCGCCTTCAGGTTCTTGACGAGATTGTCGTAGTAGACGCGGCCGTTGGCGTATTTGGGATCGTTCGGCAGCGAGGAGGAGCATTTCAGCTTCAGCGTCGCGGCTTCGGCGCGGCCGATGATGGCGGGAGAGAGCACGAGGCCGGCGGTGGCCGCCGCCGATGACTTCATGAACGCGCGACGGTTCACGGGCACGATGGTCATGGCGCGGTCTCTCCCCAATATTATTGTTTGCGGCCGCGGTCGTTGCCGCGGCCTTTGCATCGACTGTATGGCCAAAGCGACGATACAGGCAAGGGATGCACCCGGCGGCGTCGCGATGGCGCGCGCGACCGGCGCACTGCAGAAAATCGAGACGAAACGCCTTTGTTTATCGGTGTTTTCGCGCATGCCGCACGGCAGCGACAAGGCCTGCCATGCAAGATTGCGACGGATCGATCCAATTCAGGTATGGATCAATGCCGAACGCAGATTGATCGGATTGGAACGCAGCAAAATGACGAAAGCCGCGGGATCGTGATCCCGCGGCTCGCAAAGGTTTGAGCGAATGTGGTGACGTCAGCGCGAATGCGCGCCGCTGAGCTGGCCGCCCGCCGCCGCGACATCACGCGAGGGACGCAGCGCATAGGCGCCGTCGCCGAGCAGGGCCTGCGCCGCGAGCGCGATCGCCCAGAAGGCGGGGAATTCCCAGCCACCCTTCGGATTGGTGAAGAAGAAGCCGGCGGCACCATGCACGGTGAAGATCGCACCGAGCAGGATCGGGATGCCGGCCAGCGCTGCATAGCGGGTCCAGACGCCGAGGATCAGCGCGACGCCGCTGAGAACTTCGACCGTCATGATGAGATAGGCGAGCTCGGGCGGAAAGCCGAGGCTGCCAAAGAATTTCGCGGTCCCGGCCGGGGTGAAGACGAACAGCTTCAGGCCGGCGTGGGCGAGGAACAGAGCGCCCAGCGTCACGCGCAGCACGAGCGCGGCATAGGGAGCGGTACGGGAATCGATCATGGCGGTCTCCTTGTTGGAGGCAGCTATGATCTATTCTCAGTTGAATGATAATCTGCTATATTGAAAATATACTTCACACCAATAGAGTGAGATGAATGCTCGACCGGCTGACCGGCCTGGAAGTCTTCGCCAAGGTGGCCGCGATCGGCAGCCTGTCGGGCGCGGCCCGAGCCATGGGCCTGTCGCAGACCATGGTGACCAAGCATGTCGCCGCGCTCGAGGCCCGGCTCGGCACAAAGCTGTTCCACCGCACCACGAGGCGGCTGTCCATCACCGAGGCCGGACGGAGCTATCTGGAATCCTCCGAGCGCATCCTCGCCGACATGGAGGCCGCCGACGCCGCGATCGCGCGCGAGCGCGTCGAGCCGCGCGGGCTGCTGCGGGTCAATGTCCCCGTCGTGTTCGGCACGCGGCAGATCGCGCCGGCGATCGCCGAGTTTTCGGAGCGCCATCCCGAGGTCACCGTCGAGCTCGGCCTCAACGACCGCCTCGTCGATCTCGCCGAGGAAGGCTGGGACCTTGCGATCCGCATCGGCAAGCTGCGCGACTCCAGCATGGTGGCGCGAAGGCTCGCGCCGAACCGCATGGTCGTCTGCGCCGCGCCGTCCTATCTGGCGAAACACGGCACGCCGCGCCGCGTCGCCGACCTCGCCGCGCATAATTGCCTCGGCTACACGCTCTCGCAGCAGGCGAGCGCGGCGGAATGGCTGTTCGGCGCCGACGGCGAGATCCGCGTCCAGGTCAGCGGCACCCTGCGCGCCAACAATGGCGATGCGCTGCGCGCGGCAACATTGGCGGGCCTGGGGCTGGCACGACAGCCAACCTTCATTATCGCCGACGACCTTCGCGCCGGCACGCTTCTAGCTCTTCCGCTAGACCAACCGGAGATCCAGACCTCGGCCGTGCATGCGGTCTACCTGCCCGACCGCCGTCCGCCGGCCAAGGTGCGCGCCTTCATCGACTTTCTCGCCGCGCATCTTGCGCCCGACCCGCCCTGGGACCGCGGACTGTTCTGACGGCGCACGGCCTGACACGCCAGTTCCGCTGCCCATTTTGCCGCAGCTCGCAACGTGATCCAGTGCACAGACAGGGTCATGGCGGACGACTAGAAAAGGTGACATCCTCGCGCCCATTGCCGATGGAGGTGACACCATGCGCCGTCCAATCCTCAGTCATTTGTTCCTTGCTTCCAGCCTTCTTGCACTCACGCAGCTGATGACGCCGACGGAGGCCGCAGCCGAATCGCGGCTCGCCCTCGTGATCGGCCAATCCGCCTATCGCACGGTGCCGGAACTGCCCAACGCCGCCAACGACGCCAAGGGCATGACCGAGCTGCTCGGCAATGCCGGCTTCACCGTCACCACGGCGGCCAACCTCGGGCAGAACGAGATGCGCACGGCGATCTCGGATTTCGCCGGCAAGGTCAGCGCCAGCGGCGCCGACACCGTCGCGCTGGTGTTCTATGCCGGCCACGGGCTTCAGATCGACGGCGAGAACTATCTGGTGCCGGTCGATCTCGATCCCAAGCGCGAGGCCGACATTCCGCTCCAGGGCGTGCGGCTGAACGACCTGCTCAACACGCTCGGCGCGCTGCCGACGCGGGCGCGCATCTTCATGCTCGACGCCTGCCGCAACAATCCGTTCCCGGCGCTGAGCGGCGCGGGCCACGGGCTTGCGATCGTCGACACCAAGGCCGGCGCGCCCGGCTCGTTCATTTCCTATTCGACCTCGCCCGGCGCCGAAGCCGAAGACGGCTCCGGCATCGACAGCCCCTACACCACCGCGGCGCTCTCGGTCGCCAAGCAACCGAACCTGCCGATCGAGGAAGTGTTCAAACGCATCCGCATCGCCGTGGCGCAATCGACCGACGGGCGGCAGATCCCGTGGGAAAGCTCCTCGCTGACGACCGACTTCAAGTTCTTCGGCGGCGAGAGCAGCAGCCAGCAGCCTGCAATTCCCGGCGCTTCCGCCATGGCGCTCGCCGGCGGCACGCGCAGCGTCGCGGACTGGCGCAAGGATTTGCAGGGCAAGGAGCCGAAGGTCGCCTATGAGCTCGTGATCGCCGACGACACCGCCGAGGCGTACCAGGCCTATATCGAGCTGTACACGCAGGACGCCCGCACGCCGCGCCTGCGCACGGTGCTGGAGCGCCGGCGCCAGATGCTGGCCTGGGAGCGCGCGGTGGCGATCAACACCCGCGCCTCGTTCGAGGCGTATCTGGCGAACTGGGACAACAGCGACCTCGCCGCGACCGCGCGCAGGCTGCTGCTCCGCGTGCAGAACCGCAACTACGTCCTGCCCGCGACGGTCGCAGCCACGCCCGCTCCCGTCGCCGTCGCAATGGCCCCGACCTGCCCGTGCTCGGCGCCATCGACACCGGCAACACCGGTCAATCCGACAGTGGCGCCCATTATCAAGAAGCGCGTCGACGACACGCCGCCGAAGCGCAAGGTCGTCGAGACGCCGCCGAAGCCGCGCCGGCCGCCGCCCGACGAAGTGGTCTACGAGCGCGCGCCGCCCCCCGGCCCGCCGCCCGGCGCCGTGATGCAAGGCATCGGCATCGGGATTGGCATCGGCATGGGCATGGGTGGTGGCGGCCGCGGCGGCGATTATCACAACGACCGCGGCCGGTACTGACGGGGACTCGCGCGATACGGAGGACAGTATGTCCTCCGTCATTGCGAGCGCAGCGAAGCAATCCAGACTGCCGCCGCGGTGGGAATCTGGATTGCTTCGCGGAGCCTGTCATCGGGCCGCGCTTTGCGCGGACCCGTTGGCTCGCAATGACGACGGAGAAGCCGCCGCCTGCGGCTCTCGTGCCCCGGACGCAGCGCAGCGCGTCCGGGACACGTGGTGGATATCCACCGTCTGCCGCTTCCAGTCCGGAAATGCTGTAGTGTGATCGACACGAGCCTTTCCGGGGATTCCACATCGATGCCGCACGATGCCGACGCCAAGCACGCATGGCCGCTCTTCCGCTCGCTCGCCTCCTATTCACTGCCGGGCGACCTGATGGCGGGGCTGACGCTGGCGGCGATCGCGATTCCCGAGCAGATGGCGACGGCACGGCTCGGCGGCTTCGCGCCGCAGATCGGCTTCTTCGCCTTCATGGCGGGCTCGCTCGGCTTTGCGCTGCTCGGCGGCAACCGCTTCCTGTCCTGCGGCGCGGACTCGACCATCACGCCGATCTTCGCCGGCGGGCTTGCGGCGCTGGCCGCCACCGGGTCGCCGGACTATCAGGGGCTTGCGATTGCGCTGGCGCTGATGGTCGGCGCCATGATGCTCGCGGGCGGCGCCTTCCGTCTCGGCGGAATCGCGAACCTGTTGTCGGTGCCGGTAATGGTCGGCTTCCTCGCCGGCATCTCCGTCCACATCATCGTGTCGCAACTGCCGGGCGTGCTCGGGCTTGAATCGCCGAGCGGGCCGACACTCGATCGCATCGGCGTGCTCGCTGGCCAGCTCGGCCGCACCAATCCCTTCACGCTGTGCATCGGTTTGGGCGTGCTGGCCGTGGTCTTCATGTCCGAGAAGGTCAGCGCGAAAATTCCCGGCGCGCTGATCGGGCTCGTCGCCGCGACGCTGGCCACAATCGCGCTCGGCCTCGAGCGCAAGGGCGTCAACGTCGTGGGCAGCGTGCCGGGCACGCTGCCGCGACCGACCCTGCCCGAGCTTGCGCCGGAGCTGTGGGTGCGTCTCGTCCCGCTCGCCTTCGTGATCACGGTCGTGGTGATGGTGCAGACGGCCGCGACCACGCGGTCGTTCCCGTCCGATCCCGATAGCCCTGCCGATGTCGACCGCGATTTCCTCGGCGCCGGCGCCGGCAGCGTGCTGTCCGGCCTGTTCGGCGCCTTTCCCGTCAATGCCAGCCCGCCGCGGACGGGCATCGTCGCGGAGACCGGCGGACAATCGCAGCTCGCGGGCCTTGCCGCCGGGACGATCGTGCTGGCGCTGCTCGCATTCGGCACCGGCCTGTTGCAGCACGTTCCGGACGCTGCGCTCGGCGGCATCCTGCTGTTCGTCGCGCTGCGCATCATCCGCGTGAAGCAGATCGTCACGATCTACCGCCAATCCCCAAGCGAGTTCCTGCTGATCGTCGCCACCGCCGCACTGATCATCGTGCTGCCGATCCAGCAGGGCGCGTTCCTCGGCATCGTGCTGTCGCTGCTGCACGGCATCTGGAGCACCACGCGCGCCAGGCTGGTCGAGTTCGAGCGCGTGCCGGGCACCACGATCTGGTGGCCCGCGCATCCGCACATCGCCGGCGAGCGCATCGCAGGCGTCGCCGTGATCGGGCTCCAGGCGCCGCTGTCCTTCCTCAACGCGCCGGGCTTCCGCAGCGACGTGGCCAAGGTGCTCGGCACGGCGACGCCGCAACTGCTGGTGCTGGAGGCGAGCGGCATGGTCGAGATCGACTTCACCGCCGCGCAGATCTTGCTCGAACTGTTCAAGGCGTGCAGCGAACAGGGCGTCACGGTTGCGCTGGCGCGGCTGGAATCGGTGCGCGCCCAGGACGCGTTCGAACGCTTCAGATTGTTCGACGCCCTGCCCCGCGAGCACGTCTTCCACAGCGTGGACGAGGCGGTGCGCAAGTTGGCGAAATAGCGGCGTTCACTGCACCAGCGTGGGGTGATCCCGCTGTATCGTTTCGCGGATCCAGCTGGCATGGATCGCGCGGAACAGGATCTGCGCCGTCTTGAGATCGTTCGCTGTCATGCAGAGATCGACGATGCGATGGACCGCGTCATCGCGCATCAATCCATCCGAGATATTCATCGCGATTTCCATCGCGACCTTGGCCGCGCGCTCGTAACGTTCGCTCTCACGTTTGTCGTTGCGCGCGGAACCTGCCGCGCTCGCGGCCGCGGCGTCACAAATGGCGCGGATACGCGCGGCGGCTTCGATGTCGCCGAGCGGCCCTTCGATCGTCTCGTCCCAGATGTCCGCCACCTTCTGCCTCGCGAACCACTTCATCGCCCCACCACCTGCGGTCTTCCAGCCGCCGTATTACCGCTCCTCAGGCTCGTTCAGCATAGAGAGGCCTGTCGAGATCGGCGAGGCAATTTTCCACCTCGCTTCCTGGCGCATTCAGGATGTCCGGCGTGGTCCGATGGCCTCGAACTGTGCCTTCTGTTCGTCATTCAGCGTCGCGTAGAAATCCTCCAGCGCTGCGCGAACCGACTTGACGCCGTCGAGCATCAGGTCGAGCCGCTTGCGTACCGCGGCCATTCGCGCCGGCGGCGTCATCACGTCGTTGGGCTGGCAGGCCGCCTTGAGCGATGCGCTGACCTTGGCGCTGGTATCCTGGAGCACCTGTAGCGCCGCACGCTGCGTGTCGTTGGGGTGCAGCCGCGCCTCGATGTCGGCGCCGGGCCAATCGAGCGCAGCCGCCGCACCGCAATTCTGGACCAGCGATCCCTCGGTGTTGTTGGGAGCTGTCGTACGACGCTGGTCCTCGGCCAGCGCATTGAAGCGCGCCTTCTGCTCGTCCGTGAGCGAGCCGTAGAACTTGTCCAGGGCGGGCTGAACGAGATCGACGGCTTTCGCCATCGCCTCGATGCGCTGCTGCATTGCCGTTAGCCGACCGGGCGCCGTCGCCGCGACCTGCGCCGGGCAGGACGCGCGGATCATGCCCGATGCCAGGATCGAGGCGTTGCCGAGCTCGTCGAGGCTTGCGCCTTGCGCCTCGCTCGGCTGCACCGCGGCGGCGATCTGGTCGATCGGCAGACCGACGATCTCGCGGCGGTCGCTGCCGCAAAGCTGATCCAGCGCAACGCCGCGCGCTTGCCGCCGACCCTGCGGCCGCTGCGGCAGATAGGCCGAAAGACCGTCGTAGCCATAGGGCCCGAAGATGCCGGCATAGATGTCCGGATAGCCGTAGCCCCAGAAGCCGAGACCGTCGCCCCAGATCGTATAGTCGTAGAGATCGTTATAGGCGAACGGCCAGAACAGCGGCCCGACCCAGCCATAACCGCCGCCCGCATGTTGCCACCATCCGCTGCTGGCGCCATGCCAGCCGGCGAGCGCGGCCGCCGCCGCGATCTGGGCTCGCGCCGCCGGATTGCCGATCAGACGGCCGTTGCGGAAGGCGCTGGAATGCGCGTTGAGGGCGTTGCGGAAATTCGCGGGGCGGATGGCCGCATTGCGGATCTGACCGAAGTTCGGACCACCATGTCGGGCGCCGGTTACAAACCGCATCCCTCGATGATGCCCGCCGCCGTGCGCGTGCCCACCGCCGTGACCGTGGAAATGGCCGCCGCCGTGGTGACCACCGCCGTGCCCGCCTCCATGCCCGCCGCCATGACCGCCGCCGTGGCCACCCTTCGCCAGAGCCGCGCCCGCCAGCATGCAGGCAAACGCCACCGCGGCAATTCCAACGACCGGTCGCATCATCATACCCTCCCGCGCAGAGCCCTGCCATTCAGGCATCGGAACTAGGCGGGAATTGGAACCGGCAACATTGCCGAAAGTTCCCGGTCCTTGGCTGCGCAGACCCTACGCCTCGGGCACGATCTTGCCGGGGTTGAAGATATTGAGCGGATCGAGCGCCTGCTTCAGCGCCCGCATCGCGTCGAGCGCTTCGGGACCGAGTTCGGCCTTGAGGTACTTCTGCTTGCCCTGGCCGATGCCGTGCTCGCCGGTGCAGGTGCCGTCCATCGCCTGCGCGCGCTCGACCAGGCGATGCATGAACTCCTCGCCGCGCGCCATCTCGTCGGCGTCGTTGGTGTCGCAGACCAGCGAGCAGTGGAAATTGCCGTCGCCGACATGGCCGACGATCGGCGACAGCAGATTGAGGCGCTTGAGATCCTCCTCGGTCTCGCCGACGCAATCGGCAAGCCGCGAGATCGGCACGCAGACGTCGGTGGCGACCACGCCGACACTGTCGCCGGGCCGCAGCGCCTTCACGGACCAATAGGCGTCGTGCCGCGCCTGCCACAGCTTGGTGCGATCCTCCGGCTTCGTCGTCCAGGAGAAGTCGCCGCCGCCGCATTCCTTTGCGATCTCGCCAAAGGCCTTGGACTGCTCGGCGACCTCGATCCCGCTGCCGTGGAATTCCATCAAGAGCAGCGGCGTCTCCGGCAGCGTCAGCTTGGAATAGGCGTTGCAAGCCTTCACCTGCGCGGCGTTGAGCAGCTCGATGCGCGCCACGGGAATGCCGGTCTGGATCGCCAGGATCACGGCCTGACAGGCCCCGTGAACCGTCTCGAACGACACCGCGCCGGCCGCGATGGTCTCGGGGATGCCGCGCAGGCGGATGGTCAGTTCCGAGATGATGCCGAGCGTGCCCTCGGCGCCGACGAACAGATGCGTCAGGTCGTAGCCGGCGGATGATTTCTTGGCGCGCGTGCCGGTCGTGATGATCTCGCCGTCGCCGCGCACCACCTTCAGCGCCAGCACGCTGTCGCGCATGGTGCCGTAGCGCACCGCATTGGTGCCGGAGGCGCGCGTCGAGGCCATGCCGCCGAGGGAAGCGTCCGCGCCGGGATCGATCGGGAAGAACAGGCCCTGGTCGCGCAGATGCTCGTTGAGCGCCTTGCGGGTGACGCCGGGTTGGATCACGCAATCGAGATCCTCGGCATGCACCGCGAGCACCTTGTTCATGTCGCGCAGGTCGATCGAGATACCGCCGGCGGGCGCATTGACCTGGCCCTCCAGCGAGGTGCCGGTGCCGAAGGCGATCACGGGCACGCGGTTCCTGGCGCAGATGCGCACCACGTCCTGGATGTCGGCGGTCTCCTGCGCCATCACCACGCCATCCGGCGGCTGGTTGGGAATCCAGGTGGTGGTATGGCCGTGCTGCTCGCGGACGGCCTGCGAGGTGATGAGGCGGTTGCCGAAGCGTGCGGCAAGCTGCTCCAGTGCGCTCGCGAGGGCTTTCGGCTCCGGCCGCGGCGGATTATTGGTGATGGTCGTACCCACGGAAATTCCTCCGACAGAAGAACCGTGGCAAAGGACATCTAACCGGTCAAGTCAAGCGACCGGACGCATAGCTAGGGAAGGACACATGCCGGAGACCGCCACTGCGCCCAAGGCCGAGCCGTTCCGCGCCTCGATCATGCAGATCGAGCCGCAATGGATCGACTATAACGGCCATCTCAACATGGCCTATTACAACGTGATGTTCGACCGGGCGATCGACGAATTCTGGCTCGAGCTCGGCATCGGTCCGGTCTACAAGAACGAGCGTCACGGCTCGACCTTCACCGCCGAATGCCATGTGCGCTATCTGCGCGAGATCCATCTCGGCGATCCCGTGCAGATCCTGGTGTGGCTGCTGGAGGCCGACGACAAGCGGCTGCATACGTTCGAGGAGATGAGGCACGCCACCGAAGGCTGGCTATCGGCCACCTCGGAGAACATGTCGCTGCACATGGACATGAACGCACGGCGTGTTGCGGCGTTTCCGCCCGATATCCAGCAGCGCATCGCAGGCATCGCCAAGGCCCATAGCGACTTAGCCCGGCCCGAGGGCGTCGGCCGGAGCGTGGCGATGCCCTCGAAGCGGTAACGGATCAGATACCGTCAGCCGCTTGTGGTTCACCTCTCCCCGACGAGGAGAGGTCGGATTGCGAAGCAATCCGGGTGAGGGGCCGCAGCGATCCGTGAGGCCGTAACCCCTCACCCGGATCGCATCTTACGATGCGATCCGACCTCTCCCTACGGGAGAGGTGAACCGCGCTGCGCTAGATCCTGCGGCCGCGGGCGAGGCCCACCACGGCCGAAACCAGGAACAGCGCGACCGCGATGAAGAAGATGATCTTGGCGATTTCGATCGAAGCGCCGGCGATGCCGCCAAAGCCCAGGATACCGGCGATCAGTGCGATAACCAGAAACGTCACAACCCAGCCAAGCATGGTCAAATCCTCGTCTTGATATTTGTCTGCGTCGGCGCGGCTGGCCGCGCCACCTGTCCAGACAATCTCGACGCGGGAACGATGGTTCCTGCCCACGCAAGGTGGAAATTGGCAGCTCCCGTAGGAACAAATCGGCCTGCCACGTACGTGGAAAACCTCGCACCGCCGCCCCATATAGGCACCAATCCCTGTTATGAAGGCTCCCTCCCGTCACCCCGCGGTGCCATCGTGGGGCCAAATGATTCGCATGACCGAGCCGAGCAAGATCACCAGCGTCCCCGACCACCAGCCCGCAGCCGGCGGCATCGCCGCGCGTGCGCGCGCCTCGGTGGGCCCGAAATATCTGTCCGGGCTCAATCCCGAGCAGCGCGAGGCGGTGGAGACGCTGGACGGCCCGGTCCTGGTGCTGGCCGGCGCCGGCACCGGCAAGACCCGCGTGCTGACCACGCGCATCGCCCATATCCTGAGCCAGGGCCGCGCCCGCCCCGCCGAGATCCTGTCGGTGACCTTCACCAACAAGGCCGCGCGCGAGATGAAGCACCGGCTCGGCCAGATGCTCGGCCACGCGGTGGAAGGCATGCCGTGGCTCGGCACCTTCCACTCCATCGGCGGCCGCATCCTGCGCACCCATGCCGAGCTGGCGCAGCTCAAGTCGAACTTCACCGTGCTCGACGTCGACGACCAGGTCCGGCTGCTGAAGCAGCTGCTTCAGGCCGAGAACATCGACGACAAGCGCTGGCCGGCGCGCATGCTGGCCGGCCTGATCGACGGCTGGAAGAACCGCGGCCTGACGCCGTCACAGGTGCCCCCAGGCGAAGCCGCTGTCTTCGCCAACGGCAAGGGCGGCAAGCTCTATGCGAGCTACCAGGAGCGGCTGAAGATCCTGAACGCCGCCGATTTCGGCGACCTGCTGCTGGAGAACATCCGCATCTTCCGCGAGCACCCGGATATCCTGCGGCAGTATCAGCAGCGCTTCAAATATATCCTGGTGGACGAATATCAGGACACCAACGTCGCGCAATATCTGTGGCTGCGGCTGCTGTCGCAGGCGCCTTCTTCCAGCCCGTCATTGCCGGGCTTGACCCGGCAATCCAGCGATTCTTCACAAGATGGATCACCGGGTCACGACGCTTCGCGTCGGCCCGGTGATGACGAGAATGATGATGTGGCGCCCGTTCCCGCGAACGAAAGAACCCACGTCAAGAACATCTGCTGCGTCGGCGACGACGACCAGTCGATCTATGGCTGGCGCGGCGCCGAGGTCGACAACATCCTGCGCTTCGACCACGATTTCCCCGGTGCCAAGGTCATTCGCCTCGAACGCAATTACCGTTCGACCGGCCACATCCTCGCCGCCGCCTCGCACCTGATCGCGCACAATGAAGGCCGGCTCGGCAAGACGCTGCGCACCGAGGACCAGGACGGCGAGAAGGTCACGGTGACGGGCTCGTGGGATTCGGAAGAGGAAGCCCGCGGCATCGGCGAGGAGATCGAGCAGATCCAGCGCCAGGGCGAGAAGCTGAACGAGATCGCGATCCTGGTGCGTGCGTCCTACCAGATGCGCGAGTTCGAAGACCGTTTCGTCACGCTCGGCCTGCCCTATCGCGTGATCGGCGGCCCGCGCTTCTACGAGCGCGCCGAAATCCGCGACGCGCTGGCCTATCTGCGTGTCATCAACTCACCGGCCGACGATCTCGCCTTCGAGCGCATCGTCAACACGCCCAAGCGCGGCCTCGGCGATGCCACCGTGCAGATGCTGCACGACCACGCCCGCAAGCGCCGCATTCCGCTGTTCGAGGCGGCGCGTGCGGTGGTCGAGACCGACGAGCTGAAGCCGAAGGCGCGCGGATCCTTGCGCGACCTCGTCGCGCAGTTCGACCGCTGGCGCGCCCAGCGCGAAGTCACCGCGCATACCGACCTCGCCCAGATCGTGCTCGACGAGAGCGGCTATACCGAGATGTGGCAGAAGGACCGTTCGGCGGACGCCGCGGGCCGGCTCGAAAACCTCAAGGAGCTGGTGCGCTCCATGGAGGAGTTCGAGAACCTGCAAGGGTTTTTGGAGCACATCTCGCTGGTGATGGACCGCGACGGCGGCGCCGAGGAAGACGCGGTGTCGCTGATGACGCTGCATTCGGCCAAGGGCCTCGAATTCGACAACGTGTTCCTGCCGGGCTGGGAGGAAGGCCTGTTCCCGAGCCAGCGCACGCTGGACGAACAGGGCCGCGCCGGGCTGGAGGAAGAGCGCCGGCTCGGCCATGTCGGCCTGACCCGGGCGCGGCGCCGCGCCATGATCTATTTCGCCACCAACCGCCGGATCCATGGCACCTGGTCGACCACGATCCCGTCGCGCTTCCTCGACGAATTGCCGGCGGCCAATGTCGAGATCACGGAATCCAAGGGCGGCTCGGCCTGGGGCGGCACCGGCGGCTATGGCGCCTCGCGCTTCGACGACATGGAGGCGTTCGGGTCGACCTATTCGACGCCGGGCTGGCAGCGCGCCCAGGCAAACCGAGAAGGCAACCGCAACCGGGGCGGCGGCCGCAATGGCGGCGGCAAAAGCGGCGGCTTCGAGGAAGAGGCCGCGACGTTCTCGTCCTCCTCGTCATCAGGCCCCGATTTCGGCAGCTTCTCCTCGCGCCGGCGCGGGCCGATGACGATCGAGGGCGAACTGGTCGCCAAATCCACCGGAACGACCTCGGAATTTTCGCTCTCCGACCGCGTCTTCCACCAGAAATTCGGCTACGGCCGCGTCACCAAGATCGACGGCAACAAGCTCACCATCGCCTTCGACAAGGCCGGCGAGAAGAAAGTCGTGGACAGCTTCGTGCAGCGGGCGTGAGGCCCTCCCCTGTTGCGGCGGCGTTACGCCGCCATCTTTCTTCCCTCTACGCCCCTTGACCACCGCGAACTTCCCCGTATCAGATGTGGCCATGGTCCGGGGCTCCATCACATTGATCGTGCTTGCATTGGGGATGCCGTCGCTTGCGGCGGCGGAGACGATGAGCTTTGGCGATGCGATCGGAAAGCTGGCGGCAAGTTGCGGTGCGGAAATCGTCGCCAATTGCCGCGGCGTCAATCCGGACTCGACCCGGCTGAAGGAGTGCCTGTCCCGCAACCGGGACGTGCTCTCCCCGCAATGCCAGAGCGACTATCTCGGCGCCTTCGACGCCATCCAGAAGCGCGTCGCCGCACGCATCGCGGTGGCGAACGCCTGCCAGCGCGAGATCGTCAAGGTCTGCGGCGGCTCGACCAAGGAGACCAGCAAGTCGATCCCCTGCCTGGTCTCGACGCCCAAGGGCATCAGCAACAACTGCCTGAAGGCCGTGGACGACGCGGGGTATCGATGATGCGCGCGAAGGGGCTCTCCACCGCCGGACGAGGCATCGCTCTTGGTATCAGTCTTGGTCTCGCCTTGCTCGCGGGCGCAGCCAGCGCGCAGACGGCGCCGCCGACCCGCGACGACATCGTCGGCAAGCTGAACCATTTCGAAGAGGCCGCCGAAATCGACCTTCCGGCGCTGAAGCAGCAGGTGATGGAGCGCGCCAAGGCCAGGATCAAGAACGATCCGGGGCCGGTGAACCGGCCGCCGATCGCGCCTGATCTTACCAAGCTGCCCGCCTTCAACGCGCAGATCCAGTTCGACGCCGACACGCCGATCATCCAGCCGGCGTCCTACCAGACCGTCGGCCGCATCGCGGATGCGCTGGTTCATTCCTCGCTGCTGCCCTACACCTTCCTGATCGTCGGCCACGTCGAATCCAATTCGAAGACGCGCGAGGCCAACGCGATCCTGAGCCAGCGTCGGGCGGACGCGATCCGCGACGTGCTGGTGAACACGTTCAAGATCTCGACCAAGCGGCTGCACCCGATCGGCCTCGGCGAGGAGCAGTTTCTCGACCGGGCGAAGCCGACCTCGGCCGTCAACGGCCAGCTGCAAATCCTGACCTTTGCCAAGGTACCGGAGGAGGCGCCCGCGCATCCGGCTGCGACACCTGCGCCTGCGGCGAAAAAGCCCGCCAAGAAGCGCTGAGCAAGCGCGCCTCGGCACCTGACGGAACCCCTTGAAGTCCTGATTGTTTTGTGACCTGTTTCACAGCGCGACAGCACGGTCTTGCGCGACAATAGTGCCGGTTTGTGCACTGCCCTATCAGGTGCTATAGGCTCTGGTTCGTCTTCCCCAACCCTGTGCTGCATGAGACCAAGATGGGTGGCTTGTTTCAACGCCAACTTGCCGTTTATGTCGAGTACCATCGCGATCCCCGGAATACGGCGATGCATGTGGTCGGCATCCTCTTGCTGTTCACGGGCGCCGTGCTGCCGCTGACGTTGGTGAAGGTGCCGCTGTTCGGAACTGAACTCAGCCTGGCGGTCATCCTGGCCTTGCCGGTTCTGATCTATTGGCTGCTGCTCGACGTTGCGCTCGGGGTCGGCATTCTGGCCGTCTCCATCGTGCTGTTTTCGATCGCGACGACCATTTCGGCGCAAGTTAGCATCATGACGATGTGGGCGATTTTCGCCGCGCTGGTCGTGCTCGGCCTCGCCGCGCAGACCATCGGCCACAAGGTTTTTGAGGGGCGCGAAGCCTCGTTATTCACGTTTCCGTCGCATCTTTTGCTGGGACCGATGTTTGTCATGGCAAAATTATTCATTGCACTGGGCTTCCGTCGCGACCTTGCCGCGATTCTAGCGCCTCTTCCGACCAATTCCCTTTCAACCCGATAGCTCTAGAAGCGAAACAGCAAACCTTCTTCATGGCTCTCGTACTGGTTACCGGTGGCAGCGGCTTCATCGGACATCATCTCGTAGAATCGCTCCGCGCCCGTGGGCAGCGGGTGCGTGTTCTCGATGTCCGGCCGCCGGCCGCCGCCAATACCGACGTCGACTATGTTCACGGCTCGGTGCTCGACGGCGCCGCGGTCGATGCCGCACTGGCCGGCGTCGATCAGGTCTATCACCTCGCCGGCCTGCCCGGCATGTGGGTTGCCAACAAGCAGGACTTTCACGACGTCAATTTCCGCGGCACCGAGGTCGTGCTGGCAGCTGCGATGAAGCGCGGCGTGTCGCGCTTCCTGCACTGCTCGACGGAATCGATCCTGTTCCCCTATGCCGACCTGAACGGCGTTCCCGCCGAAGAGGCGCTCCAGCCGGCCGACGCGATGCCCGGCGCCTATACGCGGTCGAAGTCGCTCGCCGAGCATCACGCCGCGAAGGCCGCGGCCAATGGCTTTCCGCTCGTGATCGGCACGCCGACCATGCCGATTGGAGCTGCCGACCACAATCTGACGCCGCCGACCGCGATGCTCTGGTACTTCCTCCAGAAGAAGGTGCAGCCGCATCTCAACTTCCTGGTCAATCTCGTCGATGTCCGCGACGTCGCCATGGGCCTCGTGCTGACGATGGAGCGCGGCCGCATCGGCCAGCGCTACATCCTCGGCGGCGACTGCGTCCCGCTCGGCCGCATCCTGCGGATGATGTCGGCGATGAGCGGCCGCCGGCAGTTCCCGATCGTCGTGCCCGGCAAGATCGCCGAGCTCTCCGGCATCATGCTCGAATATCTATCCGACAACTTCACGCGCCGGCCGCCCAACGGCACCGCAGAGGGCGTACGCATTGCGCTCGCCGCGAGCGATCTCTCGATCGGCAAGGCGCGGACCGAGCTCGGCTACTCGCCGCGCCCGATCGAGCCGGTCCTGCGTGAAACCATCACCCATCTGCTCGCCCGCGGCGGCGTGCTGCCCTCCGGCGCCATCGAGCAACACGCGCTCTCCTCGCGCGCGGGCTAACGCCGCCGCCCAACGCAAAGAACCTTCATGTCCTTCGATTTCAGCAAGCTTCTCTCTGTCGCCTGGGGTGGCTGGACCACGACCTGGCCGACGCAACTGCTCGCCCTGATCTGGCTCGCCTGGCTCGCAAGCTGGGTCGGCGCCTCGTTCTGGCAGGGCCGCACGCAAAAGCAGGTGATGACGCTGGAGTCCGGCCGCTATCGCATCCCGATCCTGGTCGGCGGCATCCTGTTCACGCCGTGGACCGCCGAAGTGCTGGGTGAGAAGCCGCTCTGGGTGTTCAGCAACATTGGCGTCTACATCGTCGCGCTGATCGTGCTCGCCGGCATCTCCTTCACCTGGTGGGGACGGCTGCATCTCGGAAAGTTCTGGTCCAACACCATCACCCACAAGGAAGACCACCGCGTCATCGACACCGGCCCGTACGGCATCGTCCGTCATCCGATCTACACCGGCCTGATCGCCGGCATGCTGGCGACCGGCATCGCGGTCGGCACGGTGACCGCGATCCTCGGCGCGATCCTGATCTCGCTCGGCATGTGGCAGAAGGGGCGGATGGAAGAGGTGTTCCTGTCGAAGGAGCTCGGCGAGGACGCCTACGGCGCCTATTGCCGCCGCGTGCCGATGATCATCCCGTTCCTGTCGCCGCGGTGATGTGACCAGCCGCCATATCCTCCGATGTCGTCCTGGCGAAAGCCAGGACCCATTACCCGAAGGAGGAGTTTGGCGAAGATTCGTCGTGCGGTACTCCCACCATCCCCAATCGATAGATTC
>NZ_LBKA01000202.1:0-39697 GCF_028128955.1 Bradyrhizobium sp. CCBAU 11386
ATACATCTGCAAATGCTGGACATCCCAGCCAGAACGATTCAAGCTCAATCCGCTCCAGCAAATGCCGGGACTAAACACCTAGACTTCATCTGACGACCGAAGAGACGACATCCATGAATGCAGAACAGGTCCGGCTTGGCGCTGGCACTCCTTCCGAAACTTCAGAATCCGAGGCTTCCGAACGAGGGGCTCCCGCCCCGGCGCAGTGGGTCGAAGCCTTGACGGAGGCGGGCACCGACGCCGCCTCGTCGCGCGACCAGGTCCTGGCGGGCTGGGTTGCCGAAGAGGGGCAGGGCGAACACGAGAATCGCCAAGAGGCGGTCAGTCGAATGAGGGATTGGCGAGAAGCGGGCGATGTCGATGAGGCGCTGGATCTGTCGTCCTTGTCCCTGACCGCCTTGCCCGCCCCCCTCCTGGCCCGGCTGCGCCGCCTGAACGTCGACGACAATCAGCTGAACAGCTTGCCCGATACCCTTCCGGCCGGTCTCCAGCGGCTCTACGCCAGCAACAATCGGCTGACCAGCTTGCCCGACCTTCCAATCGGGCTCCGGCGACTCTATGCCATCAGCAACGGGTTGACCAGCCTGCCCGCAGACTTGCCACCCGGGCTGCGTCGCCTGAGCGTCGACAACAACCAGCTGACTAGTCTGCCCCCCCTTCCGGGAACGCTTCAGGAGCTGGACGCCAGTGGCAACAGGCTGACCAGCCTGCCCGAGCTTCCCGCCGAACTCCAGCGGCTGAACGTCGACTACAATCAGCTGACCAATCTGCCCCACCCCCTCCCCGCCGGGCTCGAATGGCTCAGCGCCAGCCACAACCAGCTGACCAGCTTGCCAGAGCCGGTCCCGGCCGAGCTCCTGTGGCTCGGCGCCAGCAACAATCAGCTGACCAGCGTGCCCGAGACCCTGCTGACGCAGCTAGGCCAAGAGTCCAGCGTTGATCTGGAGAATAATCCGCTGCCCGAGCCGGTGCGGACCAATCTGGCGATAGCAATGCATGCCGGAGACTATGCCGGCCCGCAGATCTTTTTCCCGGTGCCCGAAGGAGCGATGGAAGTTGAGCCGCGGCCTCTGCACGTGGTTATCGCGGACTGGCTCGCAGACGACCCGACGACGCTGGCCGAATGGCAGCACTTTGCGGATGAGCCAGGCGCCCAAGACTACGCACGGTTCCTAGAGCGGCTACGAGGGATCGTGAACCATGGCAATCACGAGTTTCGGCAGGCAGTGACTGATGATTTGCGGCAGGCGGCGGCCAATCCGAGATTGCGCGAGCAGTTTTTCACGCATGCTTCCGAGGCCAACTTGAGTTGCGATGATCGCGTTACTTTGCACTGGAACGGTATGCAGACCGCGCGCCTTAACGCTGACGTCGAGGACGGAGTTTATGATGATCGGCTCGGCGAACTGATCCAGCGCGGCCGTGTTGCGTTCCGCTTGGAGGCGCTGGACGGGATCGCGCGCGACAGGGTCAACTCGCTCGTCAGGGTCGACCCGAGCATAGACGAGATCGAAGTCTACCTGGCCTATCAACATCTGCTGCGCGAGCCGCTCGAGCTCAGTCACGTCGCCCCCAACATGCAATTCCTGGCGGTCTCTCACGTAACCCCGGATGATGCTGCGCGGGCGCTGGACCTGGTTCGGGAGCAGGAAGCGAACCAGTTCGACGCTTACATGGCAACCCGCTGGCACCCCTGGGAGACGGTGCTGAGGCGCATCGCTCCGGGCGAACATGCAGCGATGCAAGACCGGCTCGTCGAAGCCATGGGCGAGGAGTTTCAAACCCGCTTGAATCATCGACTGGCCGAGAAGGGCTTGTTAGGCGACCTGGATGCCGAGCGGGTGCTCGGAGCCCAAGTCCGAAACCAAATCGCTGGCGAGATCAATCGCGAAATCATGGACCGACTGCTCGCAGACCGTGGCCTCGAACAATGAGACTTCACCGGGTCACCGAAGGCGGCCCGCCCCCGGTTCCCACAGATCGTGGCGTGCGGATTGTTCCCGCACCGACGCTCTTCGACAGTTGGTTCACAGTGCGTATTTCGCAAAAACCGGACAGTGGTTTCGCTAACTAAGGGACAGCAATTTCGCTAAATCACGGACAGTACTGCTGCGGCAGGCTTTCGGTTGCCTGATTGAAGGAATCGGCAACAGGGGGGCTCACGAATTAGGGTTTCAGACAACATGGGCTCGCATTCGGTAGATTTGTCATCTCTCTCCCGGCGAGCTCAATCGTGAGCGCAACGGATTCGCAATCTCTGCCGAAAAGACATCCATGCGTCAGCCCAACAATGAGATCAGGTCGCCGTATCGGCACAGTGATCACCTGCACGTCCGGCTCGCCCAGGGATGTGGCGCGAATCGCCCTTAAGTCGCGCGGCACTTTGTAGCCGCCACATTCACGCGCATCGTTTCTGCAAGCAAGAGCAGCATCGCAAGCCTCATCGGCAACTCCTGTGACTGGGCCACCTTTCCATCCATCTGACGGCGGCAGCTGCTCGTTCGCCATCAGCAATTCCTGTGCCGCGCGCGAACTGTGGCGCGCTCTATGCTCTACGTGAGAGAAATTCGCATAGACGCACGACGTCGCTGTGGAGCGGATCTAACGCTCTGTCAGATTTACGGCATCTTTGTTCCCGAGCAGACAGCGACAGTCGCGCAACGAAACGGCAGCATTTGACGCCCCAAGACATGCCTGTTTGGTTTGTCGATGACTCAAAGGCCGCACTCGCCGCGCCGGTAATGGAACGGATCGCAGAAAGCCTGCCGTCGGCAGCAACGCGAACGATCTAGCGGAGAAATCATTGTAACGCTGCTTCTGCGACGCGGCAAAAGGCGCGCGGGGCGAAGAGCGAAGGCCGCCTCTCAACCAACCTGCCTAATGGGAATCGTTAGCACACGCCTGGAGACAAATGTCCCTTGCACGAAAACAAGCTTCGCCGCTAGCGACAACGCAGTACATCCATAGGCGATTTTTTCCGTGCAATCGAATTCCTAAATCAGGCTTCCATCGCATGGATGCCTGCAATCCAAACTATCAATTTTACCGATGTCACCTACTGTTGCATCCATCTCCGCAATCGGCGCATATCGATCACGCTAGGCTTCCAGGCCGATCCGTGACTCCGCTAATGCGCCCAGCCGATCAAGTTACGAGTCACGCTGCAACTTCTCGTTCGACCTTGCTAACGCGGTTTGAGCACTCAAGCGATGCCACCCGGAGACAGGCAGTTTGTCCGCGACTGCTTAATCGGCCGCAGTTTGCGCGTCTGGTGCATATCTTGCTTAACGAGAAGGGATACGTAACTGAACGCCTGCCCTTGGAACGACGCGCCGGCTCTCGGAACCGTCTCCAATTGGACCCGGCTAAAAAATGATGAGTCTCGTATGACGCTGTCTCCTCTCAACGACGGGACGGCTCACATTCGAGTATTTTCGGGAAGGAAGCGTCATGACCACCATGGCAACTGCGGCGCCCGCGCGCGCGTCGCAAACTTGGTATAAGATTCTCTACGTCCAAGTGCTGATCGCGATCTTGATTGGCGCCATGGTCGGCTGCCTATGGCCGTCCGTCGCGACCAACGACTGGGTTAAGGCGCTCGGTGACGGGTTCATCAAGCTCATCAAGATGGTGATCGCGCCGATTATTTTCTGCACCGTCACATCTGGTATCGCGCATATTCAAGATGCGAAGAAAGTCGGGCGCGTCGGCGTCAAGGCGCTGGTCTATTTCGAGATCGTCTCCAGCTTTGCATTGCTTTTGGGCCTCGTTATGGGCAATCTGGTCCAAATCGGACATGGCCTTGCGGTCAAGCCGAATGCTGCGGCGGTCGCCAATTACGTCAAGCAGGCGGAAGCCTCGAAGACCGTTGATATCTTTCTCAACATCATTCCCGATACCGTGGTCGGCGCCTTCTCTCGCGGCGATGTTCTGCAGGTTCTCCTATTCGCGATCCTATTCGGCTTTTCGCTGATGGCGCTGGGAGAGCGTGGGGAGCGCCTGCGCGGCATCATTGACGACGTCGCGAACGCGGTGTTCGGCGTAATCGCTATCATAATGAAAGCGGCCCCGATCGGCGCCTTCGGCGCCATGGCCTTCACGATCGGCAAGTTCGGGCCGGCAGCACTCGGCAATCTGATCGGTCTGATCGCGCTGTTTTACGCTACGGCGGCGCTATTTGTGGCGGTGGTGCTCGGTCTGATCGCGCGCCTCGTAGGCTTTTCAATATTCAAGTTCATTATCTATATCAAGGACGAGCTTCTGATCGTGCTCGGCACTTCGTCCTCTGAAAGCGCGCTGCCGCAATTGATGGAGAAGCTCGAACGGCTGGGCTGCTCCAAGCCCGTGGTCGGCCTGGTGGTGCCTACTGGCTACTCCTTCAACCTCGACGGCACCAATATCTACATGACACTTGCGACATTGTTTATTGCCCGGGCACTCGGGGTCGATCTCACCTTTGGCCAGCAGCTCACGATCCTGCTCGTGGCAATGCTAACGTCGAAGGGAGCAAGCGGCGTCACCGGCGCCGGCTTTATCACGCTCGCTGCAACGCTGTCGGTGGTCAATCCGGCGCTGGTGCCGGGCATGGCAATCGTGTTTTCGATCGACAAGTTCATGAGCGAGGTGCGCGCCCTTACCAACATCACCGGCAATGGCATCGCCGCCGTGTTCGTATCCTGGTGGGAAAACGAGCTCGAGCACAAGACGCTGCAGGCTCGTCTCAACCAGCCCACCGTTTCCAGCACTATCGATAGTAAAAGAACAATGAGGTAGGTCCCGGACTTGACCGCCGCCATTCGAAGACGCATCGAATGCAAGCGGAGCCACATTTCTCGCACTTCGAATCCGCACAGTCGACTTGACACGAGCCGGGACTTCTCACGCGATCTCCAGTGCGCAGCCCTCCGCGTCGCGCCCGGCAGCCGCCCCTGAAAAGATGCCCCACGCGAGCAAAAAGAGTAGGAGCTTTTTAACAGTCATTTCAAGCGCGTCTTTGGCCGTCAATGCTCCCGGCTATCTGAACGCTTGTGCAACATTTTGCCGGGCTAGATAACAGGATAGCGACAGAACGTGTCAGCCTGACGGAGCTGGGTGTTGGTCCAGCCAACAAATGCCGATGTGCGCGGTCACTGCACTTGCCTCGCCCGACCACGCACACGGCTGGTGCCGGTCCGGCGTCGTTGCGCGCTCGATTGCGGCTAACTACTCGGGGAAAGGTCCTCCACATCTGGCGTGCTGGCCCTAGGGCACCAAAGCAGTCGCGTAACTTCGCCCTCGCTTTTTGACACATGACCATTGCGCTTTCTTCCGCATGACCGATCGTGCCGGCGAGATGAGTGGTCCGGCAGCTTGTCCCTGCTCTTTCCGGGTTCGGCGAGGGGCGCCTGATTGTTCCGCCTCCAGGTCTTGGGGGAACTGCAGCCGCTGTCCTTGTGCCGTTGGCGTAAGGGGGTTGTCATCGGCCGCAGCCTCAAGCGCCTGCCCTGAGGTTATCGACAGCTGAGGAAAGCAGACATCTCAGCTTCGAATGCAGGCGCGCCGGCGCGCCATATTAGAATGTTTAGAACAACTATACGTATGTCTATAATGCGTTTTTTCTCGGCGCGTGCTGAGTTCCGCAGCAAGCAATCAATCTCGGCACCGCTCACCAGGGGCCGGGCGCCGGGATTGCCCCATTTTTGCCTAAAATGTTATAGCTCTCCCGCCGGAAAGGCCGGACGTTATCAAAATGCGTAGCCACATCAGCAATTTTAAACGTTCAGCTCCTCAATTTACTTTCGGCAGCATAACGCTGGCCGCGGTAACACTGCTTTGCTTGTACCTTCAGTCGCATTTCGCCGCGACGGCGTTCGTCTATTTGTTAGTGGTCTTGCTGTTTTCATTGATGGGCAGCTTCGTCGCGTCATCAGCGCTCTGCATCCTAGCCATCGCTGCTCTCACCTACTACTTTGCGCCGCCGGCGTTCAGTCTGCGAATCGATGACCCGCAAGATCTTCCGGTAGTTGTTGCTTTTTTTATTGTCTCGATTGTGGGAACGCACCTGATCGGAAAGCTCCGCCAGGAAAGAGAGGCTGCGCGTGTGGCCGCGGCCAAGCTTCAGCAGAGTGCGGCGGATTTAGAGGATCGCGAAAAACGCTGGCGCGCAATCTTCGAGCACAATCCGGCCATGTACTTCATGGTCGATGAAGCCGGCACTGTCCTCAACGTCAATACGTTCGGCGCGACACAACTCGGTTATGCTCGTGCTGAACTGACCGGTCAATCCGTGCTGCGCGTATTTCTTGAGGAGGATCGCGCGTTCGTTCGCCAATGCGTTCGGAAATGCCTTGAGGATATCGGACAATCGCGCACTTGGGATGTCCAGAAAGTCAGGAAGGACGGCTCGGTATTGTGGGTACGTGAAAACGCCAAAGCCATGCTCTGGACCGATGACCAGCCCATCATCCTTATAGCCTGCGAAGATATCACGGAGCGAAAGCGGACCGAACTTGCCCTGCAGCGGAGCGAAGCACATTTGGCCCAGGCGCAGGAGTTGAGCCATACGGGCAGCTTCAGCTGGAACGCCACCACCGGCAAGGCCCTCTGGTCAAAGGAAACATTTCGGATTTTCCAACTAGACCCTGAGACGGTCCCGACGCCGCAGCTCGTCGTTGAGCGCACTCATCCAGATGATAGGGCTTCGGTTCGAGAAACTATCGATCGAGGGATGCGAGACCTGAGCGATTTCGAGCACGAATACCGGCTGCTGCTACCGGACGGCTCGGTGAAGCACATCCATGCGCGGGCACGAGTCACGAGAACGGCCTCTGGTGAGATCGAGTTTGTTGGGGCAGCTACGGATATCACGGCGGCGAGGCGAGCAGAACAGCAGCTGCGCCGGAGCGAGGCCTATCTGGCCGAAGCCCAGCATCTCAGTCACACGGGCAGTTGGTCCTGGGACGTCTACGGTCTAGATTTCGTGTATCGCTCCGCCGAGGTCGATCGTCTGTTTGGCTTTAGCCCACAAGAGCCGGTATCGATAGAGACCATTCGATCGCGCATCCATCCAGACGACTTGCCGCGGCTACAGGAGGTGCAGCGCCAGGCAATTGAACACAAGGAGGGGCGGTTCGAATATGATTTCCGTATCCTTCTACCAGATGGCGGGATGAGGCGCATACACGCCGTTGCGCACGTGGTGGTCGGCAGCGACGGTAACGTCAGCGAGCTGATCGGAACACATATGGATGTCACCGAACAGCACGCAGCTAGGGAACGCCTGGAGAACACACTTGCCGCGCTGCGCGAAAGCGAACAGCGCTTTCGCGACTACGCCGAAACAGCTTCCGACTGGCTCTGGGAGACCGGGCCGGATCATCAGGTCACTCACTTATCCGAGCACACCAGCACTGCGGGAATTTTGGCGACAGAAGTGATGGGCCTGCTTCGCTGGGACATTGCGTGCGACGTCGAAGAGGAACCCGAGAAGTGGCGGCAGCATCGGGCGATGTTGGAGGCCCATCTCCCGTTTCGGGATCTCGTCTACCGCACCGTGACTCGGATGGGATCTCTGATCTACGTCCGCACGAGTGGCAAGCCTTTTTTCGATGGAAAGGGCAATTTTCTCGGCTACCGCGGCGTCAGCACTGATATCACCGCTACCATTCGCGCCGATCAAGCCGAACAAGCACTACGAAAGGCACAGGCGGAGCTTGCGCATGTGACGCGTGTAACGACGTTAGGCGAGCTGACAACTTCCATCGCCCACGAAATAAACCAGCCACTCGCCGCTATTATCAGCAACGCCGATGCGTGCCTCGGTTGGATGGGTCGCGACGCTCCTGATCTTTCCGCCGCGCGCTCTTCGGTGGAGTGGATCATCGAAGACGCGATCCGGGCAAGCGAGGTGATCCGTCGTGTTCGCACACTCGCGAAGAAAGGCCAGATTGAGATGGTGCCGCTCGATATCAATGAGGTCGTTAAGGACGTCATTGCGCTGGTGACACGAGAGCTGGTTAGCCACCGAGTGACGTTACGAACCGAGTTGACGGCCGCGCTGCCCATGATCCTCGGCGACCGGATTCAGCTACAACAGGTGATCATCAATCTGGTGATGAACGGAATCGAAGCCATGGACGCCGTTACAGACCGGACGCGCGAACTGCTGATTCAATCATCAAAGGACGATCTGGGGCACGTGCAGCTTGCCGTGACCGATTGCGGCGTCGGGGTCGCCGAAGACGACGCGGACCGCGTCTTAGATCCCTTCTTCACCACAAAGGCGAGTGGCCTTGGAATGGGTCTTTCGATCTGCCGATCGATCGTGGAAGCTCACGGAGGGCGGCTGTCAATCGTCCACAAAGATGGACCGGGCGCGACCTTCCAGTTTGCCCTGCCGCTGCATAAGGAGGCCGTCTCGTGACAGGACGATTTGACTCGCCAGGTGAAGGCAGCAATGCCGAGGCGTCGACAAAGGCGATAGTCTTCGTCGTCGAGGATGACATCTCCCTGCGTCGCTCGCTTACGAACCTTTTTCGATCGGTAGGGTTGGACGTGGTTGCATTCGGATCGGCCCGCGAAATGCTGCAGAGCACAGTTCCGGACGTTGTTAGCTGTCTCGTTCTTGATGTCCGGCTGCCAGGCTTGAGCGGCCTTGAATACCAGACCGAGCTGGCGAGGTTAAACATACATATTCCGATCATTTTCATTACCGGCCATGGCGACGTTCCCATGAGCGTCAGGGCCATGAAGGAAGGAGCGGTCGATTTTCTCAGCAAACCGTTTCGCGACCAGGAACTCCTTGATGCCGTGGTTGCGGCGACCGAACGCGATCGCAAAAGACGGCAGGCTCAGCAGACCGTCGCGAAGCTGCAGTCTCTATTTGAAACCTTAAGCCCGCGCGAGCAGGCGGTGATGAAACTGGTCGCGGCCGGCCTGATGAACAAGCAGGTAGCAGCCGAGCTTGGGCTCGCCGAGATTACGGTCAAGATCTACCGTGGACACGTCATGAAAAAGATGCGTGCCCGGTCGCTGGCCGACTTGATCAGAATGACTGAGACGCTGGGAATCCGCGCCAATCGTCCCGAATAAACCCACGTATGATTTTACAATTTCGTCACTCAAGCCCACTTTTCGGCGAATGTGGCTAATACTTTGGCAGCCACTATACCCGCGTCAGGAGGGCTCGTGTTGTCTACGCCTTTGATTTCCGTCGTTGACGACGACGCCTCAGTCCGTGCGGCGACAGAGAACCTTTTGAAATCGCGTGGCTACATCGTCCGAATATTTGCGTCGGCCGAGGAACTCTTGCGGTCGCCGCAGTTGAACGAGACATCCTGTGTCATTACCGATGTGCAGATGTCGGCTATGAGCGGCCTGGAGCTGTTGGCAGAGATGCGGACGCGTGGCTACGACGCACCGTTCATTTTCATTACTGCTTTCCCCAACGACCGCGTGCGCGCGTCAGCCCTGGGCGCCGGAGCGATTGGCTTCCTCGCCAAACCCTTTGGCGGACAAGCGTTAATCGAGCTCCTCGACACCGCACTGAAGGCGTATGGTGGCCGAGGGGGCATCTGATGCAATCAACCTGCAGCGCTTGGGTTCATGTCCGATCTAAACGCTCCACGCGACGACAATCTCGCCAGGACGACGGATTAAGTTGTTCTCCGTGAAGAACGCGGACGAGCGCTGATTTAAGCGATCTTTTGAGCCGGGACAGTTTCGGCGAAGGCGCGGATGATGGCACGCAAGAGTTCTGCGAGCCATCGCGGGAGCAGGCCGAAGTTGTAGCTGGCCGCGGCGAGGACGGCGTTGATGCGGTCACCGACGCGGCCTTTGAGATAGTTGCGGTCCATGCGGTGCTCGGCCTTGACGTGACCGATGACGGGTTCGACAGCCGCGCGACGCTTCATCTCGCTCCGGATGGAAGCCGTGACGCGGCGAACCTGACCCGAGATCCAGACCCTGAACCGGTGCGGGTAGTTGGGCCGCAGTACCCTTTGTCAACGTGGATACGACGAGCCTCCATGCCGGTGAGCTTCTCCATGTCGGCGACCACGGGGCCGAGCGTGTGGCCGACAAAGGGATTGCCGTGCAGCGCCTTGGTACGCTCGTGCCATTGGCATTCATCAGGTTTGATGAGAGGCGGCGAGCACGCCCGAGGATGCTCCTCCATTAGAAATCAGGTCGATCGATGATTGACCTGCTGACGCCGGAGTTGCGCCGCGCCACCTCATGTCGGGTTCTGGTGTCGACGTTGCAGTGGAGTTCGCGGACGAGCCGCCTTCCATAGTTTGGCCGATTTCCAGACTTTGAGCAACGATATCGCTAGAAAAGTTATCACACTTCGATTCGTGGAAGCGCGCCCCGCGCGTTCGGCGTCAACGCTCATTTATCCAAATCCGCATTTCGCCTTCGCCGCGGTTAGCCCAGCTGAACCACGGAATGAATGTCAGCCGCTGCGGTTCTAGCTGTCCAGGCACTTTGTCGTACTGATAAAGCACCGCTTCTTCAGAATGGGTGTGTTGCAACCGCGCCCCGTCAGCCTGCAGCAAGATCTTGCCGTTAAAGAGACCAGTTCCTTCGATAAGGGAAAACCGACTGTCTGCATGAAGCCAGACGTTGTGTAACTCGGTCCCATTGTCGGTTTCCTCCAGACAATAAATTAACGGGCCACGCTGGATGGCCACCTTGCCGGCCAAATTGCGAACTTGTGGATGGCCGTATACGCGACGCACTTGCATCGGCAGCGATAGTTTGACGCGATCTCCCTGCCGCCATGTTCGACGAATGTGCAAATAGCCCTTGCGCGGCTCGCAATTGACAGGCTCGCCGTTCAGGCTCGCCTGCGGCGCGCTACACCATTCCGGCAGGCGCAGGGCGAGCGTGTGGGCAATTGGCGGCGCAGATTCGACGGCGATTTCCACCTCGTCTCTCCAGGGATAGCCGCCGCTTACGAGCAACCGCAGCGCATGTCCGTCGATGGATATAGCCACCCTATTACCAACGTAGAGGTTTACATAGAGCACGTCGGTGCGGGGCGTGTAGATGTAATGACCAATCGATGTGAAAAGGCGTGCGATGTTCGGTGGACAGCACGCGCAGCCAAACCAGCGTCGTCGCACCGGCGAGACGTGATTGTAGATGCCATTAGACCTCAGCGTTTTGGGATGCACTTCGAGCGGGTTAACATAGAAATAGTGACGCCCGTCGAACGCGATACTGCCGAGAACGGTATTGTAGAGCGCGCGCTCCATCACCTCCGCATAGCGACCGTCCAGTTCCATCTCCAGCATACGGCGTGCGAACATCATCAGGCCAATCGACGCGCAACTTTCCGCGTACGCCGTATCATTCGGCAGATCGTAATCGCTGCTGAACGCTTCGCCAGCGACTTGCGAGCCGATGGCTCCGGTAATATAGATCTGGCGCTGGACCATGTTTTGCCATAGCCGTAGGCAAGCTTGGCGCTGCTGCTCGTTCTGGCGCAGACGCGCGAGATGAGCTACCGCGGTCATGAGGTATACAAAACGAACCGCATGACCGATTGCAGTTCGCTGCTCCGAAAGTGGCAAGTGCGCTTGGCTATACGCTTTATTTTTTATCATCCAAGGCGTGCCGTCCGATTTGGGGACGCAGGATTGCTGGCGTTTCTCGTACTCAATGTCGTAGAAGTGTGGCTCCGTGCCGCGTTGCTCCACGAAATAATTGGCTAGCGTGAGATATCGCTGCTCCTTTGTCGCTTCGTAGAGGCGTGCCAACGCAAGTTCGATTTCCGGATGGCCATCGTAGCCGTGTAACTGATCGCGCTCCGGGCCAAAAACTCTGCCGATGTGGTCAGCAAGCCTGCAAACGACCTCCAGCAATCGCCGTTTGCCAGTCGCCTGAAAGAACGCGACACCCGCTTCAATCAAGTGGCCGGCGCAATAAAGCTCGTGGCACTCCGCTAGGTTGGTCCAGCGCTCCTGAGGCGCGTTCAGTATGAAATAAGTGTTGAGGTAGCCGTCGCCGCATTGGGCCGCCGCAATCAATTCAATCAGCTCATCAGCGGCTTTCTCCAGGTCTGGATTGGGTGCCTGGCATAGCGACCATGCAGCCGCCTCAAGCCATTTTGCGACGTCACTGTCCTGAAAAACCGTGCCATGGAACTGGCCCCTCGCACGTCCGGCTGCAAGGCGGAAGTTCTCTACCGCGTGGCTCGGTATTGCCTCGGGATCGCGATCGTTCAGCACCTCCCATTGGTAGGGAATTGTCACTTCCCTGACCAGCTGCTGGCATTTCCCAATCAGCGGATCCAAGACCTGTAGGTCGTGAAGATCGACTTCGGCCACATTCCGATCATTCATCTCGTTCCTCCTTGGAGTATTGCGAACGGACGCCTAACCCAGCAAGCCAGCTCACTATGTTGCGTTGTTGAGGTTGTGACCCTGAGATTTGCGTGCATAATCGTATTCTCGGTGCGAGCGTTGAAACGATAGAGACGTAGAGGCTGCCCTACGGCGCCGCACTCCCAGACATGCGCTGACAGCAGTCTCGTTCGAGGAGCGGGATAGCAATTCCCATGCCGAGAATGAGGAGCGGTTGTTCTGGTCAACCAGATCTACGGCTCCGCGATAGGAACCCGATGCGATCGCTGGCCCACCAACCGAATTTGCCAGTCGTGCCAAATCCCGCGTCACCGCGAGGCTGGTCGGTCCCTGCTATACGAGCCGGTCGGCTGTCGCTGGGTCAGATAATGGCCAATAATACTTGCCTGCCGCACATAGCCGGGGGCGCCGCGTCCTTCCGACGCGGCGAATTACCTGCACTTGATTCCAGGCGCTCGGCTTTGCGCGGGAATGTCCGGTTTCTAACGATCCTTTGATGACGCGTAGCGGTGGGGAGGGCCGCGGTGGCGCGTGCGGCTCAACCGGATTGAATGAGTTGCTGCTACGCGCGATCTAAGGGAGAAACTGGACCGCTAATCCCAAGCAATCGTTTCGGGGGCGAAGCGCGTGCTCAACTTCCCGACGTGGCGCGAATGCTGGCGGTCATGAAAAGTAAGTTGTCGCGCGCAGGCGCTGCCAATGAATTAGCCGCGGCGGAGCGACCCGAAGCTGTCTGCACCGATTTGCTCGTCGGCTTCGGCAAGGTGTGAGGATTAGTTCTGCATCGCGTTTCAGGCTGATCTGGCCCTGCAAAGCGGTTGCAGGCTGGGTAACCAGGAGCCGACTTGGATCTCCCAATTGTCCGCAATTCCCGATTGTTATCGACCGTTCCAGTCGAGCGGCAGGAAGGTAACGCTCACTCCCATTGGCGATAGTCAGGGTTGAGGATGATGACGCAAGCAGGACTGATTCTGCTCATCCAGCTGAATCGGTCTATGATTGACCTGCTGATGCCGGGATCGTTCTCCGTCTGAGATCGCCCACGCCATAGTCACGCTCAGATCGTCGTCTAGCCGCTCAGCGGAGCACGGGCGGGCTGACGAGGGCATTGCCTGAGGTCGCGCAGCATACGGCAGCTACGAGCAACTTCGGATGTCCTCCGTGAAAAACGCGGACGAGCGCTGATTTTTGAGCCGGGACAGTTTCGGCGAAGGCGCGGATGATGGCACGCAAGAGTTCTGCGAGCCATCGCAGGAGCAGGCCGACGTTGTAGCCGGCCCGCGGCGAGGACGGTATTGATGCGGTCGCCGACGCGACCTTTGAGATAGTTGCGGCCATGCGGTGCTCGGCCTTGACGTGGCCGATGACGGGCTCGACAGCCGCACGACGCTTCATCTCGCGCCGGGTGGAAGCCGTGACGCGGCGGACCTGGCCCGAGATCCAGACCCTAAACCGATGCGGGTGGTTGTGGCCGCGGTAACCTTTGTCGACATGGATGCGGCGAGCCTCCACGCCGGTGAGCTTCTCCATGTCGGCGACCGCGGGGCCGAGCGTGTGGCCGTCGAAGGGATTGCCGTGCAGCGCTTTGGCATGGAGCACGAACTGTCCGCCCTTCGGGGACGTCACGGGGGTGGCGATACTGACCTTGCAGCCGAACTCGTAGGGCGCGCGGGCTTTCCCCTTGCCGATGCACTCGACCTCCGCGCATGTAACGCATAGACCTTGGGGCCGCGCTGATGCTGATCCTGGGTGCGCACCCGCTGCGCCAGATCGAGCAGCGGGCCGAATCGAGCTTCCAGCACCGCGTCGCCATCAATCTTGCGGCGGATGTCGCGGATGATCCGGCCAAGCCGCGTCCGCAGGAACTTGAGCTGGCGCCGGGCGCGCTTGAACTGATGAGCGTGGGTATAGCGGCCGACCATGATGGCGGCGCGCTTCGCCAGGCGCAGATAGCTCTGGCGCAGCGGCACACGGTTGCGCTTGGCGAGCCCGACGAGCTTGGTGATGGCCAGATGCATCAGCCGCGCGTCGGTCGGATGCGCAACGGCCTTGGGCTGCACCGTGGTATCGACTACCACCCGCTCCAGGTCCTTGGGACCGATGGCGCCAGTCTTGTGCGCCACCGACAGACTTTCCTGGATCAGCGCGACGAGCTGCTCCTCGCCGAGCCGCTGGCGCCAGCGCGTCATCGACGATCGATCGAACGGCAGCCGGTGGCAGAAGCTCAACTCGCCGCAGAAATATTGGTAATAGGGGTTCTCGATCCAGCGGGCGCACAGCACCTCATCCGAGAGATTGTGCATGTGCTTCAGGATGAACAGGCCGGCGTCAAGCCGCGTCGGCAGGCCAGGCTGCCCGGACCGGTTTGGCACATCGAACCAAAGCGATCATCCAGAAACTTCCAGTCGATCAGCGCCGCCAACCGCACCAGCGGGTGGCCCATGTCGATGATCTGATCGAGCGCCGGAAGCAAGCTCTTTCTGGCGATCATCCCGCGGTTTGCTCATCGCCGTCCCCAATGCCGATGACCGCCGTCAGGGAATCACGAATCGCAAAGAACTTGTCCGGTTCCGGCTCCACGAACTCGACGCGACCAAACGCAAGCCCAACACCTCGACGCGGAGGCCTCAATGCTCAGATACTAACACCGCGGCCTCATTCGACAGTCACCGATTTTGCGAGATTACGCGGCTGATCCACGTCCGTGCCCCTTACGAGGGCGGTATGGTAAGCCAAGAGCTGAACCGGAATGGCATAGACCATCGGCGTAAAGCTTGCGACCATCTCAGGCAGCACAAGGGTCATGAGTGTATCCACGGTCGCTTCCAAAGCACCCTTCGCATCGGTGATCAGGATGATCTTGCCGCCCCGCGCGGCAACTTCTTGCATGTTCGAGACGGTCTTTTCGAAGACCTTGTCGTAAGGCGCGATCACCACCACAGGCACGGTCTCATCGATCAGCGCGATCGGTCCGTGCTTGAGCTCGCCGGCGGCATAACCTTCTGCGTGGATATAGGAAATTTCCTTCAGCTTGAGTGCGCCCTCCAACGCCAGGGGGGCCGACGTGCCCCGACCGAGATAGAGCACGCCCCTTGAGTCAGCGATATAATGCGCGAGCTTCTCGATCTGCGGCTCGATCAACAGCGCCGCAGCAATCAACCGCGGCACTTCGATAAGCTCACGCACGAGCTTCGATTCATCGATCTCAGAGAGCTTACCGCGCTCTTTGCCTGCTGCGACGGCAAGCGCTGCCAATACCAACAGCTGGCAGATGAATGCCTTTGTGGAGGCGACGCCGATTTCTGGCCCCGCCAGCGTCAGCAGAACGGATTCGCTCTCGCGTGCAATCGTCGAGGTCGGGACGTTGACCACAGATATCGTGTGCACGCCCTGGCCCCTGGCGTATCGCAACGCAGCCAGTGTGTCAGCGGTTTCGCCCGACTGCGAGATGACGATGGCGAGATCCCCCCGGCGCAGAGGCGCCTCCCGATAGCGGAACTCGGACGCTACATCGATCTCGACAGGCAAGCGCGCCAGCCGCTCAAACCAGTATTTGGCAATGTGCCCGGCATAGCTTGCAGTGCCGCACGCGATAATTGAGATGCGCTGAATGGATTTAAAGTCGAACGGCAATGTGAGCGGCAGGGCGACGCGCTTGGCCGCCATGTCGAGATAATGCGCCAATGTCTTGTCGGCCACTGTTGGCTGCTCGTGGATTTCCTTGGCCATGAAGTGGCGATAATTCGCTTTGTCCACAAGGAGTGACGATACGCCAGACTTTGATGTTTCCCGCTGGACGACGGAGCCCTCTGCGCTATAAATCACGCACGTCGTGCGCGTCAGCACGGCCCAGTCGCCGTCTTCAAGATAGGTAATGGTGTCGGTCAAAGGCGCGAGCGCGAGCGCGTCCGATCCTAGATACACTTCGCCGTTACCATGTCCGATCGCAAGGGGCGACCCCCTGCGCGCACCGATCAAAAGATCGTCGTGGCCCTTGAAAAGGAATGCCAGCGCGAAGGCACCGCGCAGGCGCGGCAGCGACGCTTGTACCGCATCCTGCGGCGAGTAGCCATTCTTGAGATAAGATTCGACGAGATGTGCCACCACCTCGGTGTCCGTCTCTGAGTCAAAATGGGCTCCATTCCGCTCCAGCTCGGTCCGCAGCTCGCTGAAATTCTCAATGATCCCGTTATGAACGACCGCTACATTTTCCGTCGCATGCGGATGAGCATTGCTCTCGGTCGGCTTTCCATGAGTCGCCCAGCGGGTGTGACCAATACCGGTACGACCCGACGGCGGATAATAGCGCAGGCGCTCCTCAAGGTTTCTCAGCTTACCTTCAGCGCGTCGCCGCTCGATACGGAGACCTTCGAGAGTCGCGAGGCCCGCGGAGTCGTAGCCACGATATTCCAATCGCTTGAGCGACGCGACCAACTGCTCACCGACCGGACCACGCCCCAAGATGCCAACAATGCCACACATATCGATCAACGCTGCCCAAGTTCAAGAAGCCCGACGTTCCTCCTCACAGGAACCCCGTTATGAAATTCGCTCGCCCGGTGGTAACAGGCGTCAAGCTCGGGATCTTTCGCGGCCGCCTGCATCGCCGCCGCATTCACAAGCGTGAGTCAGATCTCTTCGGCCACCATCACTTCGCCCGGCTACATCCCGCTTTTGGCTACCGATCGAGTAAACTGCGATGCGGGCTGCGAATAGCGTGACCGCTTCGAGGAGAGCCAGATACGCAGATGCGCTTGCCCGGCGACATCCAATTCCGAAACAAACAAACTCGCTCCGTTGCGACGACAGCTGTCGTCGCAACAAGCCGCTGCGGGGATATATCGTGCAGATAGTCTGGCTCCATGGATTGAGGACATTCGAACAGATAGGCAGGCCAATTATCCTACGGTAAAACATCTTCTGGTTTGCTCACCATCACTGATGAGCCATTTCACGACTTGCACCTCAAGCTTCCAAGACAGTGAGCAGCGATACCGGCGAACCGGGCGGCAGTTGATGTGGGAGTCATTGAGTCCTTGCGTCTCACTGATAGACTCTTCGAGAGGCTCACGTTCGCCTGGGCCTTGGTTCATTGCAGATAGAAAGAAGACACGCTGCCCGTGGCTTCTACATCGTCTGCTGCCGATATATTTGCGCAGCCGCTCTAGCAAGAATTGTCCTATGTCACTGGAAACATTTTGCCGGCGCTGGTTTAAGATGGCTCATCATACTCGGACCGAGGCAAGTCACGCTCGTCGAGACTAAACGATTGGCGTCGGAGCTCTATTGTACGAACGTAAACTTTCGATATCGGAACGTTCGAGGATTTATACCAACGTTTGCTACTCTTTCTCATTTTGTCTTGCGTCGACCGTCCACTGCCTGCCGCGAGTTGATATTGGCAAAGGCACTGATCACCGTTGACGAGTCACCGCCAAGCCAGGGTGTTCTATTCGGAGATTAACGGTACGGGCGCTTTGTAGATTACGAATTGATGCGCAGGCTTGACGTGTGCTCGCCTGCATCGCGTGATGCCGACAAACGCATTGACGACCGCGGCCTCAGCTCGTCACTCTCCCAAGCCATGGCGAGAGACGCGAATGCGTAGATGCGCTTGAGAATAGATAAGGAACACAGACCGTCGGCTTCTATCTCATTGGAAATATCGCCCGCGGGGGAAGCGCGCCCTGACGCTCGTAACTGCGTTTGCCATCCATCTCGCCTGCTTCGGATCATCGCGGATATCAGGCAGGTTGCGAGGGTTAGTTGACTTTCATGTTTGGAAGCTCAATGTGTTGGCTTCTCCAGTCTAATATAAATCAATGTATATAGTGTGCATTTCCTACATGATGTGTATGACTGGAGCTAATGATCGCTTTCCTCTAATTGCCGGTGGAGCGCGCTTGCGCATCTAGATTTATCGACAAACGGCTTCGCAATAGCATTTCACAGGTAGGCTTTCTTTCCGACGCAACTAAGAGAGACCATGGCGGCTCAGGACTCAAAGCGGCGCGTTGCGCTGATCACCGGCGTCACCGGGCAGGACGGCGCATATCTCGCCGAGTATCTGCTAGGTCTCGGCTACACCGTGCACGGGATCAAGCGCCGGTCGTCCTCGTTCAACACAGCGCGCATCGATCATCTCTACCAGGATCCGCATGCCGGCAACCTGCCGTTTCTGATGCACTATGGTGACATGACGGATTCGACCAATCTGATTCGGCTGGTGCAGCAGATCCGGCCGACCGAGATCTACAACTTGGCCGCCCAGAGCCACGTCCACGTCAGTTTCGAGAGCCCGGAATATACGGCCAATGCCGACGCGATCGGTGTGCTGCGCCTTTTGGAAGCGATCCGCATCCTCGGCATGGAAAATGAGACGCGGTTCTACCAGGCCTCGACCTCGGAGCTTTACGGGCTGGTGCAAGAGGTGCCGCAGAAGGAAACCACGCCATTCTATCCGCGCTCGCCCTATGGCGTCGCCAAGCTTTATGGCTACTGGATCACAGTGAACTACCGTGAGGCCTATGGCATGTTCGCCAGCAACGGCATCCTATTCAACCATGAGAGCCCGACCCGCGGCGAGACCTTCGTGACGCGCAAGATCACCCGCGCCGTCGCCCGCATCGAGGTCGGCCTCGAGAACACGCTCTATCTCGGCAATCTCGACGCCAAGCGCGACTGGGGCCATGCTCGCGATTATGTCGAGGGCATGCACAGGATCCTGCAGGTCGACGAGCCCGGCGACTTCGTGCTCGCGACCGGCGAGGCGCGGTCGGTCCGCGAGTTCGCCGAGCTGGCGTTTGCCGAGGTCGGGCGCAGCATCGAATGGCGCGGCAAGGGCGTCGAAGAGGTCGGTGTGGACAAGGCGTCCGGCAAGACACTGGTGCAGATCGATCCGACCTATTTCCGTCCGACCGAGGTTGATCTCCTGATCGGCGATGCAAGCAAGGCGCGCGCGAAGCTCGGCTGGGCTCCGAAGACGCCGCTCTCGCAACTGGTGAGGGAAATGGTCGCCAGCGATCTGGTCCAAGCCAGGCAGGGGGCGGCCAATGGCAAGCACGGCGTTTGAACTGAAGGGCAAGACGGTTTTCGTTGCCGGCCATCGCGGCATGGTCGGCGCGGCGCTGATGCGCCGGCTGGCACGCGAACAGGCCGATCTCCTGACGGTGGCGCGCAGCGAGCTCGACCTGCGCGACCAGGCCACGGTGAATGCCTGGTTTGCCGCGAAGCGGCCGCAAGCCGTGTTCCTCGCCGCCGCCAAGGTCGGCGGCATCGTCGCTAACAACACGCTGCGCGCCGAGTTTCTCCACGACAATCTGGCGATATCGAGCAACGTGATCCAGGCGGCGCATGCCAATGGATGCGAGAAGCTGATGTTCTTCGGCTCCTCCTGCATCTATCCGCGCCTGGCGCCGCAGCCGCTGCGAGAGGATTCGATGCTGACCGGCCCGCTGGAGCCGACCAACGAACCCTATGCCATCGCCAAGATCGCCGGCATCAAGATGGCCCAGGCCTATCGCAGCCAGTACGGCGCCGATTTCATCAGCGTGATGCCGACCAACCTCTACGGCCCCGGCGACAATTATCACCCCGAATACAGCCATGTCGTCGCCGGGCTAATCCGCCGCTTCCACGAGGCCAAAATTTCGGGCGCCGGCAAAGTCGTGGTGTGGGGTACCGGCACGCCGCGCCGCGAATTCCTCTATGTCGATGATCTCGCCGACGCCTGCATCCATCTGATGAAGACCTATTCCTCGCCGGAACTGGTCAATATCGGTACTGGCAAGGACATCAGCATCGCCGAGTTCGCACTCATGGTCGCGGCCGCCGTCGGTTTTCGCGGTGAAATCAGCTTCGACACGTCGCGCCCGGACGGCACGCCGCGCAAGCTGCTCGACGTGGGTCGGCTGTCCGGGCTCGGCTGGCGCGCCACGACCTCGCTGGAGGACGGGATTCAGCTGGCATACCGGGCGTATCGCGCTGACAGCGATGGAGGCACCAGAGTGATTCGCTTGTTCCCGGATAAGGGGCCGATCCTACGATCAATCGGCGGTGAACATCCGGCCTAGCGGACCCGCCGCTCACGTAACGATCAATCGTGATTCGCAGTTGACGAACGTTCATTGTCAACAACGCCCTCAGTTGGCCCCCAAGAAACCGAGTGACGCGGTGTATCCAAGCTCCGACGCAGCCAGCCGACTTGCAGGAAAAGGAAAATGATCATGATCGAGACGTGCTGCCATCAATTGAGGCTCATCGACTCTAAGTCTCAAACGCCGATGGACGATCATTAGCCGGAAGCGTGCCGGTGCCCCTTTTCTCTCGAGCAATGTTTTAGCGATGGTCTGTCATCATCATCCTCGCCGACAGCGTAACGATGGACATGAGCGCGCCCAACATCCCGAACGCCAGGGGCAAGCTAAAGATGTGTGCGATGAGCCCGATGCCGGCTGGCCCGACGAGTATACCCGTGTAGCCGCCTGTCGTGATGACCGCGATCGCTAAGCCTGCTGGCATCACCTTCTGTTTGCCGGCGCGTCGACACAGTACGGGAACAACATTTGAAATACCCAATCCAATAAGCAGGAACCCCGCCATAGCAATCAACGCAACGGGCGCGGCCACCACAGCCAAGAAGCCTGTCACGATTGGCAGAGTCCCGAGCATCAATGTGGCACGGTCGCCGATTCGCGCCACCACGGCATCTCCGCTGAGACGCCCTGCGGTCATGGCGATTGAGAAGAGCATACAACCAATGCCCCCGTGCGCCTCCGCGAGAAGATCTCGTTCAACGAGAAGCAAAGCGCTCCAATCGAGCATTGCACCTTCGACAAGAAAGGTGATAGCCGCGAGCACAGCTATCAGCAACACACTGCGATGGGGCAAGACAAACAATGGTCCCTGCTGTCTCGAACCCGTCGCGAGCAACCTCGGCCAGGCCGACACAATCACGATCGTCATTAACGCCGAACAGACCAACGTCGAAAAAAGCGAGCCAAGCTGCAGCGAGAGGAACGAGGTCACGACAGCAGAGCCGGTGAATTCCCCAATGCTATACTGAGCGTGGAAGCCGGACATCAATGGACGGCCGGTGGCGCGCTCCAATTCAATCGCATGAATGTTCATGGCTACATCGATTGAGCCGATTGAAACGCCGAAAGCAAACAGCGTGGCACCGAGCTTGACAGGTGTGTCGGCAGTTGCAAGGCACGGCAGGGTGATCGCGAGTCCAAGTCCACCCGCGAGGATAATGGGCTTACTGCCATACCGGGCATTCGACACGCTGGTCATAAGCATCGCGATGACGGATCCCGTTCCGAGGCAGAGCAGCAGTAGACCAAGCATGCGGTCATCCAGCGCGAGCCGCTCCTTGGCGAGTGGCACTAAAGGCGCCCAGGCCGCGAGGCCGAATCCGGCCACAAAAAATGTCAGCCGCGTCCCAAGCAGGCCGGCAGACCAATTGGCAGATGGTATCACGGACGCTCCTGAAAGAACGGGCTCGCGAGCGCGGCGCCCCTCACCTGCGTGCGTCGCAAGCGGCGCGCAACTCGACGATGATGGCCTCAAGTTGACGTTCTTCATCCCTGCAAATGCGATGCCGTCACAAATACCGGACTACGTCACAGGGCGAGCGACAAGTAGGGGTGATCGTCGAGCCCGTGGGGGCGGTGTTTCGGCTAATCTTTCCCGGATGAGCTGGCCATACGAAGATGATAGCTTTTTGCTGGTCTGCGACAGCCGGAGGCGCAACGCTCAGTATGGGCTGTCGCAAAGCCTACAAAGCCTACGGCGCCCCACGCCTCTATGTAGTTGGCGCTAACACGGCCGTAGGTTTTCCGACAGCTTCTGCAAAATCGGAAGCTCTCATCGCGAGTAACTGCGCTGACCCGCGAGATCAATACAACGAGGACCGCTATCACGCGCAAGCCGTCAATGTCGGCCCGATACTTTTGAATATTCGATCGTCCCGGTTCAGGCGGCCAGATGGTTTCCCATTGGTGTAGAAAACCAGCGCAAGGGGTACCGTGAGCGACGAAAGCCGTAGCCGATGGCTCCATTTACAAAGGCCGCAAAACACGTCGTTGCGGCCAGAAACCAGATAGCAGCATCAAACTCAGGCATTTCCTAAACTTTCCCACACCGGAGGGCGTCGGGTCACGCGTCGGGGGATCAGCGCGGCCATTGGTTACTGGATTGCGGCAGATTCTGACCATTCGCATAGCAGCTCCGGCCGTCTTCGCAATGGCAGTGGCAGTGGTCACGTGCACAGGTTCAAGAGTTGCTCCTGCTCTCGACTTCGGTCGTACAACAGAAGCTGTGCTGCCCTTCCCAATACCCGACTACGATCACTCAGCAATACGTGTCAGCCTGTTCTTCGGTTTGTCGACAATGGTCGTGTCGAAGCCGTAAGTGTCGGTCATGGATACGGGGGCTCCTGACGACCGTTCCCCCACGGAATTGAACTCGTGACGAATCCTAAGCGGTTCAGCGTCACCTTTTTCAGCTAGCAACGCAACGCGGTCGGACGGAAGCAAACAATTCTCCTTAAAGAGCACTTGGCATAAATAGCAAGGCCACCTTTTATCAGGCGAGCATCAGTTCCCTTCTTCCCCCGGCGAGGTCGAGCTTGGGCGTTCCGCCGCCGTGGATGTACGGTGCAATTCCCTTGACAGAGCAGCCGCGGATCACCGATGACGTATTCTTCGCCGGGCACCTGATGGTTGCCAAGCTCTGCACCACGGGCGTAAAGATCTCGATGCGCAAGGGAGCGTGAAGCGGTCGCACGCTCCTTCGCTCACCACACTGAGCGAAATCTATTCTATCGTCATTGCTTGGCCATCTGGGCATCAGCAGCGCCAGTGAGGTCGAGCTCGGCGGCGATCGTCGCGCGGCCGGAGCTCGCATGGGCACGGTGATCGGACGCGATCGCGACATAGACCGCCGGCAGCACGAAGAGCGTGAACAGCGTGCCGACAGACATGCCAGCGACGAGCACGAGCCCGATCGAGAAGCGGCTCGCGGCGCCAGCTCCCGTTGCAGTCAACAAGGGTATGAAGCCCGTCACCATTGCCGCGGTGGTCATCAAGATTGGACGCAGTCGGACGCGCGCCGCCATCTCTATAGCCGAGCGACGGTCAAGTCTCTCCTTGAGCTGCAGCTCATTGGCGAACTGAACCATCAAGATGCCGTGCTTGGAGATCAACCCGACCAGTGTCAACAGTCCGACCTGGGTGTAGATGTTCATAGTCGCCCAGCCAAAGAATGGCGGGATCAAGGCACCGACGATTGCCATCGGCACGCTGATCATGATGATAAGGGGATCGCGCAGACTTTCGAACTGCGCCGCAAGCACCAAGAATATGATGATGAGTGCAAATGCAAAGGTAATCGCCAGTTGGTTACCCTCGTGCACATATTGGCGGGCGTCGGCGAGGAAGTCGTGGCTGAAGCCTGCGGGCAGTTTCTTTGCCTCGGCTTCCAGGAAGTCCACAGCCTGACCGATCGTGACGCCGGGCATCGGCACGGCCTGAAAGGTCGCGCAGTTGAGCTGATTGTAGTGGGTGAGCGCGTTCGGATCGGTCGCAGTCTCGGTGGAGACTACGGTAGACAGCGGGAGCATCGAGCCCGTCGCAGTCTTCACATAATAGCTCCCAATTGCTTGCGGGGCCAGGCGTTCCTCGCGCGGCACCTGCGGGATCACCTGGTAGGAGCGACCCTGCAAATTGAAGCGATTGACGTAGTTTCCGCCAAGTAAGGTGGCGAGCGCGTTACCGATGGTCTGCATGGTGATGCCAAGTTCGTTGGCCTTGGATCGATCAACCTTGATTCGTACCACCGGCTGGTTGAACTCGAGGTCGGAGTCGCTCACCATGAACAGACCGCTCTTGCGCGCGGCATCCTTCAGCTTCGACATCTGCTCGTAGACGGATTGGAAGCCAAGCGTCGAATTGATCACCATCTGCACTGGTAGGCCACCCGAGCCGCCCGGAAGCGGCGGCAAGCTAAAGGCAAACGCGCTAATGCCTTCGATTTTCGACAGCTCGGCTTGGACAAGAGACTTTAGCGCGGTCGATGATCGCTTGCGCTCGTCCCATGGCTTGAGCAACATGCCGGCCATGCCACTCTGCTGGCCGCTAACGCCATTGAGCACGAAGCTCAAATCAGTCTCGGAAAACTTCTGGAACGCTCTTTCGAGCTTGGTGCCGTAATAGTCGAGGTAGTCGATATTGGCGTATTTCGGCGCCTTGGTTAGTGCGAATACGACACCTTGATCCTCCTCGGGTGCGAGTTCCTTGGAAGTATTCATATATAGAAAGCCGACGAGGCCCAACATGGTCAACGCAAACAGCCCGGTAATCGGACAGTAGTCGAGCGAGCGGTCGAGCTTGCGGCCGTACCATCGTGTCAGGGCGCCGAACCCGCGGTTCACAAACCCTGCAAACCGCCCCCTCTCGGCGCGCTTCAGAAAGAGCGAGCACATCATCGGCGACAGCGTCAAAGCGATTACGCCCGACACGATCACCGCTCCCGCTAGCGTAAACGCGAACTCGCGGAACAACGCCCCGGTGAGACCGCCGAGAAATCCGATTGGGGCATATACAGCAGCCAAGGTAATCGTCATGGAGACAACGGGGCCGACGATCTCGCGCGCGCCCCTTGTAGCAGCCTGGAGGGGCGGCGCCCCCTCTTCTAAATGGCGATGAATGTTCTCAACCACCACGATCGCGTCATCGACCACGAGACCGATCGCGAGAACCATCGCAAGGAGAGTCAGGAGATTGAATGAAAACCCAAGCACCAGCATCATGCTGCAGACACCAACGAGCGATAACGGAATAGCGACTACAGGAATGATGACCGACCGCAGCGAGGCCAGGAATAGGAAGATCACCGCCACCACGACCACGACGGCCTCAAGGAGCGTCTTCTCCACTTCATCGATCGACGATTGAATGAATTTGGTGGAGTCGTAGGCCACTTTCATCTTCAGTGACGGCGGCAGGTTACGCTCCATTTCTGGAAACAGCGCCCGAACGCCTCGCACTATGCTTTGCGGATTGCCCTGCGGGCTCGCCTGAACGCCGATAAAGACCGCGTGCTCGCCGTTCATGGCGACGCTGATGTCTGTGGTCTGCGCGGCAAGCTCGACTACCGCAATGTCCTCCATGCGCACAAAGCCGCCGTCATTGGCTTTGACGATCATGCGCTTGAAGTCATCGACACTCCGCAGATCCGTGTTTGCGGTGACATCGGAGATAGTGAAATTGCCCTTGGTCTGGCCGGCCGCGGCCTGGAAGTTGTTAGCGGCGATTGCAGCCGAAACTTCAGCCGGCGACACGCCGTACCCTGCCATTCTCGCAGGATCGAGCCATAGCCGCATCGCAAAACTCTGGCCGCCCAAGATGTCTGCCGCTGCGACGCCATCGACGGTTGACATAACGGGTTGCACGACGCGCGAGAGGTAGTCTGAGATCGCGCTGGCCGTCAATTCCTCGCTGGAGAAGGCGATATACATTACAGCGGTGATCTGACCGGTCGACTTAGTGACGACCGGATCGTTTGATTCCTTCGGGATCAAATATTTGACTGAGTTGACCTTGGAGAGCACCTCGGTGAGCGCCTCGTTGGGATCGAAATTCAGCTTGATGTAGACTTGGATCGTCGAGGTACCGAGCACCGATGAGGAACTGATGTAGTCGACGCCCTCGGCGGAAGCGACTGCCTGCTCCAGGGGAGTGGTGATGAACCCCTGGATCATGTCGGCGGAGGCGCCAGGATAGGAAGTCGTGATATTGACGACCGTATTAGATAGCTTGGGAAATTGCCGGATCGGCAGTACGGTGGCCGCGCGCAAGCCAATCAGCAAGATCAGGACACTGACGACGATAGACAATACCGGACGTTTGATGAAAAGCTCGGTAAATGCCATCGCGACTCGCATTTCGAGAGGGGGATGCAACTACGCCAGCAACTTGCGCTACGGCAACGATCATCAATGCGGCGACTGCGCTAAAGCCCGTAGTATGAGGGAAGCGTTATCGGCTACTCTAAGGGCTCACACGTTCCTGAGCATAGCGTGCCCAATCCTCCGCTTCTCCATCTCCGTCGCTTGAATAAACGTTGGCTGAGCTGTTCTGATCGCTGATCGCGATCTCGAATAGTGGGTACCTTCTTAAGATAAAGCCCCTGTCTGCGTGCAATCGGCCAAAGGTCCGACTCAAGATGTTCGTCCTCACACCTGATTGGGACGCAACGACTTCTAACAAGGCATCAGTTTAGGCTTCGCACCGACTCGTCGATCGAATGATCCAGGTTCGACATCGAAAGTACAGACGACCTGACGGGCGCTCAACTCTACAAAGGTAAGTCGGTAATATAGCATGGGCTGCAAAACACTATACCAAGGTTTGTCGAAACGGTCTCTGGTCGCAGCCGCGAGAAACTTGTGATGTTGCCAGACGCAAAGTTCTCGGTCCCACAATATTCCGCAAGCACCCCCTATCGCATCGCTAACTCGCTGAACAACGTCGGCTCGGGGTTCGCCCTTTGCTACCAGGTCGACACGTCTGTAAACAGTTGGCCTTGAGCACTTCTTCCAGCTCAATATGCTGCGTACGGTTTGACTACGCATTGCGCTACGGAGTTGGCGACGCCAGTATTACGTTGTCGATCAGCCGGGTCGAGCCGACGTAGGCTGCCGCACAAAGCGCCGCGGGGCGTCGCAGTGGACTATCGGCGGTGTTGAGCGTGTCACCGTCGACAAGTTCAAGATACTGCAGTCGGTCAACTGCCTCTAAATGCCCCTTGGCGATAGCAATCAGCCTTTCTACGTTGCGCTCTCCAGAGCGAAATTCATCGAGCGCGGCGGATAGCCCACGATTGATCGTAAGGGCCCGCTGACGTTCTTCCTTGCTGAGATACCGGTTGCGACTGCTCATCGCGAGCCCATCCTGTTCGCGAACGGTTGGTACGGTGACGATCTCGATGGGGAGATTGAGATCAACCGCCATGCGACGCACGACTGCACATTGCTGAAAATCCTTCTGGCCAAAAAACACGACGTCGGGCTGCACCATGTTGAACAACTTGCATACGACAGTCGCGACACCGCGAAAATGTCCAGGCCTGAATGCTCCGCACAGAGGTTTCGCTAGGTCGCCCGGTTCAATGAAAGTCTCGAAATGGCTCGGATAGACTTCCTGTGCATCCGGCGCAAAGAGGATCGCAACCCCGGCATCGCGGCACAGTCCCTCATCGCGCAAGAAGTCGCGCGGATAGATGCTGAGATCCTCGTTTGGTCCGAACTGAGTGGGGTTGACGAAGATGCTGACGACCGTGACGTCGCATTGCGCCTGGCTCGCCGCGATCAGCGCCAAGTGGCCATCGTGGAGATAGCCCATTGTCGGCACGAATCCGACCCGTTGATCGGCACTGCGGGCTTTTGCGAGAGTACGGCGAAGCTCAGCGACCGTCGTGATTGTTTGCATGTCGACCTTTACATCGGTTTGGGTTGGACGGCGCCCAGTTGGTAATTGCCTCGCCGACGCCTTCAGGAAGTCGATAGGACTCTTGCGGTCCCGGGAATGCACCACTGCGGACATCCGCGGCCCAGCGCGAAAGCGCATCATGCAACTGCTGGAAGCCTTCCGCATAGGCGCGAACGAATTTGGGGCGTTGACCTTCGGTCAGGCCCAGCACGTCGTGAAACACGAGCACCTGCCCCGAACAGTCCGGGCCGGCGCCGATTCCGATCGTCGGTATTGTCAAGGAGTCGGTTGCTCGAGCAGCAAGCTCGGCCGGAATGCCTTCCAACACCAAAGCGAAACAGCCGGCCTCCTGCAGACGGTGAGCATCATCGAGCAACCGCAGCGCTTCATCCGCTTTCCGGCCCTGCACCTTGAAGCCGCCCATGACATTGACGCTCTGGGGCGTAAGGCCCAGATGACCCATCACCGGAATCTCGCAATCGACAAGGGCACGTACCATCTCGATACGCTTGCCGCCGCCCTCGAGTTTCACCGCGGCTGCGCCTCGCTGCAGGAATCCGCCGGCATTGCGTATGGTTTCCTCGACGCTGAGGTGGAAGCTAAGAAACGGCATATCGGCGACGAGTAAAGCTCGAGGCTTGCTGCGTGCAACGGCTTCCAGATGATGGTTCATCATCGCCACGCTCACCGGTAGCGTGTTTTCAAATCCAAGGCAAACGTTACCGACACTATCACCGACGAGAATTATATCGACGGAAGGATCCGCGATACGCGCCAGAACCGCGTCGTAGGCAGTGGTCATGACGACACGCCGGCTCTCCTCCTTCCACTTCTGCAGCATGGGAATCGTGATGCGCTCAACCGGCGGCTCTAAAACGTGGCTCATTGGACCCCCATCGCGTCGACGACTTCAGTTCGATTATGCGGCGCGAAGTCGCCTGCTGCTTCCGAACTGACCGAGTATGTCAGGTGTTCAGTAATCTGGTTGCTGCGATCGAAAGGGCGACTCTTCGGCCTTAACTCAACAATTTTCTGCTCGTCCAAGAAGGACGAACTGCAAACAATGAGTTGGTCGCCGACTTGGCAGGTCCGCGCCGCAGCGCCGTTGAGGACACAGCAACGTGAGCCGCGTACGCCGAGAATGACGTAAGTCGAGATTCGTGCCCCGGAGTTCTTGTTCCAGGTCTCCACGAACTCCGTCGGTGGAATGCCCGCCTCGTGACAGCGATCTGGATCGAGGGTGACGGAACCGGGATAATAAAGACTGGCCTCTGTGACATGGATGCCGTGCAGCTTAGCAGAGAGCACTTTTCTCATTTGAAATATCGTTGAGCCTTTGCGGACCAGGTGCTTCCTAGGGAGCTTGGAAGAAAATTGTCAACCCGCGAAGATAAAAAGAAATCGATGCCTCGAAAATGACCCGCGAACGGATGAAAATTCCTTTTGGTTGCGCGATCACCAGACGAAGACTTTCTCGGCCGGTGTGTTGGGTCATGCGGGCGTGGCCAATGACTTCGGCAGATTCGCGTGTGGCGATCGACGACCGATCCGGCCTGCTTCTAGACCAGCTCATCGGCTGCATCGTTAACTCCAGCGTAGATTTCCTCGAGGTCCGCCGACGTGACACAATACGGCGGCATAACATAGATCGTATTGCCAAGCGGGCGCAGCAGCAGATCTCGATCTCTAAAATACGCCTGCAGTCTCGGCCCGATATTGGCGAGGTACCCCTCGTCGCACACCTTCAGCTCGAGTGCTGTGATAGTACCAGTTTGACGGACGTTCCCGAAGCGCGCGTCCGCGCGAAATGGTTCGATTTTCTGTTTCTGCATTGCAGCGACGGAGGCCACACGCTCGTAGGTCTCATGGTTACACCAGAGATCCAGGTTCGCCTTGGCAGCGGCACACGCCACCGGATTTGCCGTGTAGGAACTGGAATGGAAGAAGGTGCGGGTTCGGTCTTTCGAATAGTGTGCGTCGAAAATCTCCTCGCGGCAGAGCGTCACCGCAAGCGGAAGAGAGCCACCCGTGAGGCCCTTGGAATAGCAGGCAATGTCGGGCGTGACACCAGCCTGCTCGCAAGCGAATAATGTTCCAGTGCGCCCCCAGCCAGTCATGACCTCGTCGGCAATGAACAGGACGCCTGAGGCCTCACAGATCCGTTTCATTTCATTTAGGACCCAAGCAGGATACATAAGCATCCCGCCAGCCCCCAGGATCAGGGGCTCGACGATGAAGGCAGCCGGGTTTTCGTTGCGACACGCGACCTCGAGCGCGTCGAGCGTGGCCTGTTCATGACCCAGCGCCGGGAACGGCACTGAGGTAACCTCGAACAGCAGAGGTTCGTAGGCCGCATTGAACACACCACGCGCGCCGACCGACATCGTCCCCACCGTGTCGCCATGATAGGAATGCTGCATCACGACGATACGTGAGCGCGACCCGCCTATGTTGCGCCAATAGCCGAGCGCCAATTTCAGCGCGACCTCCACGCTGGTCGAGCCGCTGTCGGAGAAGAAGACGTAGTCGAGGCCACGGGGCGCAAGCTTCAGAAGCAGGGATGCAACCTCTTCGGCGGGTTCATGAGTGTGGCCCGCGAAGATGATCTGGTTGAGCTTTTCCGCCTGCTTTTGAATGGCGCTCACGATGTAAGGATGGCAATGGCCATGGGTCACTACCCACCAAGACGCGATCGCGTCGATGATGCGACGGTCATCCGCGGTGTAAAGATATGCGCCCTGGCCGCGCAAAACCTTTATCATCTCGCCTTGCAGCGCATGTTGGGTAAACGGATGCCAGATCCGCGACTTTGCTTTGCACATTATGAATCGAAATCACCCCCATGGAACGAGGCCTTAAAGGCCGCGCGAAGCGCGTTGGCCGTGAGTGGAACAAGGCACGGCAGCCGGCCCAGCTTCCGCACTTGTCCGATCCTGCAAATGGTGCTCTCGGTGTCGACGTTCTCTTCGCCGATGAACGCGATACCGCGAATTTCAATGTTGCGATTGTGCAAGGCCTCGAGCGAAAGCAGCGAATGATTGATGGTACCGAGGGCAGTGCGCGCGCAGAGAATGACTGGCAGCCGCCATCGTGCAAAGACGTCGATGTAGAGTTCGTTGCGATTGAGCGGTACCATCAGCCCGCCTGCCCCCTCGATCACGAGCGGGCGATCCCCGGTGTCCGGCACATCGAGTGAGGTGGCGTCGATATGAAGGTGATCGAGTTCTGCTGCGAGATGTGGTGACGCTGGCGTCTCAAGACGATACCGCTCTGGCACAATCCGATCGTCTGGAAGTTCAGCCAGTCGTTTAACGACCTGGGAATCGATCTCCCCTCGAAGACCAGCCTGGACAGGTTTCCAATAATAGGCATCAAGAAAATCGACGACTCCTGCGGAAAAGATCGTCTTGCCGACCTCAGTGTCGGTGCCGGTGACTACGAATCGCCGAGCCATCTTGCCTCGCTTCCGGTTTCTTCCATCAAAGCATCGAGCAACGCACGCACATCATCCTCTCGGACATTCAGCGTCAGGGAGATTCGCAGCCGATCTGTGCCCGCCGGCACAGTCGGTGGTCGGATTCCGCGAACGTCGGATCCGCGAGCCTGCAGCATCGATGCCAGTTTCATGGCGCGCGCGTTGTCGCCGTGAAGGCGACCAAGCGGTTGACCATGAAGTCGCGCAGCACCCGGCTCGCGGTGACGAGGGCACCGGCGGCGCCCAACGCCTTGCCGCACGGATGAACGACCACCAGGTTCTCGCGCCCTTCGTAGGGGGGCGGTCAGCCCCTTTCCCTGCTCACCATACACGCCAGTGGCATGAGCTTCGTCTACCAAAAGAAACGCATCATGCCTGTCGGCGATTGCGACAAGCTCCTTGAGCGGCGCGAAGTCGCCGTCCGTGCTGTACAGACTTTCAGCCACGATCCAGACGCGGCCCGTCCCACCTTTCACTCGCCAGTCGCGGATTGTGTTTTCGACCGACGTCGGGGCGTTGTGAGCGCTTTCGCGAAACTCGGCTCGTCCGGACCGTGCGCCTTCGTGAATGCTCGCGTGCACGAGCGAATCGAGTACCAGCAGATCGCCCCGTTGAGGCAACAGGATCGCAAAATTCGCCACATATCCGTCGCTGAAAAACAGCGCCGTCTCGGCTCCGAAAAGGTGCGCGGCCTCCAGTTCGAGACGTTCGTGCTCGTCGCAATTTCCGCGCAGGAGGCGTGACCCGCCGGCCCCGATTGGAGTGCCGGATTCCAGCGCTGCCGCCATAGCCTTCTTTATGCGCGGTGCACTCGCCAGTGCGAGATAGTCATTCGATCCAAAATCAATGCCCGAACGCGGCGCTAGGCGCCGCAGCCCGTCCTGCTCGTTCAGGGCCCGCAAGGCGGCGTGATAAGTGGCCACCTTGCCCGCGCGTGTTGAAGTCATCAATCAATCCCGCGTGTAGTAGGGGTGCTTGCGTAAATCATTTGGGCAGTCGCTATCGCGAAGCCCCGCTTCTTCCTGGCATTCTTCAAGGGGTTCTCAAGGGCGGCGGACGCCGCTTTGGGCGTCAATTACTGTGAACGCTATCGTTGGCCGGCGCAGATTGCCTGTTGACCGGCCGCGCCTGGTCGAGGCTGGATTTGATGCCGAGCCGCTCGAGCAACTCCATGTCGCGCTCGCGCTGCGAGTTGCGCGTGGTTAGAAGCGCGTCGCCGATAAAGATCGAGTTAGCGCCGGCGAGAAAGCACAGCGTCTGCAATTCGTCGGTCATGTATTGCCGCCCGGCGGACAGCCGCACCACGCTTTGTGGCATCAGGATGCGTGCGACCGCGACGAGACGCGCGAGGGAGATTGGATCGGGGCGTTCCGCGGTTTCCATGACCGGCACGCCCTTGACCTCGTTCCAGAGGTTGATCGGCACGCTATCCGGATGGCTCGGAAGATTTGCGAGCAGCACCAGCATGGCGATCCGGTCCACGACGCGCTCCCCCATGCCGATGATGCCGCCGCTGCAGACCTTGATGCCCGCCGCGCGCACCTCAGTGAGCGTGTCGATACGATCCTGCAAGATCCGCGTGGTGATGATCTGGCCATAGAATTCGGGCGAGGTATCGACGTTGTGATTGTAGAAGTCGAGGCCGGCCTCACGCAAACGCTGCGCCTGAGGAGCGGTCACCATTCCGAGCGTCACGCAGGTTTCCATTCCGAGACCCTTCACCGCGCTGACCATCTCGCAGACATGGCCTAGGTCCCGGTCCTTCGGACTGCGCCACGCAGCCGCCATACAGAACCGCGCCGCGCCGGCCGCTTTCGCGCGCTCGGCGGCCGCGATCACATCCACCTTGTCCATCAGCCGCGTCGCTTTCAGCCCCGTGTCATAATGCGCGCTCTGCGAGCAATAACCGCAATCCTCTGGGCAGCCGCCAGTCTTGAGGCTGAGAAGGCTCGCGGTCTCCAAATGATTGGGATCAAAGCGGCGGCGGTGAACAGCCTGGGCGCGGAACATCAGGTCGGAGAACGGCGCGTTGTAGAGCGTCGTCGCCTCTCCAACGGTCCAGTCGTGGCGAACGGGTTCGATGTCGCAGCCATCCTCCGATTTTGTTTTCGCGCTTGGGGCTATCCGAGCCACGAGGCCTCCTTCGAACTATAGATAATCCCTATGATTATCTATCATATCTCATCTCGAGGTATGCTAACTGACGTCTGGCCACCACGCACGATGTTTTATAGTAGATAATCTATGATGCCTTTGGGCGATAACGCGACAACTGCGCAACGCATTGCGCATTCGATCGCGCACCGCATTATCAGCGGCGCGCTACAACCAGACGCACCGCTGCGGCAGGACCATATCGCGCGCGAATTCAACTCGAGCCACGTCCCCGTGCGGGAAGCTTTTCGGCAACTGGAGGCACAACATCTCGTTGTTGCCGCACCCCGCCGCGGCGTGCGCGTTGCATCGCTCGACGCGAAGTCGGTGAAGGAGATCGCCGAGATGCGCGCCGCGTTGGAAGTGGTCGCGCTGCGGAATGCCTCGCCGAAACTTACGTCGGCTCATCTGGCGCGGATTGAGCTGGCCCTGATCGAAGCAGACAATGCGGACACAATTCAGGAATTCGAGATCGCGAATCGCGCATTTCATCACGCCCTTGTGGCGCCCTGCGCAATGCCTCGATTGCTCGCCTGCCTCGATGGACTGCAACTCGCAAACTCGCGACTGGTGTTCGCGATGGCGCGCAGTGCCGGATGGTGTCCGCGCTCCAATCAGGATCACCGCTTGATTCTGCAAGCATTACGATCGCGCAATATCGATCAAGCCTGCGATCTGCTTGCGCGTCACATTCAAACCATTGAGCGCCTCGTCCTCCCGGCGTCATTATGAGGGACAACAATGCAATCGCAACCATGCGGCGTCCGTCGCTGGCACGATACCAAGATTGCCCTGCGATCAGCCTTCATCTCACACGAGCCAGAGCCAGCTATGATTCGCCACATCGTCCTATTGACAGCCAAAACAAGACCACATCGTCGAATCGCCGACGGACTCTCGGTTCTTACCGCCGTCCCACATGCACGACGGCTCGAGATCGCGCGCAACCGCAAAGGCCGATCAGCTCGGTAATGACATCGACTCGTTGCTTACGATGAATTCGAGAATGATTCTGAGATCGCCGCCCATAAGGGTGCACGATCGCTACAAAGAATCGATCGAACGGGTACGACCACTGCGAGAGCTTCGATTCGCGGCCTTGGCGGATGTCGGCTCGTAAGCCTGATGCACGTCCCCGAATTGCCCTGGATCGAGCCGGTCGCGGCGATGCGACGTCTCGCACATCAACCCCTCGACAGCGCAGCAAACACGAATTACTTGGACGGTTGTCATATCTGGCCTGCGATCCGTTCAGCAGCTACGAGGGCAAGACGATTGTACTGACTGGTATAAGCCATCCGGTGGAGCTCCGTCAGTTCCTCCAAGGGTCCGCGCACCGGCGAAAGACATCAATCTCCTCTAAGATCCGCAGCGAAGGCGCGCTGCGCTTCGCTTGTTCGAACGCCTGTCTCATGGAAACAGTCGTCTGATGGCGAAGGGGCCTCCGAGTTCGCTCAGGTCAAACCTGAAGGCTAGTCTCTCGAGATGGCGACGGGCGCGTCGACCACGAGGATCTTGCCGTATCCAGGCTGTCCATGAGCAAGATGCCGTTTGGAAGCTGTAACTGGAGCGCATGGTATCGTTCCGGATCCGCGCGGCTCGATCACGAACTGGACCGCCAAGTAAGGCGAAAGCTTCGGGTGCCACGGATTCGACGACGCTGAGACGCCAAGCGCCTGTAGGAGAAGCGACCGAATCGCGGCTCGGACGAAGCCCGTGTCCAAAGATTGAATTTGCAACCTAAGTGAGCAAGATCTGCGCGGCTAAAGCTGCGTGATCTCCTCCGGTTCCGCCGGCTTCATGCGGAAGGCGGGACACTGAAGAACAGAAAGAAAATCGAGTGGAAACTGATCACCGACCTGCCCGTTCAGTCACGCAAGGACGCCGTTGAGAAGCTCGAATGGTATGCGCTGAGGTGGAAAATCGAGGTGTTCCACAAGATTCTCAAATCGGGCTGCGAGGAAGCGAAGAAGCTCTCCGGGAACGACCGAAACTGGCAGTTTTCAGCATATTGACTTGGGTTTATCTCGACGACTGCCAACGGAGAGCCTTCATGTACATATCACCCCACTTTCGAGACGACGACCCCGAGAACATTTGAGCGACAATCCGCTGCTCAGATGGGCCACTTGAAGGCGAACACGACGCGCTGTAATCCGCAATGGCACGGCCTCGATCGGAGAAGCTCTTGCGATCTGGCGCAGAGGCTTATGTGACGCCATCCTAGTATCCAGCAAGCGACAAGCTGAACATGTGGTGCCGACATGGAACTACATCGCGGTTCACGCCAATAGGCCGATTGAGTTCTTCGAGGATCCCAATCGCCTGCTCGAGATCGTGACGCGTCTGACGAATATCCATGAGACGTGACGCGCGACGCCTTGGGCCGTCAGCGATGCTCCCGCGGATTTCATCGCCGCTCAGTTGCGTGAAATCGTCGGCGCGCGCATCCCGATCACCATGGTCGAAGGCAAGCGCAAGATGAGCCAAAACCGCCCCGCGCCTGATCGCATTGGTATCGCTAAGGGCCTAGCGGCGAGCAAACTGGCGCGGGACCAAGGAAGTTGCAGCTCTTATCTTGGTTCAGGACTGAGACGACAATGTGCATGCCCCGCCAACCGCGACGCTCGACAGAGAGCGATCTTACATCTACAGCTCTCACAGGCTCCAGCGGGCGGGCCATCAATTACCTCGCGAAATTCACTTACGGAACGATCAGCTCCAAACTTACGCACTGTGTAGACGCTTGTACGTATTCTAACAGAGACGCAATGTCGCGTCAGGTCCAGTACAGCGCGCATAGTAAGTGTTGAGACTTTCGAACGCCCATTCGGCATTGTGGCTTTCCCAGCACCGCCTAGCATGGCATGGCTTAAAACAAATCGATTCAGAAACAGAGCCCACAAAAACAGCAATGCTCACACTCTCCAAACCACAGGAAGAACGGTGCTCCCGTTCAGCTCACTAACGTGCGGTACACCCCTTCCAGCTCTGTTCGGACATATCTACTACGACCACTCCAGACATGTAGACCAGCAAATTCCTAGTCTCGAACACATTACCGCGCGATGACGTGCCGAGGTTCACGCATGAAATCCGCCATTTTATTTCAACTGGAATGGCATACTCCTCGATCACGCAAATGCGATGTTGCAAACGGTCAATGCCATTTTGGGCGGGTTCAGCCGCGCAACGATCGATATGGATAGGTTTCGAGAGGAGTTTGAGCTCCCTTTCTCCATTCTTTTCCGCAATCCGGGTATGTCGAGAGATGAAATCGAGCTCGTGCATGGCAAGGATGGCGCCATTTTTCACGACACCTACGAATTCTTAGCGCGCAACGCTGCCTTACGCAAAGGCGTAAAGGGGCGTGAAATGTCTTGTTCCCCGCTGATCAGAGAGCCGTTCAAACCGTCATTGTCAGCAATCAATTGTTGAACTAGTTCGCGCACAAGCGCAACGACTTCGAATGAGACTCATGTCAGCGACATTTTGGCATTTGAGCCGCGCAACTAGCATGGGCAAGCAAGACCGGCTGCGCTTGTATATGCAGATCAATGATTATCCCAGAAAGAACTGTCATCGTGGGCGATATGCTAGTTGAGACGGAAATTGCCCGCAATCTCGGTCATATCAACGTATCAATCGTGGGAGAATTTGTTTTCGAAGCGCGCTTGAGCCCGGCAAGACCCAACTACATGATTCACGACCATCATGAAATATTAGCAATTTTACAGAAGCATTGCTTTTCTCAACACCATTGATGATCACAAAAACATAACTGAAGATCTGCCGTTGGCGCGCTCCTGCTCTCCGTTACGTCTTCACGATTCGACAATCGAAGGGTGAGGTCGTCGATCGAGTTCTTTCGCCACTCGGCCCAGCCATCGGCTCAGTTCGATGACTCGCGCCAAATACCGCGATTCGTTCAGTGCCCTTTGGCGAGTACATGTCGTCTTTCGCTTGGCACGATGCTTGCTGAAGATCATTCGCTCCAGGAGGCGAGGAAGAACTACAAAGGCTTGGAAAAGAAAGATGAACACAATGGCTTTGGTCGGTGGCGTCATTCCGAGCACCGATGTTGTGAAATGTGCAGCGCGCATCGGTGCCGAAGTCATAAATATCAAGCTATCAGGCGATCTACCGGATCAGGCTATCGCCGCGATCAACAACTTATTGCTTGAGCACAAAGTGATCTTCTTCCGCAATCAGGGGCATCTCAATGACGCCGAGCAGGAGCGCTTTGCCGCTCGTCTCGGAAAGCTAGTGCCACATCCGATGCTCGGTGCCACCAAGGGGACGGCGTCGCTCCTCGAACTGGACTCCACTCGCGGCGGCGGCCGCGCCGACGTTTGGCATGCGGATGGGACCTTCGCCGACGCCTATCCCAAGATTTTGGTCCTGCGGGCCGTTGTAATGCCACCGTTCGGAGGCGACACCGTGTGGTCGAACACGGCTGCCGCTTATCTTGATCTGCCGCCGCCGCTACAACGGCTTGCCGAGGGCCTATGGGCCGTTCATAGCAACGTTTTCGATTACGCCGGCATCGCGCGTGTCCGCGAGGTCGACAAGAAACACTTTGACGAGGTATTCACCAGAACGGTTTTGGAGACCGAGCATCCCGTCGTACGCGTTCACCCCGAAACAGGCGAGCGGACGCTAGTGCTCGGCGCTTTGGTGAAGCACTTTGTTGACGTCCCCAAATACGACGGACAAAAGCTGTTCGATCTGTTCCAGTCTCACGTCACCGCGCCCGAAAACACTGTGCGCTGGAACTGGTTGGAGGGCGATATTGCGATATGGGATAACCGCGCAACGCAGCATTACGCGGTCAACGATTACGGGGACCAGCATCGCGTCGTACGTAGGGCCACGATCGAGGGCGACGTGCCTGTCAGCGTCGATGGCCGGAGCAGTGTAACGCGCCTGAAGGTGACCGAATAACTGCACGTCGACGCCCAGCGCTCTCGCGTCTGAAAACCGAGAAAACCTGGTAATGGGAGTTGTTTCGGGCAGACGCGGGAACACACTTTCCGACACGATATCTCAGCTCTTAGCGCCAACTCGGCAGCGCCAGGTTGATGCATCGCGTCTATTTTAACGTCGACCAACGGCTTCGAGAAACCTTGAGCATTACTGTCCATCGCCAGCGTCCGGTACGTGGCCTTCACGTTTCAGTTTAGAAACTCCTCGATCCGTGGCCATAAAGCGCCCCAATATGGGGGCGATGAGTTTAGTCGGATCGACCACTTGACTACCTTGACGCGTAAGCGCTTCTGCATACGCAACGAGATCACGATGCACGGCCGCGGGCAGCTCCGTACTCACTTTGACAGGCTTGTCGTCTGGAAGCTCTCCTATTTTGAGTTTTGGCATGTTGTCACCCTACGGCGTAAGTATGAGGTCATGATTGACAAGAACACGAACCAGGAAGCCAGGTCGCACGGTCAGAGTAGGCTGGATGCTGAGACTGCGGCGAACGACCTGCTGCCCGGTCTGGTTTAGTGAGCCCGAGGCACCGTGTCGCAATGCCTGAGCCGGCCCCCAGTTCAGTTCCGATCGCCAGAAACGTCGATAGTGCCGCAGCTTTGAACAGCTCGCCCCAATGATTGTCGACCTGATCTTCGAGACCTGCATACCCGGCAGTATCAGCGCCAAGCTGCCGCGCGAGAACGATAGAACGTATATTCGGCTTGATCAGCCGTGTGCAGACGAGCAGGGGACTGGCCGAAGGTGACCTGGCTATCGTAGATGCCGATCACGTGCGGTCGGTTCGGACTGGCTGATACGGCCGCTCCCGGGAGCGCCAACGTGCAGGCGCATCAGGTGAAGATTGTACGGAGGGGTCTCAGCGCCGGTTTGCGGGTCGATGCGGCGGGCGACATTAGGAGCGCGCTCCCAGATCGGTACACCTCTGCCGGCCATCCGGCGCGCCTCGAGCCATTTGGCCATCCGCGCTCGATAAGTCTCGGCGACGCTTCTCCGCTCTGCACGTCCTTTGCCATCCGTCGCTCACAACGGGCTTCACGGGCATCGAGCTCCGTTCGTGCCTCCGAGACATCCGGCGCAAAGACATCGAGGTATTTGAGCGACCAGCGCAGCATGGCGCCGATGATCGGTTCGGGAATACGCGCCGTAGCATTCCCGACCGGTGCCGGCGGCCGCTTGGCAACATGGTGAGCCGCACGCCCACGCCACGGCAGAAAGCGAATGCCGCCTTCCGTCAGCTATGG
>NZ_LBKA01000203.1:0-39800 GCF_028128955.1 Bradyrhizobium sp. CCBAU 11386
TATGCAAACCGTCCTCTTCAAGACGGAACGCATATTGCCGGTCTGCTCAACAGCAACAAGGTGCGGGAGACACGCCGCTTACGCTATGGCGACAGATGATGCAGATCGATGGGGAGACGTCGACGTACTTCACTGTCTCGTGTGGGCGTTCGCCGGCCACCATTGCGATCTTCAGCCCAGCGATCGGCGGCCGCGTCGACCAGCTCCTGCGCCTCGGCAAACTGTCGAGATAGATGTAGGTACTGGTCACGCTGGCGTGGCCTAACAGGTGCTGGAGCTTCTGCAGCGGATCCCCAAGGATCCGGCGGTAGGCTGCGCCATGCCGATCCTGCGGATCGAACAGATCCCGATTTTCTCACGGATCAGCATGGAGAGCATGTTGACGGCGAAGGTGTGCCGCAGCGTGTGCAGCGTCACGTTGACGTCGATGCCGAAACGGCGGCAGCGCGCGCATCCATTAAAATGAATGGCATACCGTCGATCAGCCCGGCGCGCTCGGCGACGTCGAGCGCGCCGGGCGCGGTACTCACTGCAAGACCATCAATGGAAGAAGGAAGAAGGAAGAAGGAAGTGGACGCGACAGCGCGTCAAGGTTCGTAAAGTACAACTGCACGCACATACCTAAGCGGAGCGCCGTCGGCGCACCCTTTCTGTTTCGGATGAGGGATTCCCCTCGCGCTCTCCCGCTCGCCGCGTGGCAGGGTTGCAGGGTTGCAGGGTTGCAGGGTTGCAGGGTTGCAGGACTTCGCCTGCCCCCCTTTGATTAGCGTGTGGTGGCGCCGCCGCGTCAAGCGTTGTCCTCGCTACGTTGCGGGAACGCTTGACTCGGACGTCTGAAGAGCTTCACCGCAACACAGGTGACGCCGCTCCATGCTTGATTCTGGGACAGGATCACACTGTTAGGATAAGGCGCGATTGGCGATCAGGCCATGTTGCAGGTTGACGCGTGCGAGTGCCGCGGGAAGTTGTCGGAGGTAGGCAGCCGGAGCGCCAACTTGGCTCGCAAGCTGGCCAAAACTCCAGTGGGTCAGCGCGACCGGCGTGTCCGAGCCGGGCAGCATCAGGGCCAAGCGCTCGGGGTCGGCACGGTTTGCTTCTACATGGATGAGCGCGCTGTCGACCACGCGCGTCCGGCTGCGGTCCGTGCGATCACGCACCGTGCGGGCCAATTCGTCGAGCGACAGATAGCGCTCATCGGCCGGACGGGAAAACCACTCCGAGGATACCCGACCGACGCGCTCGCCGCGGCTCACATCCACCCTGTAACCGCCGCTGACATCTCGGCGGACATCAAGAACCTGCATATTCATGGGCGCAATGTCCATGACGGGCGCCGGAGGGCTCTCCTCCGGCCCTCAACTCGTCATGGCCAACGCCGCGCCACTCTTCCTCACCTGCATCGTCCATGGCCGACGCCCGCGAATTTGCTCCCGCCACAGCTTGCGTCAGGGATGAAAGCCCGAAGGGTGAAAACCCGGCAGACCGCCGGGGTTTCAGCGAAGCCGACAGCCCGGTCCCGATAGGGAGACGCCCTACAGAAGTTGTCAGGTCCTGCCGCGCTTGTACCAAGCTCTCCTCATCAGCGCGACGAGCACCATCAGGATCATGAGTTCTGATTCCGTTCGATCGATGAGATGAAGGACCCTGCTCGCGATCACGACTGCTAGTGCGGGCGCATCGAAATCCACGCAAAAAGGCAATCCCTACTCGATCGTCGCTGCAGGACCGGCTCAGCGGCTCTTCAGTGACCGATCATACTTGGCGAGCCTATCGCCTCACCGGCGGGGCTTTGCAAAGAGCATCGCGACCGATCTGTGTAAGGCGGTCAGGTCTTATTTCTCCTGTGCTCGCAGCTTCCAGAATTGTCGAGGCAACATGGGTGCGAGCACCGGTATCGTACCGGGAAAGATTCTTGCAGACGTTGTCGAGGACCACCCGTAGGAGCGCGGTGGTGGGGGCATCTAACATTTGGAAGATCTCCCTCGTTTTCTAGCAGATAATGCAATGTAGCTTTCGCGTGACGAGCGCCACGTAGAAACTACCCAAAGTCGAAAACTCGAGAGGTCACCATGGTAGAAGAAGCTGACAAAAACGCAACAAGCAGATGTCTGTTTGACGCATTCCCGCTGTTTTGAATTGAATTAAAGAGCGACGCGCGACTGCGCGTGACGCAGATGAGGCCGCATCTCGATCGGTCCTGCGTCTCGTCCGACGCACCTGAGGTGACTGCATCGCGCGGCTTGCTCGAACGGGGGCTCGTCCGATCGGCGGAAGTCCAACGTCTCTCAACCCTGCACCGCAGGTCCATTTGTATGAGCAGGACTCAGACTAATGTCTCCATCACGCTTGACCATCGGACATCAGCGCGATTGCGCTCTCTGTCGCGCGAACGCGTAGACCGGATTGATGCCGCAATAGGCGTAGGTGCCGGATGCAGTGGCCATGCACTGATCATAGGTCGAGAACTGGCAATTGCCCGGATATCCCCAGGTACGTCCCTGCAAGCAATAAACGTCCTGCCGAGCCGGGGGGATATACGAACGACCCCGCGGAGCGGCGGTCGAGGGCGATCCAAAACCGATGACGATGGGAAGTGCAAGCACACCGATGAACAGAAGGTTGCGCATGAGACCTCTAGCCTCCGTTAAGTCTTGCAGAAGGATAGCGGATCCGGATTTGATGTCTTGATCTTTGTCAATGGCAAATGGCGGGTCGCCGTCCGTGGGCCGATTGCCTTCGAAAGAAGCTCGGGTGGGACGGAGCTCCGAGTTCAGAGCAGCAATCCTGCTGCTTGTCGAAAGGAACGCATCTTTCCAGCGTCACGAGGTACATGTGCGGCGGAAAGCGCTAACGGGGCTTGAGAACTCTCGCGCTCCGGAATGAATCGATTCGGGGTGGCCCTAAGTCTACGGAGAGCTTAGCAAGGCCGAAACGCGGAAAATTCCCGGGCCTTTAGGTTTGCCGTCGAGCGTGTATTGCTTGAGCTGCACGACTTAAGGGACTTGGCGGAGCTCATGAACCGTTCAGCGAGCTCTTCTGGGTGATCGGCCTGATCCGGCGCAGCAGTGACTCGGCATATTCCTCGCGCTCGCGCGTAAAGCGCTCTTGATGCGCTTTGAAACTCTCGACCCGCTTCCTGATCTCATCGCGTTCGCTGCCGCCATGGTCGGGCACGCTGAGGCCAGCGAGCTCGACGATTTCCTTCTGCTGAGGCCGCGGCAGCTCGATCTCGACCTTCAGCGATTTAGCGAACGCCGTCGTTTCAGCGACGAGCGCATCGAGTTCGCTCTTCCAGTCATGCATTGACGTCCCCCCCCCACGACTCGGCCACGCGGGACGAGCCAGTTCATCACCAACCAGGCTGCGACAATGGCGCAGACGCCAACTGCCAGATAGGGCAGCCCAACCCACCGCTTCTCCTTGAAAAAAGCCGCCGACAATACCGCCGACGGCCCTCCGGGTTCAAAATGCTCATCGTGAAAAAATGCAATCCAGCCCCGGTGGCATGATCCTAGACCCAAAACGCATCGTTTCCAAGTTTTCCCGATCAGGAAGCTTAACGCAGGTTGTGCCGGCCCCGTTGGAACCGTGGCGCGGCCGGCGTCCGGAGGAACCACCGCGCCCTCTTTCAAACAATGTGCACGGCCCAGACCTGTCTCGGACGGCTTGCATCAAGGCGTGTAATGGTCTTGTCTCGACGCGGTCAGTCGTATTACGGCGACTGCAACGGGTGTTGGCCAAAATTAGGAAGCCGGTGACGCCCGACCATACATCGTGAACTAAATTTTTGAGTTAGTGAGCGTTCGAAATGACAGATTGTGTGATTGTCCGGGCCTCCGGCAGGCAATTGGATCACTTGCGCGAAGAGGCATCGCGCATTGCACGACAAAGCAAAATCGACTGGTCGATTGAGCGAGGTGCCGAAGGAGCGCATTTTTGCTTCGAGGATGCCGAGGCGAAAAAAGCTTTCGTCACGATCTGCGAGGGCTTTGCTATCCCGCACAGAGAGGCTTAGCAACCGAGATCGCGTGCAATAGGTCGGTAAGGCCAGAATCTGCGCCGGCCGCACAGCGAATCCGTCGTGATCGCAGAAAACTAGAACCTATCTCAAAATTGTCGAAACAGGATCAGCAGGCAAGCGAGCTGGACGAAGCCGAGGAAGTTTTGCGGATAGAACTCCCAGCGGACCAGCAGGCGCCGCCGCCACTGTATCCAGGCGAAGAAGCGTTCGACCAGCCAACGCCGAGTATAACGACGGAGCCTGCGGCCGTCCTGGGTGAGCGACCGCACTCGGTTTGAACGATGTGGCGCGATCATCTCGATGCCTTGTGACCGCAGTTCATCGTCGAGCCCATCGCTGTCATAGGCGCGGTCGCCGATCAGGTTCTCTGGCTTGGCCTCGATCATGTAGAAGTCGAAGCAGAGCTGTACCAAGCGCACTTCGTGATGGTTCGCGGCATGCGTGCTCACTGAAAGCGGCAAACCGTAGCGATCCACAATCGCCATGATTTTTAAGCCCTTCCCGCGCCTCGTTGGGCCGATCTCTGCGCCGCCGCCTTTGGCCATCGCAAAGGTCGCGTCGATGAAACACTCCTCTTCGTCGAGCAAGCCTTCCTCGCGAAGTTCGTTGGCGATATCGGTCAGAACGCGTCGCAACACTTCATTGCGACACCAGTTCTGAAAGCGACGATGTACGGTCTTATAGTTCGGATAGCACTGCGGCAGCATGTGCCACTGCGCGCCCGTGTTCAAAATCCAAAGAGCGGCGTCGAGAACTTGACGCGTCGCAATCGGCTTCCGGCCCGGCCGGCCGTCGGCAAGGTGCTCTTCCGGAAAGTGTCTCCGGATGCGCTCCCATTGCTCGTCCGTCAGCCGAATCATCTTTCCTTTATAGCCGATCGACGCTGATCTTCAATTTTGAGATAGGTTCTAGCGATATTTCGTGAGCGAGGGACTCCAGTCGGCAGGGACCGCCTCGAGTGCGACGTTGCGCGGCACTGGCTGGCCGACGACGATCTTCTCGCGCATCTCGACCGGGCGGATCTTGTGCTCGGTCACGTAGGTACGGGTCTTGGTGCGGTATTCCGGCTCGATCTGCACGGCGGCATCGCCGGCGCCCGTGGTCGTGGCGACCGTGGACTGGGCCATTGCGCCCGTCGAGATCAGCGCGGCAGCCGGGCAGCAGCAGCTTCTTCAGGAATATCTCCTTGCCCCTGAATGCGGCGCTGCGTGAACCCCGAGTAATGGCAATCGTTCCGGGAGCACGACAGGTTCCGATACGCTCTCTGGCATTTTATGCGCTGTAGCATGGGATGCGAATTTTAGAACGCGCAGTTTCGGCAGCCTCGACCAACAAGGTCGAATTGTTTGGACCTGCAACTATCCCTTCCCTTGCCCGTTCCCAAGCATGGAGTTTGGGCTAATGACAATATTCGGAAGAAAACCACGTTCTCCCCGCAGAAGGACCAATCAAGAAGCGTGGATGGCAATCGACGGGGCTTTCGCGACGAGGAGATGTTCGGTGTTGGACATCTCCAAAGGCGGCGCGACAATCAGGGTCGAGGATCTAACGTTCGTCAGGCCCGTGTTTCAACTTAAACTCTTTCGCGCGGACCAGGGTAGGCGTTGCAAGGTTTCATGGCAAAAAGGTCTCCTGATCGGCGTCGAGTTCTGTTGAGTGACTATGAGGTGATACCCGCATGCAAACAGTCGAGACGACTAATCCAAAGGTGGCAAGGCGCTGCCGCTATGACCAACATCGCGGGCAAAAAACAACCTTGAGGATAGGGGGCTCGCTCGTCACAGGGTTGGTCCGGTCGGTCATGGAAGTTAAGTCCCCCAGCAACCCCACACGCTGGATCATCACCGTTCTTGCCAAGCCGAGCATCGCAGCCTAACCGAGCAAATCCACCATTCGAAGGAGTGCTTGGTCGAGGAAAATGATGGGAAAGTTGGACCACAAGGTCTTTCCGCGAGCGATTCTCTTTCTCAAGAAATTCCATCGTCACTTTCATTCGATCTTCGTCGTCAAAAATCTGGGTTCGGCGTTCGTAGAGCTGCACCAGCCCTGGATCGAGGAGATTGCATAGCCAAGACGGCAAATGCGCTAATTGCGATCGATGGATGATCGAGCCAGGTTCGTACTACTTGCTGCTGCAACGTCTCACCCAAGCTGACGTGACCGTCTTCGTCGCACAGAGTCCTTGTATCCGGGCGCTCCTGATAGATTGGTGCCCCGTCGATCGGCGGCTCGGAAGGGCTCCCGAAGGCGCGGCTCAATCGGACCAATTTGGCATTGCCGGATTGCCGGCCATCCTGTAGACGAGCCGCGCACCGTTGCCGACCACCTTTCAGCGGTCGCCCGCAGCGGGGCCTGTAGCTCAATGGTTAGAGCCGGCCGCTCATAACGGTCTGGTTGCAGGTTCGAGTCCTGCCGGGCCCACCATTTCTCGAAAGAAGAAGAAGAGAAGAAGATCAAAGCCTTGGCTCCGGGATGTCCGCTGGTGGGACACTTTGGTGAGGCATTTGCTCCTATCTGGCCGTGTCGCGCCACGGCCTCTACTATTTCCGGTGGCCATTGCGCGTTGGGTCGATGGACCGAAAATCATTAAGCGTGAAAGTCTCACTACAAACACGCGATCCGAAGGGAGCATTTCGCCTGTCACGCGTACTAAGCTAAGCGCCGCTCCCCTTATCGGGTTGAGCGGCGTCTTCATTTTCCGAGAATGTTATCGGCAACGCAAGCCGATTGCCCAAACACTCCAGTTGATTTTGAACGAGCGGCGGGCGATCCGCGCTGCTCAGAAGTAAGGAAGTCCAAGAACAACTCTGCCCGCGCCACGCGGTCACTGGCCCCCTTGGCGATCTGGTTGAGTAGAGCCTTGAGTTCCGGAGAGCCGGCCTTGAGCGGCTCCGACGGCGTCAGGGAGAGCGTCGATAGGTCTTGTTCATTGCCTTGACCGGCTGGAGGGCTCTCAAAGCTGGGCGAGATGATTGGCCACCCTGACCGGCTCGGGCAGAACCTTGCGGGCGACGAGCCAGTCGGCGGCCTTTTGCAGCTCGCTGACGAACTGCTCGTCATTGACCGCGAAATAGCGATACTGGCGCTTCAGCGCGATGAACTGGTCGCGGAGCTCATCGCTGTACTTGCCGGTCTTCTGCGCGATGTACTCGGCGTCCTTGGCGTTCTCCGAGGCCCATTTCCCTTCGGCGCGGAACGCATCGTTCACGGCCCGCACCAGCGCGGGATTGTCCGTCGCGAATTTGCGAGTGGTCAGGTAGGACGTGTAGTCGATCTGAAATTCGAGATCGCGGCCTTCCAGGAAGATGTCGTGCGCCTTGTATTCAAGCCGCGCGATATCGACGCCGGGGCTCCACATCGACCAGGCGTCGACCTTGCCGGAGGCAAGTGCCGGCGCGGCATCAGGCGGATTGAGATAGACGAACTTCACCGCGGAACGGTCAACCTTGTGCTTCTCCAGCGCGGCGACCAGCAGGAATTCTCCAAGGCCGGAGCGGTTGACCGCAACTGACTTGCCGACGAGGTCTTCGACCTTGTCGATGCCGGAGCCGTCCTTGGCAATGATCGCCGTGGTGCGGGGCTCGTAGACCACGAACTGTGTGAACACCAGCGGCGAGCCTGCAATGATCGCGGCGAGCGCCGGGGTCGTGCTGCCGCCGAAGCTGAAGTCGGCGCTTCCGCCCGTGACCGCCTGCAGGGTCGGCGCATGGTTCGGGAAGGGGCCGAGCCATTCGACCTTGATGCCGTCCTTGGCCAGCACTTTCTCGAACTCGCCACGCTCCTTGGCGATCAGGTTGAGGCCGCTCAAGCCCCAGGTCAGGCGAACTGTGTCGGTGGTCCGGCCAGGTGCGGCTTGGGCGAATTCGCTGATATTCATGCCAGCGAGCGCGCCAATGCCAAAAGCTAAGGAGCCGAGGAAGCTGCGCCGGGATGGTTTGGCGGATGAAAAGTCGGACATGTCGGCCTTCCGGATGACTAGCTGTGAGAATGGGGGACCACGCCAAGCTCGCCGAGGAGCTCGGCGCGCGAGATAGGTGTCGAGCCGTCACGCACGGCGCGATGCTCGAAAGCGATCGCGCCGTTGCGCATCACGAGGATCCGATCGGCGAGGGTGATCGCTTCGTCGACATCGTGGGTGACGAGCAGGACGCCCGGCTGATGATTGGCCACCAGTTCGCGGACCAACTGGTGCATGCGGATACGGGTCAGCGCATCGAGCGCGGCAAACGGCTCGTCAAGCAGCAGAAGCTCGGGCTGCTGCACCAGCGCGCGGGCGAGGGCGACGCGCTGGGCTTGCCCGCCGGAGAGATGGCGGGGCCAGTCTTCGAGCCTGTCACCGAGGCCGACCTCGGTAAGCGCTTCGGCGGCGCGCTCGCGAGGATCCGGAACCTGCAAGCCAAGCGCCACGTTGTGCCAAAGATTGTCCCACGGCAGGAGCCGATGCTCCTGAAACACCACGGCCGGCCGGCGGGGTGCCACGATACGACCACGCTGGATGGGATCGAGCCCAGCCAGCGCCCGTAACAGCGTTGTCTTGCCGCACCCGCTCTCGCCGAGCAGGGCGACGAACTCCCCACGATCGATGCGCAGGTTCAATTTCTCGATCACGACGCGGCTGCCGTAGCTGCGGACGAGGTTGCTGACAACGACAGCCGGTCCGGATTCGAATGGCGTAGAAGACTGCGGAGCGACGTGCACGTTCATCGCTCCGCTCCGTAGTTCGGATGCCAGGCGAGGAGGCGACGTTCGAGAAAGCGGGCAATGGCGTCGGCCGCGACGCCGATCAGCGCGTAGATCACGATCGTCAGGACGATCACATCTGTGCGCAGAAATTCGCGCGCATCCATCGCGAGGAAGCCGATCCCCGATTGGGCACCGATGGTTTCAGCCACCACCAGCGCGAGCCAGGCCGTGGCCAGGGCATAGCGGACGCCGGTCAGGATCGAGGGCAACGCGCCGGGAAGGATGATGCGTCTGATCAGCTGGATCGAGCTCAGGCCCTGGACCCGACCAAGTTCGAGCAACTTGGGATCGACCTGGCGGATGCCGAGCACGGTGTTGATGTAGATCGGGAACGTGACGCCGAGCGCGACAAGGAAGATCTTTTCCGCTTCGCCGACGCCCAGCCAGACGATGACGAGGGGGAGCGCGGCGAGGAAAGGGACGGCCCTGATCATCTGCACGCTGCGGTCGATCGCGGCCTCCGCGATTCGCGAGAAGCCGACAAGAACGCCCAGCGTGGCGCCAACCGCAGCACCGACCGCAAAGCCGGCTGCGGCACGCAGCAGGCTGACGCCGAGGTCGTTCAACAGGCTCCCGGTGGTCGCAAGCCTGAATGCTGTTCGGATGACCTTGCTCGGCGCGGGCAGAACCTGTGGCGAAAGCCATCCCGCCTGTGCAAGCGCCTCCCAGACAATGACGAGTAGCACGGGCGCGATCCAGGACAGGAGCTGAAGGCCGCGAGCACCAAGCTTGCTTCCTCGCGCCGGCGATTGAACGCTGCCCTGCGATGACGGCGCATCATCCGCACCGATCACCGTGTGGTCGATTTGGCTCAGTTCGATATTGCTCAAGACGTGAGACCCCGTTCCACGCACCGCATCTGATGCAGGAGGTGCGATTCCAACAACTTGCCATCCGCGGAAAATGTCCCACGAAATGGGCTCGACAGAAATAGAGCACTATTTCAATTGTCGTTCGCTCAGGAGTGATCTGCTGCCGTCACGGCACCGGTGCGCGACAAAGAAAATCTTTTGAGGTGGATGTGCTTGATCTTTCGTCAGCCCGCGGCGAGAACGCGTACCGATGCGATGGCATAGCGAGAGAAAGTTGCGGGAGAGCATGATGGCGATTGCACCCATTCGTTTCGGCATCTGGGCGCTGGTGCATGGGCCGCGAGCTACGCACCATGACCCGGAAGAGCCCTATGATGCGTCATGGGAGCGTAATCGGGATCTGGTGCTCGCAGCCGAAGAGCTCGGTTATGACTCTACGCTGATCGCGCAACATACGATCAATCCACATCAGGAAGATCTCGATCAACTTGAGGCCTGGAGCGCCGCGGCGGCAATTGCGGCGCTGACCACTCGAATCGAGATCATCGCCGCGATCAAGCCCTATCTCTATCATCCCGTCGTGCTGGCGAAGCTCGCACTCGGCATCGAGAACATCAGCCGCGGCCGCTTTGCGATCAACCTCGTCAATGCCTGGAACCGCCCGGAATTGGAGAAGGCGGGGATTGGCTTTCCAGATCATGACGCTCGGTATGCTTATGGCACGGAATGGATCTCGGTAGTCTCGCGCCTGATGGAGGGTGAACGCCTCAACTACAGAGGCGATCACTTCAACGTCTCCAACTATGCGCTGCGCCCGACCAGCCTGTACCGCAAGCGCCCTGCCATCTATGTCGGCGGAGAATCCGAGCCAGCGCGCGACCTGGTCGCTGGCCATGGTGACGTCTGGTTCATCAATGGTCAGCCCCTGGAGGATGTGGCCGGCCTGATCGCCAATGTCGCCGCGCGTCCGCGGGGTGCGGCGCCGCTTCGTTTCGGTCTGTCGGCCTTCGTCGTCGCGCGCGAAACCCGGGAGCAGGCGCAGGCGGCCTATGAGCGGCTGCTTAGCCTGGCTGCAAAGGATGCACCGATGAGGGCCATCCAGAAGCAGAATACCGACCCAAAGGTCGTGATGATGCAGACGATGCAGAAGACGCCGCGCGTCGGCAGCAATGGCGGCACGGCAGCGGGACTGGTCGGGAGCTATGACGAGGTAGCAGCGCGCATCGAGGCCTTCCATGCAGCCGGCATTGAGCTCTTCATGCTGCAATTCCAGCCGTTCGAGGCCGAGATGCGCCGATTTGCGCTCGAGGTGATCCCGCGCGTGCGGGCGAAGCAACCCACCGGGGCCGCCGAGCGGCTGGCCCGGTCCCTTGGCTAGATCTCTGCGGCGGCTGGGTCGACGCGACTTCCGGCGCCTGTTTCGCGTAGCGACTAAACAAAGTGGTCGCGGAGCAGCGAGCCGGTGTATTCCGTCCAGAACAGCTCGCGCTTCTGAAGAATGGGGTACGCGCCGTCGACGTAGTTTCGGGTCCTGGGAACGTATTGGCGATCAACCACTTCGTGCCCATCCAGGTTTGATGTCAGAGCGAGCTTTGATTGTTCCGCTAATCATCTCGGGAAGTGAAGCATGGCTATCCCCTCGATCCCATCGAGTGGGTCATTGTCTGTCTGCCGCAAAACGGCGCATACAGTCTATGTCGTCCCGGTAGGCGTCAGAAGCCTTGCATTCGAAGCGAAGGGTAAGACCCAGGCGGCGACCATCGCTGGGTCTGGTTTGTGCAGGTGTTGGACCGATTCTGCCTGCAACGGCTGCAGACGGCAGGCGCGAGCTATCCGCCGCGCGCCGCGACCACTCAGGAAGCGTCAGCCTATCGCCATGTCGTCGCCGAATTCGCGGACGCGACTCGAAAACTCCTGGTGCCGCATCTCGGATAGTTTGCGCAGTCCGCTTTGTGAGAAAGATATTCTTCGGTGCCCTATGGGCAGACGGAGCCAATCCGTTCGGCCCCGGCGGGTTGGGCAATGTGCCGGGATGGACTCAGTTTTCGGACGGCAGCCTCAAGCTCGTTGCCATCGCCACAACGGAGGCATGTGGTCGTTTGAGATTGCGGGCAATCTTGCTCGTCGGCAGTCCTCGATCGACCATGCCTCGCAGCTTATGCTTTTCTACTGCGGTCCAAGGACGTTCATTTGAGGGGCTGGAGCGTGGCGACGGCTCGCTGTCTGCTGTGCTCTTGCGTGGCGATGGGGCGTGCATGAAAACTCCATGAAAGCCCGTGATCGAGCCATCATCGTGACCTTCCAGTCAATATCCATCCTCAAATAAAGATGATTTGTTTGCCGACATGATGTGTCCCGCGGAGTTTTGCCTCAGTGAAAAGAGCACTTTGGCAATAGCGTTCTTCGACGCGACAGTTGTCGCCAACGATGTTCGGTAAGCTCGCCGCAATGGCGAGAACGGATATCCGGCTATTCGACGGCTTCGCCGAAACAGATCTATGTCACTAAAATTTTGGACGCTCCCTAGCGGGATCGAACTCCTGCTTCAGCCTTAAGAGGACGACGGCAAATTTCGCTGTAGCTGTTGCAATGTTGCACAGGAACTAATTGGAACGTCTGACTCTAAGGATTTGAAGTTTCGCTTCCACCGGCGCTTCTGAGGTTGCCGAACAGGGCCAAGCGAGCACGGGACGGCAGGCTACGAGCTTGCCAACGACGCTTCCGATCCGTCCGATTTGTACGCTGCCGCGCGCAGGAGTTAGCCGCGGCATCAGAAGCCTTTTGTTTGGCACCGAAGGCGATACAGATCACGCATCCTGGGCAAAAGGGTTACGCGCAGAAGGCGTTGAACAAAGTCAGCGGGAACTCGTCAACTACCGCAAAAGCGGCGCCTTTCTGTAAGCCCGCATCGGCAAAAGAGTCGCACTAGGAAAATGCTCATCTCACTCAGCAAGGCTTGAGCCGATTATGGGGAGATCATCGAAGCACATGCAGGGACTCATGGTTGACAATGATAACAGCAACCGGCGCCGAATCGTCGAATTCAAGGACGGTTGCCGGTATGGCAAATTCGGAAAGACTAAGGCTTATGAGCTGATCGCCCTCGAGAGGATCAGGGCCTACAAAATGGGAGGCAAGACCATGATCGACCTCGACAGCGTGGATGAATATCACGCTTCGCTGCGGAGGGTCGAAACGAGAGCGGGCTAGGCCGCCGATCTGTTCAGCGAGACGGCGGGCGCACTGTCGCGCAGGCTTATCGAGGCGATCAGACTAATACTGCATTAAACGCACGCGCTCGACCCAATAGGCAGCACGGTTATAGATGACGGGGATGTTCTTGTTGTCGCCCTTGCCGGGGTGGCCCCGCACCAACACCTTGCGCTGCGGCGCTTTTGTGCTCCGTGTCGTGGGCCAGTTAGGCTTCCACTACATCGTCGTCGAACGCGCCCTCATCGCTTGAGCTGGGTCGAGGCGGTCGAACTGGAGCCGCGCGCGCAGTGATCACCGCCGGGGGCAGTCCTGCAGTCCACGATCCGCAGCGTCTTGTTCAGGTGTTGTCGGACATTGCCGCCATCGGCATTGGACGTGCAGCGCGTCGAGGATCAGCGCTCTCGGCGTCGGCTTCGCGTGCACGTGACAAAGACCCGCCATTGACTTCGCGATAATCATGTTAGGTCGATCCCGTCGAGAATTCGAAGCAATGCTGGGTTCGATTCCGGTCGCGCGGCGATTGTGGAGTCCGCCGCCGAGGAGCCTCTTTGGCGACCAACAGCGCTTGTCAGTTTGTTGGTATTTTTGTTGGCATCGGTCACAACTGATGCTAAAAACCACTTTAGTTGCATATGGTTATGGGATTAAGCGGTATCGGCCAGGGCACCAATAGTTCATTCCCCCACTTTCGCTGACCTTCGCTCGCGTGATAGAAATGCTTGAAAATAAGCAGTTTTCTATTCGCCGACCTTCGCGATCGCTTGCGACCAACCGCCCATTTTGTTGGTAGGACTGTTGGTAGGCCCGATCGGTGTGTTGGTAGCACTGGGGGACCCCTCATATGCCGCTTACGGACACCGCCTGCCGCTCTGCCAAGCCCAAGACCAACGCCTACAAGGTCAGCGACGGCGGTGGTCTACACATGCTTGTCGAGACCAACGGTTCGCGGCTATGGCGGCAAGCTTATCGGTTCGACGGAAAGCAGAAGCTGATCGCACTCGGTGCTTACCCGATGAGCCTCGCCGAGCCTCGCAATGCGCGCGACGCCAACAAGGCTCTCTTGGCGAAAGGGGTTGACCCATCGGCACAGAGGAAGCTCGATCGAACAGCTGCCCGCCTTGCCCGGACCAACACCTTCCGGATCATCGCCGACGAACTGGTGGCCAAGTTCGAGGTTGAGGGAGACGATCCCAAGACCCTCAAGAAAAAGAAATGACTGGTCGACCTGCTGTGCGCTGAGATCGGGGATCGCCCCATTGCGGAAATAGCGGCTCCGGAATTGTTGGATGCTTTGAAAAAGATCGAACGCCGCGGCCGGTATGAGAGCGCGCGACGCGCTCGCAGCCTCTCCGGCCGCATCTTCCGCTATGCGATAGTGACGGGCCGCGCCGCGCGCGACCCATCGGCCGACCTCGCCGGCGCCCTCATCGCGCCGAAGGTCCAGCATCGCGCATCCATCACCGAACCAAAAGCAGTCGGCGCCCTGCTCCGCGCCATCGACGACATTGACGGTCAGGCCACCACGCGCGCCGCGTTGCAGCTGATCGCGCTAACCTTCGTCCGGCCGGGCGAGCTTCGCCACGCTGAATGGACTGAATTCGACACCGACAACGCCATCTGGGACATTCCGGCGCAAAAGATGAAGATGCCCCGGCCGCACAAGGTACCGCTTTCTCGACAGGCACTCGCGTTGATCGCGGCCCTCCGCGAGGTAACAGGATCGTCTCGCTTCCTCTTCCCCCAAATCCGGTCGTGGCATCGCCCCATTTCAGACAACACCCTGAACGCCGCCCTCCGCCGGCTCGGCTACGACAAGACCCAGATGACGGCGCACGGCTTCCGCTCCACGGCGTCGACCCTCCTCAATGAAAGCCGCCGGTGGCATCACGACGCGATCGAACGGCAGCTTGCCCACCAAGACAATGATGAGGTCCGGGCCGCCTACAACTCGGCGCAGTATTGGGATGAGCGGGTTCGCATGATGCAGTGGTGGGCCGATCGTCTGGACGACCTGAGGCGCTCCGGTTTGGTCGTACCGATCAAGGCCGGTCGACGATCGGCGACGTGACGCCGCCGCTGAGGCAAGCCACCAGACGACTATTCTGTACGCGTTCTCAATATCTTAATTCGCTTCGAAGATGCTAGGTGACCAAAACGGGCGTTAGCGCCGGCCGGTCAGGAACGCCAGCCGGCGCCCAGTTGTTCACAAGGAAGCGCCTTTCGTAGCAGTGTCGAGACGCTAAAATATCCGTATAGGTTGTCCATTATGGCCAAAAGCGATCTCCTAGTCTCACTCGTGCGCGCCGGCGTTGCCGGCGATAAGCCCATGCTGCGCTCCACTGTTGAGGCGATCGTCGCTGACGAGCGCGCCAAGAGCCATCATGCGTATGCGGATCGGCTCGAACGCGCGTTGCAAACGGTTGCCGTTACTCCGCCCAGCTTGGCGACATCGTCTCAACGCCCGACCACCGCGGCCGGCCGAGACACAATCCTCGAAGTCACACCGCGCATATCGCTCGACGAATTGGTCCTGCCTTTGCCTGCTCGGGCGGAGGGTCTTCAACTGATCGAAGAGCACGTGCGCGCTGACGTGCTCCGAGCGAGCGGCTATGAGCCGAGACATCGCATTCTTCTGTCGGGCCCGCCCGGCAACGGCAAGACATCGTTTGCAGAGGCGATCGCTGAGGGGCTTGCGTTACCGTTCTTCGTCGTTCGGTACGACGCGTTGGTTGGAAGCTATCTAGGTGAAACGAACGCGCGCCTTCGCGCGCTGTTCGACTATGCACGTACCCAGCCCTGCGTTCTTTTCTTCGATGAGTTTGACGCGATCGGCAAAGAGCGCGGAGACGACCACGAAACCGGAGAAATAAAGCGGGTTGTTTCATTCCTTTTGATGCAGATCGACAAGCTTCCCAGCTACGTTGTGACCATCGCTGCTACCAACCATGCCGAATTACTCGATCGCGCCGTGTGGCGGCGCTTCCAGCTCAAGCTTTCATTCCCGGCTCCTCAACTCGCGGAAATCGCGCATTTTATCGGGCGACTTTTTGCCGGCTGGCCGGAACGCCCATCACTATCGGCTCAGGAATTGGCTGAAAAGATTGACGCGACTTCATATGCCGAGGTTCTGGACTTCTGTCAGAACGTCCGCCGCCGTCAAATTCTCGGCCTCGGTGAGCTTTCGATCAATTCAGCGATAACGGCCGAACTTGAATATTGGTCGTCGAGGGTAAAACCAGAGAACATTTATGGCGGGCGATCCAACCAAACCACTGTTACGGCTAACGCCGAGCAATCCGACCGCAAGACCGGCCGGCAAGCAGCTAAAAATCCCGAAGCCGGCTAAATATTCTCCCGCCGCTCAGAACGCGACCTTCGGCCCACGTTTTCGACGCTTGGATGAAGTGCTTCGCCGGGACCCCTCCGGGCTGACGCTGCGCGCTGACCCCTCTGCGCTCGCACCAGAACGGCTGTTGGTGTTCGAGGTCCGTGGAGCCGTCACAAACTTTGCCAACGCAATCAGAAGAATTCCGGGGCTCGAATTAGTCGACGAAGAAGAGCTTGAAGGTGATAATCAGGACTCGACGTCAATCCGCCAAACTTCAGCAAAATCAATCGCTTATAACGCTCTTCGATTTGCCGCTTGTACCACTCAAATGTGCTGCTGTCGACCAGGGTGCGTCATCGGTCAACGCTCGGAATGTGAGCACGAAACAGCCCGCTGGCGCAAACGCTCTGGCGGCCGTCGGCACCATCGCGCCCACGTCGTCCCCGAAAAGCGGACGACATAGCCAGCCCCTCAACGGGCTCCGCGCTTCAGGCTAGCCAGGCAGTGGAGATGATGCGGACAAGGCCGAATGGCATCGGCAAAAGCTGACAGTGTCAAAGCTGAAGGCAGGAGTGGGCTCCGGTGACTCCCGACCCACAGACGCTGCGCAATTGACGGATTTGTTGCGCAGTAGTCCCGCCGGATGAAGCGGCGCGTAAAAGGCCGACCGGCTGACCCCGGCCTACCCTAAGGGTGCGCTTATCCGATGACTGACCGACGGCGTGGCTCCGGTTTTCGAGCACGGCCTTCAATCAGCAGTTTCGCCCTCGCAGGCGAAGCTGTGCCTCTTCGAGGCACAGAAACCTCCCTCCGACGTCCACCAATTTTCGAAACTAGATAACAGGAGGAGCGCCGCGCTTCGCTTGATCGCTCGATCAATTCCTATCCCAACCGGGCAGAATTCATCCGAATCGTACGCCCTCATATCTGCATATCGAGAACTTCATCGAACGCAATGATCCAGGAGGATCCATATGATTCTCGGTGAATGGAGTGACGGTTGACAACTTCAAAGATGACACTCGTCCATTGCGACCACTCCGGTTCGACAGCATTGAGGACCTAATCGAAGCGAACAAGGCGAGCCGCGTGCATTTGGGCGTACACTGGAAATTCGACGCTGAAGGCGGAGACGCAGCAGGTCGCAAGATTGCAGACACTATTTACGCCCGGGCTTACCGTCCTAGCGGAGGATAACTGCCGAAGGTCTTTTGTTGCTAGAGACTTTCGGCATGGGTGATCGTCGCTGGATTCGGTAGTACGATCGCCTTCCTCTGGATGAGGATCTAACTTTCGAAGCTGGACCCGACAACTCACGGCTCCTCTTCATGCCGCCGTTCGACGATTTGTCGTTCGGCACCCGATAACCACAATCTGGGCCCCTCGATGGACGTCCGCGAGGGGCGTATTCCACACGGCCGTTCGCGACCTTACCGCTGGAGTTATCCATGGTCCATCACTGCGTCTACTGCGGCACAAGGGTCCGAGCCAAAGTTCGACAACGAGCACGTCTCCTCCCGCGCGCTCTGTGGTACCGGGAAACAACTGCGCTGATGAATTGCGTCTGCAAGACATGCAACGGCCGCTTCTCAAAGTTCGAGTCCGAGATGCTTACATCAGCGGCCGAGACGGCGACTCGCGGATTTTCCGGTTCCCTAGGTCGCAGCGCCCTTAACGCAAACAATGCGCGGATCGGGCCGTAGACGCCCAAAAACGCCTTCACCGAATGGGAAATTACGCCCTAATCCCTAGCGCAGCCACCAATGGCGACGGATCCTGCAGGCGCGCCTCCATGTCTTCACCTTCTGATACTTGTTCCTGTTTTCAGGATCTGAGCGGAAGCCTCGCGCCCAAGCGATGGGGATCACGTCGATCGGGCGACCGCCGGCGATCCGCTCGACCATCCAACTTCCGCGATGGGTAAATTTGAGTTCGAAGCATCGGCCTTCTTGCGAAGCCGTATGCTACATCGTTCCGGCGAACGCCGCGATCCGACGCAGCTCACCGATGGGAGACCGGATGGATTTTGACGACCTGGTGTGTCCGAATCTATACGAGCGAGTAAATATGATTAGCGGGGCAATACTTCGATGGCGGCCATCATGCCCTTGTCCTCGTGTTCGAGGATGTGACAATGCAGCACGAACCGCCCACCGACCTGATTTGCCGTGAATTGGATCCGAATGCGGATCGAGCCCCCAATGGGTACTGGATAGTTATCGACAAGCCGCTTGGCGGCGGCTCCCCCTCGTGGCGGCGAGATGCGTCCAGTCGGACCGTCCACGGCAACGACTTCGAACTTCGACTGATGGACGTGGAAGTTGTGGTTCTCTTGATTGTCCTGGAACGGCTTGTTGACGACGTTCCAAATTTCCGACGTCCCCGCGTGTGCGCACAGAAGGGATGACCCCTGTTTCCCGAACTGCGCCGAATTGTCGATCGCCTTCTGAACGACGTCATTCCATTCCGACGGCGTCAGTTTGCTTCGCTTGGCCCGGGCTGTCCCTATCTTAAACTTCTCGACCCCCGTGCTTTTGTCGATGGCGAGAGCTACCACCCGCTCCCCTCCCGGGCAAAGGGGCTTGCACTCTTCAGTGGAAGCGGGTGCTCGTTCGCCATGGCCTCGTGCGCGTCGTGTCCACCCCCAGATTGCAGGACGAAGGTACGCCGATCGCCCTTCGCCTTTCCGACTTCCGACGTTGCAGCCTTTGGCGTGGACGCAGGCGCTGGATTCCAAGGCGACACGATCAGCGGCTCGAAAGCCCTAGCGACCGACGGAGCACCCGCCGTCTTGTGATGGGCGACCACACGTGATGCGGTTGGCGCCGCGGGTGCAGCCGCGAAAGTGACGGACGCGAGGTCCACCGCGGCCAAGCGTCACCGCCGGTATAGTAACCGTAGGTCTTTAGAACCGCCGCGAGCGCAGCGGACTCGTCGAACAAACCTTCGCTCGCATTGCGGTCGATGGCCACTTCGATGCGCGAACTCGGCATCATGAGGACGCGCTCCACCATGATGGCGCGATCGGCTCCCTCCTGCGCGGCGGAGATTCCGTCGCGCGCTAACAGCTGCATCGAAGCGGACGGCCGCTGTCGCGTGCCACCAGCGCAAGGTCATACGTCATGTCGGCGCTCGTATTGGCGATGCGCCAGATCTCGCGCCCACCCGCTTTGGGAGCTGCGCCCCATCGTTTACGGAAACATGCCGTACGCCGATACGACATACTGCCAGATCGCGAGCACTCCTTCTCCGAACGGCACCGCTGACGGCCACGCCGCGGCCAGTGTCGCCAGTCATGAGCTTACCGAGGCGACCACGGGTCCTTTGTTGAACGCCTAGTATTCCTCGACGGGCGCGGAGATCGGAGACTTGTGCGCCTGGGTCTTCGAGACGAATACTCGGATCTGCAAGAAGGCCAATCAAAGCTGGAGCGGCAATTTCTACGAACTCCAGCTCGAATACGACAACCATAGCACCTCGTGCGTCCAAACGGATCCCTAGACGCAAAACAAGTCCGCACCGTGACGTGCGGAATCTGAAGGCACACTCCACGTCGATGACGGGAATCGGGCGGCCGATGGCGCTACCTCGGTTGCCGTCGTCGCCGATGGATAAACTGCAATTCGCGAAGCGGATCTTCCGGCTTAGCGGGAACGGACTAACGAGAGGAATTGCGCCGACTCTTCCTCCTCTTCTTGGGCGCGCCTTTCGCTCGCATCTTTATACGATCGAGCGCCTTCTTCTTGTTCTCCACCTCTTGGAGGTATTGCTGTGCTTGTCCGCGTGTCTGAATTGTCTGCACGCGATTGAGGATCGCGTGCATCTCGGACGGCGGCGAAATCTCCATGTCCAGTCGCATCGCGACCAGCAAGAGGCCTGGCACGTTACCGTCGTTGACGGTTTCGGGAAGCTTCGGAATCCTGCGCTTTTTCGTCTTCGGGGCGGCTACTTTCGCCGGTCTGGGAAGCGTCTTCGGGCAATTCGTCCGAGGCTTGGTTAGCGAAAGAAGCGATAACACGTTGTTGGCAGCCGCGTCGCGCGCCGTAAGGGGTTGCAACCCGAATGCCGCTTCGACCGTCGCTGGAATGGACGCGTGATCGTACTTGCGGTTGTCGATTATGTTGGCGGGGATGAGCGGCGAGACGATGACGGCCGGCACCCGGACGCCGCATCGGTCAAACGTGAACCCGAACTGATTGTACTTCGAACCCGGCTGTGTATCGCCCGGCGGCACCGCACGTTGAGGCTGGGCGTGATCGTAGAAGCCGCCATGTTCGTCCCAAGTGACGATCAGCAGGCTGCTGTTCCAATGCGGAGAATTTCGGATCGCCTCGTAGGTTGCTTTGATGAGAGCTTCGCCTTGCATCACGCCGTCGAGTGGATGTTGCGAATTTCCGCCCTTGTAGGTGCCTCCCATGACGTCTCCGTAGTTCGGCTCGATCCACGTGTAGTGCCAGGGATAATTCGCGTTGCCGATATCCGTTGCGAAATTTCTGAAGCTATGCACGTCGGCATGGTGAATCCCCTTGAGGGCCGCCGCCAGGGGAAAATTATCGCCTGCATAGATGCGCCATCCCGTCGCGAATTTTTGGGAAAGTGCGTCGAAGATCGAGCCGTTGGGAAACCGAAATCCGGCAATCGTCTCCCAGGTCAGAATTTCGCCGGCAGTCGGGCTATGGTCCAAGCCTCCGGAGGAGGCCGCGCATGCGAAGAAGCGGTTGGGGAAGGTCGGTCCCGGCATCGAGGCGAACCAACCGTCGCACAGGGCGAAGTTCCTCGCCAGAGCGTTCAGGACGCGTAGCTGGTCCGCCTTGAAGCACCTCATGATGTCGCCGAACTTGCTGGAGGCATGCGAGGCGTAGTTGTTGACGAAGCCGCTATTGTCGATCGCCGGATAGCTGCCACCCGGTTGATAGGTCGCGCCTGGCCCGCAAAGCTGGATAAGAGTGTCGGTGAATTCGTGACCGGGATCTACCGGCATCATGGGGTCGGCGGGCTGCGTGACGGGAAAATCCTTTCCCTGAAATTTGTTGGACTCCGTCCCGCTCAGTCCATTGACCGACCTGGTCCTCCCCGAGACAGCGTCCGTTCCCGAAATTCCGGAGAAGCCCAGCATGTGATCGAAGGAGCGGTTTTCGAGCATCAGAACGAAAATATTGGAGATCGCGGTGGTCATCTGGATGTCCTCGAAATTAGGCAGCCGCGGAGCGGCGAGTCGAAATCACTTCCCGCGCGCGGGCTCGAAAGAAATTTGGCGTTCTATTTGCGCACTTCGTCGAAGGCAGGCGGCGCGCCACAATGAATATGATGGCATCACACGTTGCGCGATTGTCAACCAAAAATTGACAGCGAGGTGCGCTCCATCTTACCGTAGCAACCGTTGAATGCGGCATCGAGAAGTTCGGAAGAACAGACCGAGCGAATCGCTGCGTCGGGAAGAGCGCTTTGCCGCCGGACCTGACCGTGCGGGTAAACTTCGCATCGAGCCGGCGCGGCCGCGGCTGGTGTGCATGGGGAGGGCAGTCGTTGGAAAGTCCCTATCATTTTCCGGACATGGATCGGGCGTCGGCGCCGTCCGACGAGGCAACCGACGAACGGCCTTCGCCAGATACGTCGCCAGCGCCGATCCGTCTGCCGCCGCTGCCGACCATCCCCGGCTGCATCATGCTCCGCCCAGGAGACGCCGATTTCGCAACGCATATCGGGGTCTACAACGCGCGGACGCAGATTGCACCGGCGTTGTTTGCGATATGCGCCACGACGAACGCCATTGCCGCCGTCTTTGCGTGGGTCAAGGCGAACCATCTACCGTTCGCGGTGCGATGTGGCGGACATTCCTATGAAGGATTTTCCTGTAGCCCGGGCGTCGTCATCGACATCAAGAATCTCGGTAGCGTAACGTTCGATCGGAAGAGCATGACGGTGACGGTCGGTGCCGGCGCCTCGATCGGCGATATCCAGAAGGCGCTAAAGGGCAAAGGCGTCGCATTCGTTGCGGGCACCTGTCCTACCGTAGGAATTTCCGGTCACGTCATGGGCGGCGGGTATGGCCTGCTCGCCCGCGCCTACGGGCTTGCATGCGACAACTTGACGGCCGTCACGCTGGTCACGGCCGCGGGAACAATTGTGTCGGCAAGTAAGGACGCCGATGCCGATCTGTTTTGGGCGAGCCGTGGCGGCGGCGGCGGTTCGCTCGGCATCGCGACCGGATTTGTGTTCGCGGTGCATCCGATCTCGAACGTGACCGTCTTCGTACAACACTGGGTACTGCCGGTGGCGCGCGCGACGAGAGTCGTCGATGCCTGGCAGAAATGGGCGCCTACGGCGGATCCGGGCATCACGGCTTTGCTCAAGATCAGCCGGATCGACAGCAGCAGCGTTTCGCTACGATGCATCGGTCAGAGTATCGCGCCGCCTAAGGTGCTCGATACCAGTCTCCGGGCGCTCGAAGCGGTAGAACCGTTGAGCGGCGCGAGGACGCTGCAGACCATGTCGTTCTGGGAGGCGTATAAGTTCTTTGCCGGCACAGGCTCCGACCCTCGATATCAAAAGGAAAAGTCGGACTTCGTTCCTTCGCTTTCGCCTGCGGCCGCGACGACATTACTTGCGGCGCTCGTCGGCCAGTCGTCCAGTCAGATCGCGCTGATCTTCAACGCCTACGGTGGTGCTATCGATGGCCTCAGCGAGTCCGATACCGCCTTCCCGCATCGTCGGAGCATCAGCTTCATGATCCATTACTATTCCGGCTGGGACAGCGGCGGCGCGACGAAGCAACGTCTCTGCGCCATGTCGGCGTTCTATGCCGGGATGCGGCCGTACGTCCCGGGCAAGGCATATATCAACTACTGTGACAGCGAATTGCAGAACTGGCCGACCGCCTACTGGGGCCCGAACCTTGGCCGCCTCAAGGCCGTGAAGCGCACCCTCGATCCCGGGAACGTCTTCCGCTTTCCGCAAAGCATACCGTTGGTCTAGCCTATTCGATTTGAGTATTGTTTGGAGCGATCAATGAAAACCAGTCCAAACTTGGTCCTTCCGTCGCCCGACTTCACCTGCAATCCTCCGGGGTGCGTCTTCAAGGCAGGAGTTCGGCCGTTTCGGCGGAATACCTATAGGCTGGAAATTCAGGCCTTCGGACCAAAACACGTCGTGCACAACTACGGCCACGGCGGCGCCGGCATCACGATGAGTTGGGGATGCGCCGACGCCGTCGTCAAGCTCGTTCGAACGCTCGTCCCGAACGGCACTCGCGCGCGGATTGCGGTCATGGGCGCGGGTGTCATGGGCCTCACGGCCGCGACGCTGCTTGCTCCGGACCACGACGTGGCGATCTATGCCGATCGCGCGACGGGCACGACTTCCGACGTCGCCGGCGGACAATGGGCCCCGTCCGTGGTCAAATACGACGCAAAAAATGCGAAAGCTAAGCAGCAATTCGAGGATATCCTCCGGACCGCGTACACCATGCACCAGTCTCGGGGACCAAGCTTCGGCGTTTCGTCGCGCGTCAACTACACGAAGGTCGAGAGCGATACCTTCGGAAAGATACCCAGCGATGTAGTCCCGCCTCCCGACAAGCTAAATCACCTTCCTTTCCAGCACCTGACTTCGCCCGGCTTCGGCTACCACACCCTGTTGGTCGAGCCGCCGGTCCTGCTGAAGCGCTTGAGAGACGACCTCGCGGCGGCGAACATCGTTCCGCAACACAAGGTCTTCCGGTCGGTCCAGGACGTGATCAGCCTGAACGAAACGATCATCGTCAATTGTACTGGATTGGGCTCGGGCAAGCTGTTCAATGACCCGGACGTCATTCCGATCACGGGCCAGCTCGTGTGGTTGCCGGCTCAGGCCGGGCTCGAATGGCTGTACAGTACGGGTCAGACCTACGTCTTTCCACGTTCCGACCATGTCGTCGTCGGTGGCTCCTACGAATGCAAGGTCGACGACGAAAATCCCGATCCCGTGAAATGCGCTCACATCCTGAAGATGGCGCGCGACGTCTTTGCGGGCCGCTCCTTCGCTACCGCCGACGCGAGACCCTGGTTGATGCGCAACAAGTAGGAGATTGCGCGATGGCATTCAAAATCTCGGACTACGTCATCGAACGGCTGAAGGAGCAAGGCGTCGATACGCTGTTCGGCGTGCCGTCCTTCTACAATGCCGCACTCTATTACTCCGCCGAAAGGGCGGCTGGCTTTTCGACCATCGTCACGAGCAGCGATCTCGAAGCGGGTTATGCCGCCGACGGATATGCCCGGGTACGCGGCCTGTCGGTGGTCGCCGTTTCATACGGTCCGGGAACGCTCAGTCTCGCCAACGCCGGGGCATACGTGGAGCGCAGCCCGGTGTTCATCGTCAACGGCGGTCCTTCGGACAAGAACATCGGCGACCAGACGAGCACCGGCGTGTTGTACTCGCACTCGATAGGGCGGCCGCATACCGACCTGGAAGTCCTTCAGCCGTTGACGGCCTTCTGCGAGCGTGCCACGGACCCGGCGCTGATCCCCGGAAAGGTCGACCAAGCCATCCGCACCGCGATCGTACGCAAGCACCCGGTTTACCTCGAAATCCCGCAGATCATGCTGGGCGCGAACACGTCTCGACCTACTGCGCCCCTCGATCTCTCTATCCCCGCGGGAGCCGCAGCGAAAACCGCGAGCGCTATTCTGAAGGCGATCAAGGCCGCCAAGGCTCCCGTTCTGATCGTCGGCGTCGAGGTGCAGCGCTATGGCCTCGCCGCCGGGATGCTGTCGATCATCAATAAGCTGAAGATCCCGTGGGCCACCACCTTGCTTGCTCGAACGACGTTGTCCGAGCAGCACACGAAATTTCTCGGCGTCTTCAACGGTGAGAAGGCCCCGCAGACTCTGAAGGCGGCCATCAGCGGAGCCGATCTCGTCGTTTCGCTGGGAGCAGTGTTCGGCTCCGGTCACGCGACCATAATGGTTCCGCAGTCAACGAAGACGATCCGGGTTTGGGACGGCAGCGTCGTGACCTTCAACGGCGCGCCTGAACGGCTGAGCTTCCCCGAATTGATCGCTCAGCTCGACCGCAATGCCGTCGTCGAAAGCGACAAGCCGTTGCCTGCTTTGCCGCCATACCGGGTGCACGAACTCGGAGAGGCCGCCTGGGATGGTGACCGGGACGCGGCCTTGCCGCCGACCGGCCGGACCTCGGCGACAGTCGCGACGGCCGTCGCGCCAGGGATGAGCTACGACGAGTTATTCCAAGTCATTGAGCAGAGCGTGGCGCCCGATCCCGGGTTGATCATGGTCGCTGACACATTCCTCGGCATCTACCCCTCCGCGCGCATCCGCATGCCGGTGCAGAACAGCTTCCTGGCGAGCGCGATTTGGGCTTCGATCGGACATTCGGTAGCCGCGGCGGTCGGCGTTGCCGCAGCGAAGGCGAAGCGCCCGGTCGTGATCTGCGGTGATGGCGGCTTTCAGATGACCGCTCAGTCGCTGTCGACGATGGCACGTTATGCGCTCGACGCGATCGTGGTGGTCGTCGACAATGGTCTTTACGGTTATGAGCAGTATCTGCTCGACCCTGGCTATTATTCCGGCGCCTCGGCGCCGTTGCCGATCTCCGTCATTGGACGTTGGGACTACCTTGGTTTAGCGCGCGCATTGCGTATCGCTCAGGTTGCCGTCGCCACTACCGCGGCCGAGCTGAGCACCGCAGTCGCTACCGCGAGGGCACAAAACGGGCCGGCACTCATTCAGGCCATAGTCCCGTCTCGATCCCTTCCGGCGGGGTTGTAGCCTTCGCTTTTAATCTTGGCTCGACACGCGAAGGCCGGCGCATCGCCGCAGTAGGGGCGTAAAAGCGAACTCGCGCCGGGCGCGACTGCCAAAGACGCTTATTTTCTCGAAGCTTGGCTTCAACGAGCGACGAGGCCAGCGTCGTCGTCGCTCGAGGCTTTCAACGTGTGGGCCGCTCCGTCGCGGGCATTGACAACCGATCGAATGACAAGCAACCTTTGGTTTATTTTTGGAGAGCGGCATGTTCTCGAAAAGCTTTAGTTCCGAAACCATTCGCTGGCATGACGGCGATACCACCAAGCCGAATCCCTTCTTCATTCTCGTGGTCAACAATATCGCACTGGAGCGGCCGTTGGGGTCCAACGTCTTCGTCGACGATTTCGCGGCCGGCGACCCTGCGTCCCGCAAGCAGTTTACAGATTGCGTCGAATACATCGGCGAGAATCTGTTCGGCAGGGTGCCGGGGCAGATGGAGAAGGTGCTTTCGGCATCTCCTTTCGTCGCTAAGATCAGATTTTGGTCGATGTACGTCTACGGACTCGTGTCGAACGGCGCGACCGCTCTCGCTGGAGAAGACGGCGTCGCGGGAAGTACGATCGTCAGTCCGCGGCGGTTCGCCGTTCCGGCCTTTCTATCGTATATCGGAGTCAACCCCGACATCGTCTTCATCGTATCGCGTTCGCCCACGCATATGCGAGCGAGCGCATTCGGGACCACCGATGACGACAACCAGGGAGGAATCACCGCCTACTACGACGGCCGCGCGTTTGTCCATCGGTACTATCATCTCATACCGGGAATGGCCGCGATCAACGTTCAGAAGGCGCCGAGCGACAACGCGATGACGCCAGCTCACGAATTCGGCCATGCCTTCTCAAGCTACACGAACGGCTTCGTGACCGACCTCTACGTCGACGGCGACGTCCAGTTCAACCGCAAGGTCGGCCGCCCCGTTCCGGATGCGTTTACGAACTACAATGGGGCGAACTACGCTTCGGACAAGGCTCGCGACTCCCTCGGCTATCCGGCGAACTGGACTTCCTATCATTCGGAGCTTGCCGATCCGGCGTCGCCCGCGCTCATGGATAACTTCTGGTACGCCAAAGGCGGTCCTCTCAATTCTCGCCATGATCGCTTGACAAGGAATTATCTCGTGGATCGGATCCTGGCGAAGGTCTCACGATAGGAGGTCGAAATCATAGCCCCGTTGAAACCTGAAGAGCGCGCCAGAATGCTCGCGCGCGGTACGGCGGAGGAAGTGGAGGAGTTCGAACGGCTCCTGTCGGAGCGGTTCGAAACGGACCCTTCGAGGCCCAGGACCGACGCCGAGCTTGCCGAGGACGCCGCTAAAGCGGAACGACTGCGGATTCTCGGAGAGAAGCTTGGCGGTCCGTGACGGCTAGACCGGTTCTGTTGGGAGGCTTCATGTTCGAAAAGCTGCTCCTTGAGCTTTGCGGCGCGGTCCTCGTGTCTTGCGCACTCACGCCGGCTGAATCCTAGGAGTCGCAGTGATCACGGGACCCGCAAGATGAGAGGGCGGTGGGCGCTCGCAAACTTCTTTCACGGCGGAGGACACTAATGTTGAAGTTCTACACTTCAGTTCTACTTGCTACGCTGGTTTGTATCTCGCCGTCTCTAGCTAGGGGTGTGGTGATGGAAGACATAGCAGATGGGGGAGTCTATTGTGACACGCCCATTTCTGGCCTTTACGAACTGGCTAGAAAGAGATGCACGGGGAAGACTTCTTGCAGGATAAGTGCGACAATGGTCGCAACAAGACAGGAGTTAGTTCAGAATCGGTGTACCGGATTTTTCGTCGCGCCAGTCTGTCGTGGAACGCCGGTCAATATCGAAAGCCGCTATGACGTGTTCAAGACATTGCTAGTCTCGTGCAAGAGGTGAAGTGTTGGGCGGGCGTAGCGCACGGCCACCGCCGCGGGCGTCTTAGTCGCCTCTGGCTGTGACCCCGCTCCCAGTGCTCGTCTCGACCCGCGATTGATAATGCGCTCACCATTATCATCAGTAGAAATTCATCGAAGTGGCGCAATATCATTGCCTTGCCGAAAATGGGCCGAGCGTCGACCGCTAACAGTTCAATCCACAGTGGGCGCTGCCGGATTTAGATTTCTAGTTGAACCCGGTCTTGGGTTTCAGACGGAGGAGATTTCGAAGATGGGCTATGTAGCCCCCAGCTTCCGACGATCCGTTCCATTCAATTTGATTTACGTACTATGATGAATTTATCTGGAGCGGTGGAGCGGGAAACACGACCGCTTCAGGCATTCGTAAGAGCCTCACGATCATGCTCGTTTCAAAATGGATTGTTTTATTCGTATTGGTGACTGGCTTTTCTACGCGCCTTGACGCGGCCTCCAGAAGTGCCCCGATCGAAGTAAACGGCTGTGTGATCGCCAAAAGCAACGGTGCATCTTGCTAATCTCTGGGAACGACGAGTACGATGTCTCTTCCGCAAGACCAAGAATAGATCCAAATCAGCATTTGGGCGTGGTTCTTACTGGTGAGCGGGCAATTACTGGTAGTTGCAAGCGAGCGGTCCCCCTTACGAAGATCAAGTGGTCATACACTAAGCAACTATGCCCGTGATTAACATTTGCCGCCGACCAGGACGATCCGGGGAGGCCTTCGAGTCGGACGTGTCCCCACGAATCGGCCGTACGCCTGCACTAGCGAACCGAGTAGGGCTTGTAGGTAAAGTCCGGCGTCGGCTCGTTTCTTGGACCCGACATCTAACCTCCGCACACAATCTTCGGCACCGAGGCTCAACGACTACCCGGCCACATTACGGACAGCACTGTCGGTACTTTCCACCTTCAAAGGCCGCATCATAATAGTAGTCACGATCTTCGTACGAAAACAGACCGTAGAATCCTTCGCACATGAAAATGCCGTCTGTCTTGGTAAGGCGATTTCGCAGTTGTGCGACCCCCAAATCCTTAAATTGCCCTCCCGCTGCCTTGCGAAAAATATACGCAGACTTGTCGTTTTCCGCAGGCCTCTTTGTCATCAGCCAAAGGATGTCATTCTTGCTTACGTCTTTGGCAAAAAGCCGTTCTCGCGCCAAACGAGCCCCTCTCTTGTCTGACTCGGTATATCGCCCATTGCTTCCCGAAATCAGATCATCCAGCGCTTTCTTTTCCAGCGATGAAGCGTCCCTGTAGCTATAGTGAAAATTAACTACCCGAGATCGATTGCGTACCGCGTCGTTGTGGGTGCTTCTCGACAAAGTGGAATAATCGCACGAATTATTTCCAGCAGCAAACACTGTGGCCGGACAAACGGCAGCCAGAATCATGATGCTGACGGCCAAACACCGATCGACTAATTGTCGTTTCATTGCCTCAGATCCTCCTCCACAATCGTCAAATTCCCGCCGATAGCTTGCTTTAACTAGGCGTGCTGCAAAGGCCATCGGAACCACAGTAGAAATCGACGTAGCTCGTTCCCAGCCTGTACACTCTGAACGCCTTGTATCCCCCAAACGATACTGAAAGCAGCCTCACCCGCGTCGCTTCCGTTGCAATCATTGTCAAGTTGCCATTCGCCCTTCCCTGCATGAGGATCATTGGGCAGAGCGAAAGTTCGCACAGCTCCTTGTGTACGATTCGTACGAATAGTTCGCGCTCGCTGGAATGCCCGATGTTTTTCGCGGCTGCGGTAATCCGCACGTTTCGTCGCTGATCCGGAGACAAACGACTTAGGACGTCACGCACATCGATGTTCGCTCCGATTTCCGCGGCGTAGCGCTGAGCTGTGGCGGCGGACCATCTGATCGTTTCCGTCGGTACGGGCCGGGCAGCCGCGGGGCTGGGGCAAATCTCCAAAATCAAAGCAAAAGAAAAAGCTAAACTGGCAATCGACAACCCGATTATTCTCAAGAAGAAATCTCCTGCTCGTTGCGCTTTGAAATACAAAATATTGTGAAATGATATCTAATATGATGAATTAGTCAACTTGGCGTTGTGCGGTTCGTAGAAGGGCGCCAGATGTGCACAATCGGATTGCGAGTATCGAGATCTCCTATTTGTTTTATCAGAGCGCAGGGCGTTGAATGATGTTCAGGTTGCGATCGATAATCCGTGCGCGGGCTGGAATGAAGGTGCTCTTGGTTGGAAGCGCGCTCGTGGCGACGGCCGTTCCAGCAAACGCCTATAGCTGCCAGAACGAGACTCTGGAGGTTACGTGCGATGCTTCCAAATGTGAAGCTTCAGGTGGGTTTACGCCGATGCGCTTGTCGCTGGACAGTCGTGGACGTCGCCTTTCGCTTTGTGCCTACTCGGGTTGTTTCGAGGGCAGGCCAACGAAGATTTCGGAGACCAGTCGATATCTGCACGTCTCGGGATCATTTCGATTTTCAGGGATGCCTCGCGATTCCTGGGACATCGCGGTTACGGTAGATAAGCAGAAAGGTTACGCCGTCATGATGGGCGGCGGGTTCGTCAATCCGATGATTTGTGCAAGGTAGGGGCGAACGGTTTCAAAATGGGCGTCAGCTTCGCCTCAGGTCGGCCTTACGCTCTGTGGAAATCGGAACAGGTTGGCGGGATCGATCTGGCGCTTGATCGCCTTCAACGGCAGAAGGTTAGGACCCCAATAGGACTGCTCGAAATTTGCTAGGTCGAGGTCGCAATAGTTGATGTAGGCGCCGCCGGGGACATGTCGACGCATCGCATTGAAAACGGCTGCCATCCTGCCAACGCGGATCGCGGTATCGCTCGCCGCCTGCCATTGTGAATAGTAGTGAGTACTCAAGACTATGCCTTTCCTGTGCGGAAACGCAGTTGCGTTATTGGCGGTGTTGTTGATCGCGCCTCCATAGGCGTCGATAATCGCGATGACGTGGCCGGCAGGAATCTGGGAGAATTGCTTTGGTCTGAACCCGCTGGTTACGGTTATGGCAAATGCGCTCAGGGTCGGAACCTGGATCGTGGATCAATCCAAGAGCGGTAATGAGCTCAATTGACTTTCCAAGGAGAATGAACGCATTAGAACAGTTCTGCTGGCCGCATTGGTCGCAGCATTTGCAAACTCGGAAGCGGCTTTGCGCAGGTAGACGCGAACTCAGGATCGGCGATGGACTCACCCCTTGCGGCGGCGCGGCAAGGCAGGGATTCGGGTGGCCGAAGGCCGCAGGCTAGGCAACCAGTTCGCATTCTGAAACGCTTGCATGAGGTCGAGAAGGTCTCGTTCGACAGGATGTCGATCCGGCAATTGACAGAAGGGTGCATGACAGCGACTGGGCCGCGCAGCGTCTGGGATAGGCCATGAAGCTCGCGGTTGTCGATGGGGTTGCCAATGCCCGGCCGCCGGTATTGAGCTGAATCTTCAAAGCAGATTGAAACAGGGCTTTATGTCCATGCTTTGAATTGGACAAGGAACTAACGAGAACGCGGCTGGCGCCGTAGCACCAGGTCGCCAAGACGAAAAATGCAGATTCTGAACAGCGGCGACAGGTAGTAACATATTTGGAAGTCCCACTCCCGATGTCTCACACAAACGCTAGTGCGAACCGCACCACCGGTCTTCGGGTGCCGGCTTCAGTGCTGACCGATCATTGGCGATCGAGGAACATATGCTCAAGCACTCGGTCGCACCGCTAAAAAGTGCGCGAATTTGGCTGTCCGGCTCGATACCGGACCAAGCCGATCCCACGAAGATGAAGGCGTTCATCTCCGGGTTTGCTGACCGGGTCTTCCGTGCCGGCGGATCAATCGTTCATGGCAGCCAACCCGCCATCTGGCCCATCCTGGTCGAGCGCGCCGCCGCCTTCCAAGCCGTCGGCGGCTCGCGCGACTGCCTGACACTGGCGGTCTCAAGCCGGTACACCAGACATAGCGCGCAAAGGATCCCTCTGGACGAATGGCGTCAGCATGCCGTTGTACAGGAAGTGCCGGCCACTGACGAGATTGAGCGGCAGAGCCTTGATCGGCTTCGCAGCTGGATGGCTGATCGCAGTGACGCGGTGGTTCTCGTAGGCGGCAACTGGTGGGACGAACACGCCGGACGCGCTGGTGTCCCAATCGAATTTGAGCTGGCCCGAGAGCGCGGCCTGCCATCCTTCCTGCTTGCAGGCTTTGGAGGCGCGGTGGCCGGCTATCTCGATGCCAGTCCGGAAATTCTCGACTCGCTGAAGAACGGCCTCGACGAGACCACGAACCGCGAAATAGCTATAGATCGGGACCCGGACCGAATGGTCGATGTGGTGCTCGCGCAGCTCTTGCGGCTGCCTCTGGTCCGCGGCGAGCCGGCGGGAGGCGCCAGTTTCAGGATACTTGCGCTGGACGGGGGTGGCATTAAAGGTACATTTACAGCAGCAGCACTTGCTGAGTGGGAGCGCTTGACGCATGCCCGAATTGCCGATCATTTCGATCTAGTCGCCGGGACGTCAACAGGGGGTATCCTTGCTCTTGGGCTCGGTATGGGTCTTGAGGCGCGCGATATTCTCTCCTTCTACGAGACTCGGGGCGCAGTCGTATTCCCGCTGACGAGCCTGCGGCGAAAGGCGCGCTACTGGATGCGCTCACTCTTCCAGCCCAAATTTCCGCAAGAAGTGCTCCGCCAAGAGTTGAAGATGGCCTTTGCTCAGGCACCGCGGAGAACAATGCACGAGTCGATTTGTCGACTCGTCATACCGGCGTGTCATGCGCGAACGGGCGCTATTCACCTATTTCGGACCAATCACCATCCCGACCTCGCAGCTGATCGCGATCGTGTAGCCGTTGATGTAGCGCTGGCGACCGCGGCCGCCCCCACGTACTTTCGCGCCGCCGAGGTCAATGGGCAATCCTATGTGGATGGTGGGGTATGGGCAAACAATCCGGTCATGGCTGCGATCGTCGAGGCGGTGTCGCGCTTGCGCATCCCTCTCAATCACGTGGACATCCTCAGCGTCGGAACGACATCCGAGCCTTATTCCGGCCGGCATACGTTGAGGTCTGGTCTCGCTGGGTGGGCCTGGCAAGGCCGCATTATCACTCTCCTAATGCATGCGCAGCAGCAAGCTACGTCCGAGCTCGCTGGGACTCTTGCGGGTCGTGCGCGCCTACTTCGCGTCGATCAGACGCTCGTGCCTGGCGAAGTCAGTCTCGACAAAGTTGCAAGCATTTCCGACCTGCGCGACTATGGCCGAGAAGCGGCTGGACATCCCGATATTGTCGCCCAGATCCGAGCACGCTTCGTCAACGGCGTTCCGGCGAACCGCTGGGACGGCTTTTGATGGGTGGACCATTGCGATTTCAAGTGCGGTCGAATGCGCCCTGGGTGCGCGGATGCGTGAACGTCCAGAAACGGGCCGCGGAGTGTGCCAAATAGTTTCTCCCCAAAGGAGGCCGATCTGGAGGCGGTATATCGGCGTGCCGCTTCGCATGAAGTCGAATCGTCCAGACCGTCAACGTGACTATGCTTCTTGTTGGACCTTGCCAATGGACAGAACCAGGTTGTCTGCGGACGGGAGGAAGCGGTGAACCCTGCCCCGCCTAAAGGCTTTGTCTTTGACGGCTTCGTCAGTTACTCCACTGACCCTGATTCATCGCTGGTCGGATTGGTTGAAGGGATAATTGAGGGCTTTCACCGCCGACCGGGCATCGCACGTGATCTCGTCAAAGAGCTCTCTCTCTGTGTTGATGGAAGCGACTTTATCTATAAGCCGCAATTGCCGAATGTGTCGACGACAGAGGTGATAGGAGACGTTATTAAGGAAAATTTGCGGGCCTCTCGCTGCCTTGTTGTGTTTGGAGGGCCCTCGACGCGAAATCATACTTGGATTAACCAAGAAATTCGATGGTGGCGCGAGGATCGCCCCAACGCCCCCGTTTACTTTGCACTCACCCACGGATGTGATCCCGATTTAACCTCGTCGCGAAACGTACCTCTCGCATTGCAGGCTCCCCACAAGCCAGCAGAGTTCAGCTTTGATCTGCGAGGCTACTATCGCCTTTCCCTGTTCGAGCGAATCCCAGCGGACGTGTTGCTCTTCACGCGCGCAATGCGCCGACGACTATCAACTTTGTCCTCTAGGAAAAGCCTACCGGATGCATCGGTACACAATCGGTCTTCAACCGGGCCAACTCCGAGCGACCAAGACGATGCTCCAGAAAGGTCCAGAGCTTGGAAAAGCGTCGGGAGATTCCACAGAGAGGTGGCACGGTTGGCTGCCCAGCTTGTCCACGCCGCAACGGGACAGCCGCGCCCCTTATCCGAGCTTCAGGCGACTTATGTTGAGGTCGAGCGGCGCGCGCAAAGGCGAGCGCGCGTTTGGACTGCAGCAGGCTTCGGCGCGATCTTTGCAGTTGGTGTGACGGGCTATGTGGTGAATGATCGCACTCAACGAATTAGAACCGTAGCGGCACTCGCAAGTGACGCTAGGACTGCGGTGGAGCAGGGCGACTATGAGCGTGCAATCGACCTTACGCTCAAGGGCTTGCCTGTACGCGGGGAGGTGCCGTGGGCCTTGGGTTGGTCCGATACGCGCATTAGCTCGTTACAGGCTATCCTTGCCGGTTCCGCACAGATGTCCGCCCTGGTAGGAATCGTAGATGAGCGGGCAACCGATCCTGACGCGCGATTGACGAGTGTTGCCATCAACGCTGATGGCAGCCGATTGGTCGTGGCGTCGGAAGCTGGAAGCAGCGATATATATGCGCTACCCAGCCTTCAGCGCAGTGCAGTCTGTAAGCAGAATGAGGCGATACCGATAGCGGCGCATATTCCTGTTCCAGGGGGCACACGTTGGGTGAGGGACTCTCAGTTTGGCGGAGATAACGTCCTCAGTGTCGGCCCGAGTGGGCATATTTGGGTTTGGGATGCTCAAAGCCGCGATTGCGCCAGCAGAGTGCTCCTGCGGCCACACACGCAGGATGCCAGAAGCGGCGTATTTAGCCCGGATCCAAGTCATCAGTTCGTGCTGACCACTTCGGATGATGGGAGGCTGATGCTCACAGATTGGAGAACGGGGACGGTGACTCCGATCGCTCTTCCGGAGCCACGCTGGCCATGGGCTTACACCACGAGTGCGGCGTTCGACGAAAGCGGTCAGTCCATCGTGGTAGCGCGGTCCGACGGACTAGTCGCCGTGCTCGACATCTCAACCAAGAAATGGACAAGTCTCCAAACCGGCGGGGCTCATGTTAATAGCGTCAGATTCAGCCGCGACGCCTCTCGTATCGTTGCCGCCTCTTGGGACGGGCGAACACAAATATGGGATCGTGGACCTTCACGGCTCACCTCAAGCAAAGAGGTGAAGGTACCTGCGCCAGCCTGGGAGCGGCGATCGTGGTCGGAAGCGCTTGTTCTTCCCCTTGCGCAGCAAGATCGAGAAGTGAACGACGCGATATTTAGCCCCGATGGCCGATTTATTGCAACGGCCGGGGCCGATGGGACCGCGCGGATTTGGAGCGTCCAGGACCTAACGCAGCGTTTTGTTTTTCGTGGGCACAAGGAGAGCGTCACGAGGGTTGAGTTTACGCCCGATGGCCGCGCCATTGTTTCTGCCTCCGCTGACGGCACGGCGCGCATCTGGGACGCAAACGTAGCCCCACCAAGCGCGCAGACCCATAGCGCTGAGGTCTCGATAGCTGTTCGGAGTCACGATGGTTCACGGCTCCTCACGAGCTCACGTTACGACAGACAGACCTTCGTCTGGTCTGTAGACAATCTCGGCCACTTAGTACGCGTCGATGAAATTAAAGCGGACCAAGAAGTTGCTCACGCGGATTTTGGGCGTTCTGCAGACGAGGTATTTCTTGCGCTCAAGGGTGGGAAGATCATTCGCTACGTTGTGAGCACGCGAGAAAGTGTGCTCCTTTGCCCCGGAGGTGGCCCGGAAATCTCTTCCATCGCCTCAAACAAGAGCGGGACCCAAGTCGCGGTGGCCTTCACGGCTCCTCATACGGGCGCCACCGCCTTCGTACTGGAACTCGCCAACCGCGGCCGAACCGTCCTGAAGGGGGTTCCACCCGATGCGCGAGCCGCCTTCACTCTCGATGACGAGCGGATAATAGTAATCTCAAAGACCGGCATCAGCGGATTATGGGATGTGCGCACAGGCGAGCTGGCATCCCGACTTCACGGAACCCCTGGTGACGTGCGGGATATTGCATTTACTCGCGACGGGACACGAGCGGTCACAGTCGGTACGGATTATCAAGCTAGAATTTGGGACTTGCAGAGCGGAACAGAAGTCCTTTCTCCTTTTCCACATCAAGGGGACGTCTACTCTGCGAATTTCAGCGCCGACGGAAATAGGCTTGTCACCGCTTCTGGCGATCGAAATATTCGAGTGTGGGACGCGTTGCGCGGGAATTTAATATTGAAGCAGCCGCTTGCAAGCGCTGGGATAGCGGCCCTACTGACCTCCGATGATAGCAAACTAATTGCGGTCACCGAGGACGGTCTCGTGAGGACGTTCGACATTTCTTGGACGGCGCTGAGAGGGACCGAACTCGCGCGACGAGTTTGTGATGAAAAGGTTCGCGTCAAGCGTGATGACGTGTCTGGTGCAGGACAGCGAAGGATTGAGGGTGAGGCTTGTTCCCGGGATTTTCTTGAGCTGGACAGATAGCTGAGCGCGACAGTGAGTCGTCCACGCAAAATCCACGTGTAAATCAACCTTCGCACATTCCGTGCGCCAAACGCATGAGGTACTCGGATCTGGCTACACGACGCTACGCGCGCGATCACGCGCAGGCAGTAGCTCCGCTGGAATGCCACGCAGATCACGTGAGTTTCCAAAGATCTGGAGGGAGCACACTATAGAGCCCCAAATATGCGGCGCAACCTCGGTAGCGTCGAGTTGAACGGTAGACATCGGGCAACTTCCAGGATTAAACTCAAATTTATTTGCAAGTGGCAATCAATTTTCGGGAGGGGTTCAGTGTCAGAAATCAGCAGGCGAGATCTGATCGGAACTGGAGCGGTATTGGCTGTTGCAGGCTCTTCGCTCGAAGCTGCTACAAGTGCCACCGCTCAAACAGCCGCGGCCGTACCATCTACAACGAGAGCGCAGCTGCAAGACGCTTTTTTAGGAGCTCGGACTACCGATTCCTGGGCAACAATAAAGCCGCTGAGCAGTCAATTCGACGTGGTCATTATCGGAGCAGGTACTTTTGGCGGCTATTTGGCCGACAAAATATATCGGCAGTTTCCTCGAAGGATACCAGGGTCACAGAGACTAAAGGTGCTTCTGGTCGAGTGGGGCGGTTTCCTTCTAGACACTCATTATCAAAATGTCGGCGGCCAACTGACGAAGACCATTTTGGCATATCCACCAGGGAGTAAGGGTGACGACCTGAGCACCGTCCGTGAGGGATTGTGGAACACTCCTTGGATCAGCGACGTACCATTCCGTGGTCTCGCAACGTGCGTAGGTGGCCGTTCGCTTCTGTGGGCGGGATGGTCTCCCCAACTTGATGATGCAGACCTGGCTCGATGGCCGAAAGAGATTCGCCAATTCTTGAAGTCGGACCCCGATGGATACGCTTGGGTTGGTCCTGAGATTGGCGCTTCGGATACCAAAGATTATCTTTCCAAAACGAGCGCGATTTACGGTGCGGCGTCGGGTGCGCTGAAAACCAGTCTTCACAAGGTTTTGGACCCAAACTCTAAATACCAGATTTTGAAGGCTGTTGACGATGCACCTCTAGCCGTCTCGGCCGCTCCGAGGCAGTCGGGTCTATTTCCCTTCGACAAATTCAGCAGCGCGGCCTTTCTTACCAACGCCATCTGCGAAGATCGCTGGAACGCTTACTGGGATGGGAATGCGGGCGGGCAGGCGTTATCGGAGAACTCTGATCGAAGTTTGTTCTTGCTCACAAACGCTCGCGTTCAGAAGTTAGTTCGCTCTGGCGATGGCACAGCCGTAGAACGAATAGAGTTAGATGTTGCTGGGCAGGGGACGCAAACGCTGACTCTTGGACCGCAAGCCGTAGTTGTTCTTGCGAATGGTACGATCGAGTCCACCCGTATTGCAATAAACGACTTGGGGATTTCAGCTACCGGTAAGGCCACCAACCTAATGGCGCATCTTCGTAGCAATCTACTAGCTAAGATTAGCAGAAAAGCTCTTAGAAAATTCTACCCGAACTTGCCCACAATTCCTATTCCCGGCCAGACTGAGATAGCTGCCTTCTTGATCCGCGGAGAAGACAAAGAGCTAAACCGACGTTTTCACTTCCAGGTAGCTGCCGCATCACTACCCAATCAGCAAACAGACCCAAGCTACAACCTTTGGAAGATGGTCCCTGATACTGAAACAATAAATCAAATGTTGGCCAATCGGACTGATGATGTTTGGGTGTCGTTCAATCTAGTAGGCGAGATGAGCTGTGCCGCAGATGGCGGGACAAGCTTCATCGAGAAGGGGCCGATCACTGGGGGTGATCCAGTTCCGAAGGCACGGGTTTCTCTGGTACCAAATGATGTAGATCAGAAACTCTGGAAAGCTATGGAGCTTGCGGCGCTCCGTTTGGCTTGGCACATGGGGAACGGAAGCGAGAAAGATGTCACGCTGTTGCGTACCGATGGCGTTACGGTTCTCCCAAAACTCTCGGATATCGAGAAGGACTTCGACGGCACTATCGGGACAAAGCTGCGCGACCCAATTGGTGCCAGCCATCATGAGGCCGGACCTCTTCAAATGGGGCCCGATCCATCGACCACAGTGACGGACCTGAACAGCAAATTTCACCACCTTCGCAATGTCTACGTAGTTGGCCCAGCGTTGTTTCCGACTGTTGGATCGGCAAACCCGACGCTTACGGGCCTCGCACTAGCTAGACGTTTGGCAATCCATCTGAATCAAACCATTGGACAGGCTAAGTTCAAGCAGCAACAGCTTGCGATGGACGCCATTAAGTTGCCGACCGACGAGAAAAAGAGGTTGCTAGATTTGCCTCTCGCGGAGTTTTCGACTCAAAGCTCTGGCCATGCTGCATTTGCGGTATCTGAGCAGACGTTTGCCAGCCTTGCTGAGGAAGCTCGCGCGGCGGAGCTGAACAATCCATAGTTGCGGTTCGAACTGGCGTCCGATTGCTCCCAAGACCAGCCGGGCGCCCATGTATTTAGTGCATTTCTCGGAGCCACACACATGAAACCTATTCGCCCCATCCATTTGCACGACACCGGCGCAGAAGTATCTAACTTGCATAAGGGCCTCTTATTTCTTGTGCTACATCAACCCGCCATTTCCGATAGTGATCGCAAAACGCTTCAGTCGCAGCTTGCGCCCGAAGTTCGAGCACAGACCTTTGGTGCTGCGACCGCAGAACTGGTCGGGATTTGGCAGAACCAACTGAAGAATTGGCCTGATTACTTTCCTCCCCTACCGCAGGAGCTAAAAGCAAAGGTGCGTACGCTCGGCGCCTCACCGACGGGACGTGGAACGGGGGACGTTGATGAAATCACAGCGGAGGCGTTCAATTGGCTGCTTCAGAGATTCGGCGCTCTATAGCTTAAACCTAGGTAGAAGAGGAACTCGTGGCTGGCGTCGCCTACGAGCAGCATGTTTCTTGCTTGCGAAACTAATTTGACAGCAGGAACCTGTTATCGGATCGTCCTGTCGGCATAATTGTACGCAGCAGGCGGGACGGGCCCTCCTTCGTCCTTGTCCACGCTCGACGTTCCTGCGCTTGGGCCTCGCCCCAGATGGAGTCGTCTTCCAGATCGATGCGATGATCAAGGCTATTGATCGCCCTGTAGCGTCGCATCACGTCCAGCACAAAATGTACGAGTCCTACAGCATTGTCTTTCAGCGCAGGGACTGCACGCGTTATCGCCGCCACCGTGTTTCGGACGCCTCGATCATCGTATGTCACCGTCACGAGACCAAGTGATTCCAGCGAGATTCTCGTCAGGCCTTCTGTGCAGAACTCTGCAACGATCATCGAGAGTAGGCGATCCTTGGT